>JBCCRH010000130.1:0-13467 GCA_039208045.1 Bacteroidota bacterium
AAATCATTCTTCTTTTGAGTGCTTAGCAAGAGTAAAAAACCTCAATATCTATTGACTTTCAATACAATATAGTACTAAATTGGAAGGCATGATAGATTTAGGCCACTATTCAGACTATTTTAAAAAAATATTTTTGTTGAAGCCCTTAATTAAAAAAGTTCGCCACTTGGTAACTGGCGCATCTGCCGATATTCTAACTTTCCAGTATCTGTAAAAAACGGAATTAAAAAAGCCCATAAAGCTTCACTGAATGCTCTGTCACTAATGGCCTCATTTCCCCTTATTTGCTGCAAGGCACGATAGCTGTCGCTAAATTCGCGAAAACGCGCGGCAACACTGCCATACAAGCCAGGCCAGGGTTCTGGCTCAAAAGCCCCCCTAGCTACATTGAAATCAAGCATCCCTTTTATCATGCCCTCTTGCCACGCTATATGCCGCCGATGTGCAGCAGCTACATCAGGAAAAGCTCTCAACAACTCTAGGGTATCTTGGTAAAAAAAAAGATAGCTTTCTTGGAGTTGGTACGTTTGTATGATCAGCCGGTCTATATAGTCAAATAAAGGTACTACTTTAAACTCCGCAAGGAGGGCGCGTTGTTTGGAGGTTAGGGTGTCGTAGATTGCTTCAAATATAGCGGCTTTATTGGGAAAGTGATAGGCTAGGTTTCCCACACTGACGAAAGCTTCATCAGCAATATGCTGTAGGCGAACATTCACAAAACCATCCCGATTGAATAGCAGCAGTGCCGCTTTCAAAATCAATTGTTTGGTCGGCTTATGTTTAGTTCGCTTTGGCATAGTTTCTATATCACAACGTATCTCAACAAAAGTACAATAGTTTTCGTTTTTAGCGCTAGAACATCTCTATATCGTATGAACACTACTGAAGCTTACTGGACGAACCGCTATGTCAATCAGCAAACAGGCTGGGACATGGGCCACGTTTCGCCTCCTATAAAGGAGTATTTCGATCAAGTCAAAGATAAGGACTTGCGCATCCTCATCCCAGGTGCTGGCAACAGCTATGAGGCAGAGTACTTGTTTCAAAAGGGCTTCCACAATACCCATATCATCGATATTGCGCAACCCCCACTCGCTAATTTCCAAGCCCGCGTTCCAAATTTTCCAAAGGAGCAGATCATACACGACGATTTCTTCCAGCACCGAGGCACTTACGACATCCTTGTTGAACAAACCTTCTTTTGCGCTATCGACTACGATCCTACTACTAGGCAGGCTTATGCTAGTCAGGTAGCAGCCCTTCTAAAGCCAGGAGGAAAACTGGTAGGCCTCTGGTTTAAGCATCCCCTTACGGAAAATGCTAGCCGTCCCTTTGGTGGTTCTAAGGCAGAATATTTGGGTTATTTCCAAGAGCAGTTTGAAATGCGCTACTTTGAGGACTGCCACAACTCGATTAAGCCACGCTTGGGTAACGAATATTTTGGGTTGTTTCTTCGCAAGTAGATTTATAAGGTATATTTGCTGCCGCATTGTAACAATGAATGATGGCAATAAAGCAACAGCTCGATATTCGGCTCAACCGTGTCCAAAAATTGGCCACTACCAGCGTCCTAGGTAGATTGATGGCTAATCCTATAAAGTACATTTCTGCCCTAGCGTTTAAAAAGCTAATCTACCCTTTAAATAAAGAAAGTAAACCAGTAACTGTCCCTACCTTTTTTGGTGAACAAATGAACGTGCTGCTTCCTGCAAGCACTGACATTTACCTAACAGGTGGCAAGAGTCACGATAGTGAAATAAGGCTGGCGCGCTATTTAATCCACACCCTCCAAAGTGGAGATCTCTTTTTTGATATTGGTGCGCATTATGGCTATTTTTCTATGCTAGCAGCCCACTTGGTAGGCCCAAATGGAAAGATCGTAGCTCTAGAAGCTGCTCCTAGAACATATAAAGTGCTTGCGCAAAATGCCAGAGCTAAGTCCAACATTTTCCCGCATCATTCGGCTGTAGCCGAAAAAGAGCAGACCATAGCTTTCTATGAGTTTGAGAATATGTATTCGGAGTATAACACGTTTGATATTCAGCAATTTGAAGGGCAGGCATGGCTGCAACAGGAACCGTACCAAAAACTAATGGTGCCATGCCTTACGGTTGATCAGCTAGCGGATCGTTACCAACAAGTCCCCAAACTTATCAAGATCGATGTAGAAGGGGCAGAGTATCAAGTACTTTTAGGCGCCAAGCAACTGCTAGCTACTAGAAGGGCTACCATTGTCATGGAATACCTCCCACCTAAGCGCGGTAACCAAGTACACCAACAGGCAGCACAACTATTGCAGGAATTTGGCTATCAGCCCTTTACCATTGATCAGCACGGAAAAGCGCTACCCTGCCCACATATCGAACAGTATTTTGAGCACCAGTCATCAGAATCTGATAATATTGTATTTCAGAAACATTCCTAATCGGTGTATCTTACCCTATCTGAAGCTACTCCATGAGAAAGGAATTTTTCATCAATATCATCTTCCTGATCGTTATCAATTTATTGATCAAACCATTTTATTTATTTGGTATTGATCTCCAGGTTCAGAATACCGTAGCGGAGGGCACCTATGGGCTATACTTTGCTTTATTTAATTTCACCTTCCTCTTCCAGATCATCAATGATTTTGGTATCCAGAATTATAATAATCGTAATATTTCCCAACACAACCACCTTTTAGATAAGTACTTTCCTAATATTTTGATTCTGAAGTTATTGTTAGCTGCTGTTTACCTACTGCTCGTTTTTCTTACCGCTATCCTTGCTGGCTATTCATTTGTGTATTTCGAGTTATTGTTGTTTATCGGAATTAACCATATTCTCCTCTCCCTTATCCTATTCCTTCGATCTAACATATCTGGCCTTGCGCTCTACCGAACGGATAGCCTAATTTCTGTGCTAGATCGCTTACTGCTAATCATTATCTGTGGGGTACTGCTCTCAGTAGAGCCTTACCGTTCCAACTTTCGGATAGAGTGGTTTGTTTATGCGCAGACTACTACCCTATTGCTGACTGCTACGGCGGCGTTCTTAATTGTGTATAAACGCCTAAAGCGGTTTAAGCTCCGATTTGATCTTGCCTTTTTGCTGGTTATTCTAAGAAGAAGTTATCCTTATGCCCTCGCCGTTTTTCTGATGACTATCTATACGCGCATTGATGGAGTAATGATTGAACGGATGCTAGTGAATGGAAAGCTAGAAGCAGATTACTATGCCTCTGCCTATCGCCTTTTAGATGCTTGTAATATGATCGGTTTCTTATTTGCAGGCCTGCTCTTACCTATGTTTTCCCGAATGATAAAAGAACGGGAATCGGTTGCTGATTTGGTTCGGTTTAGCTTTCAATTTATCTGGGCTGGAGCCATCCCGCTAACGATAGCTACTTTTTTCTTTCAAGAAGAAATAATGACCCTGCTCTATAAGAATGGTGGAGCATACTCTGGTGCTATTCTTGGCTTTTTGATTACTAGTTTTTTAGCGGTAAGTGGTTCCTACATCTACGGCACCTTGCTAGCAGCTAATGATAGTCTGAAGCAGATGAATATCATTTACATTATCAGTGTTTTCCTCAATGTGAGCCTCAACCTCTGGTTGATCTCTACTCATAAGGCTCTTGGTGCGGCTATGGCGACTTGCTTGACGCAATTCTTAGTTTTTTTCGCTCAAATACTCTTGGCGAAAAAAGAACTAAAGCTGGGTGTACGAATTGATATGATCCTACGGATGCTCTTTTTCTTCGCTTTACAGCTAATGCTTACCTACGCTATGATGAGCTTCCTGGCTGCTCCCTGGCTCGTTAAATTTTTAGCCAGCATATCCTGTGGATTGCTCTTTTCGTTTATATTCCGATTGATTGATTTAAGGCAATTGCAGCTACTTTTTTCCAAAACGAAATAAGTGCAAAAGAAAGCTAAGCTTTGCCAATGATTTTTCTAGTTTTGCAACCAGTAGACTTATTTCGCCAGCCATTAAATGGCTGCAAGTGGCAAAATTTTGTTCTGCACTGCGTTGAAAAGCCTCGCCAATGCTAAGGCATTGTCTGCATTTTTCGCCTTGTTCAAAACAAAATTTGCTGCACTTTCGCTCATTCATGACTGGCGGAATAAGTCTAATTCGAAAACCAGCGCAAACCTTGCATGGAGCATCAAGACAATTTGATTGGAGTGTTGAAAACACTCTACAAATGGCGTAAGCAACTTATCTACCTCGTTCTAGCAGCAGGCATAGGCACAGCCATCATCTCACTCTTCTTACCAAACTACTATAAGTCTACGGGAACCTTTTTGGCGGCCAGTCCAGATCGAATCAGCTCTGAAGCTTATTTTCCAAGAGGGGCTATCCGTACCTATTATTATGGTAATGATGATGATATCGACCGCATTATGACCGTTGCTGAATCTTCCGAGTTAATCAATTTCTTAGTGGATTCCTTCAACCTATACGAACACTATAGTATCAACCCTGACTTACCTAAGTCTCCAGATCGAGTACAAAAACGCTTTCGCAAACTCTATGAGTTAAAGAAGACAAAGCGCGACGCCATAGAGCTTTCTGTGGAAGACAAAGACCCTGAGTTTGCGGCAAAAGTAGCGCGTGCTGCGCTAAACAAAGTAGATGAAACCACCCTCGAACTAGTCCGGCAAAGCCAGCGGCAGGAATTAGAGACCCTGGAGGATAATATAGCTACCAAGAGTTCTGAATTAATTTACCTAAGTGATACTTTGGAAGCTCTTCGAAAGATTTATGGCATCTATAATATCATGGCGCAAACGGAACTGCTACCCGCTCAACTTGCGGGCACAGAGTCTAAATATATCCGAGAAAATGCACGGCTAACCGCCCTGAAAGAGACCCCTGGTATTCCAAAAGATACCATAAAGATGATCCAGGCAAAGGTGCGGGGTATAGAGGAAGAGCTAAAAGCTATACAACTAGAGATGGATACCTTTAATAGGGGGCTTCCTATTATTGGCGTACACGAGAAAATGTATCTAGAAGCTAATCAAAAACTAACAGAGGATAGAGAACATCTAAAGCGAGTGCGTGCTACGTATAAAGCTAAAGCTTCCGCTGTGATTCGTATCGAAGACCCTCAGGTTCCGATCGTCAAGTCTAGGCCCCGAAGAAGCATCATTGTAATTACTGCTTTTGCAATTGCTCTTATTTTCGGCGTGATTGGCATTTTCTTATTGGAGTTTTACCGCGATGTCAACTGGAAGGAAGTATTGGATGCGGAGTAAACTTGCTGAAATATTACGAACAGCAGAGGCTACTCAGATTGCCTTTTATCTTTTTGGGGGGAGCATGCTCCTATCGATCTTTTTTGCAGTAGCACTCGACTTTTATTCACTAGCCCTGTTTCCTGCGTTTTTTTTATTGGTATTCGTCACTATCGTCGACTATAAAGCTGTTTTTTATCTCCTGCTATTCTGCATCCCTATTTCCACTGAAATTGTACTCCCCAATGGATTTGGCACTGATCTGCCCACAGAGCCGCTCATGATCGGCCTAACAGCAGTTTACTTGATTGCTGTATTACACAAAGGGACAAAACTAGATACTAGTATTCTAACGAATCCCATTACGCTCTTGCTCCTACTGCATATTGGTTGGACGCTCGTTAGTGCTATTACATCTGCTCAAGTGGTAGTTTCTATAAAGTTTTTGCTGGCCAAACTATGGTATACCATCACCTTTTATTTTCTCGCTGCGCAATTGCTTAGAGATAGGCAGGAAATTAGGCGGTTCTTCTGGCTAGTTTTCATTCCCCTCTTGGTCACCATCATCTCCGCCATTGTGAGACATAAAAGCTATGACTTCTCTTTTGAATTTGTCCATAAAATCTTGCATCCATTTTATAGAAACCATGTGGCCTACGCTGCCATCATCGTTGTCTTTGCTCCATACTTATGGCTGATCTGGCGTTGGACGAAGCATCGCAGCCTGCTTTGGTGGGGCTTTATCGGCATTATGGCTTTATTTCTAGTGGCAATTCAACTTTCATATACGCGCGCAGCTTACGCGGGTGTAGTCGTAGCCATTGGAGCGTACTTTGTTATTCGCTGGCGTTTGACGAAAGTCGTATTAGCGCTCTCCATGGCTGGTGCTATCGCCTTAGTAGCTTATTTAACGACCAACAACAAGTACCTTGACTTCGCCCCCGACTATGAGCGAACGATCACCCATACCTCCTTCGATAATCTACTGGAAGCTACCTACCAAATGCAGGATATTTCTACCATGGAACGCGTATACCGCTGGGTTGCTGCCGGATTTATGATTGGAGAACGCCCAATATTCGGGTTCGGGCCAGGTAATTTCTTTTTCTTCTACAAATCCTATACCGTCACCAGCTTTAAAACCTATGTAAGTGATAATCCTGAAGGCTCCGGTATCCATAGCTATTATATCATGCTGATGGTGGAGCAAGGAATTCCAGGTTTATTATTCTTTCTACTCTTGGTATTCTATACCCTAATCAGAGGAGAATATATCTATCACCAGCTCTCCCATCCCAGAGACCGCCAGCTCCTCATGGCAGCACTCCTCTCGCTAATCGTCCTCATGACCTTACAGCTGATTAACGATTTAGTCGAGACCGATAAAATTGGGCCGTTCTTTTTTATTGCACTGGCGATTATTGTGAATCTGGATCTGAGGAGGGGGATAGGGTTGAGGGAGGGAGGAGGACGGGGGACGGAGGGGTGATGGGTTTTGGATTACGAGTGCCGAGTCTTGGGTTTTGGATTACGGGTTTTGGGTGCCGAGTGGTGGATTGCGGGTGCGGAATTTTGGATTTTGAGTTCTGGATTACGAGTTGTCAGTGCCTAAAGTAGGTTGACTAAAACTTGCAATACATACTGTTTGTAATCCGTCATCCATCATCCAAAACCCGGCATCCAGCATTCGTAATCCAAAACTCGGCATCCGTCATCCAAAACCCCAAAACTACTCCGGCCCCAAGATTCCCTCATACCGCTTCTGATCCTTCAGGATGTCCACTGCTTCATCGATTTCCATGTCATTTTCGAGGCCGATGCGGAGGCGCCCATTTTGGTAGTAGTAGCGACCTGCGATTTCCTTTTCGATTAGGTTGGTGATGATGGCTTTGTTGGTGATGAGCTCGTTGGTTTTAGCTTCTTGGATTTTAGCTTGTAGTGTAGCTACTTCATCAGTAAGTTGGTAGCCATCTTTTTGGAGGCTTTGCTGTAGCTTTTCTAGGTTCTTTTCGGTAGCGGTAACGTACTCGAAATTGCGGCTTTCTACAAACTTGATAAAGCCATCAAAGTCGGTGAATTGGAATTCCTCAACGGGGGCAATAGAATCGTACTTCAGGCAATAGTTGGTGACGTAGTCGAAGATGAGGTGCTGGTCGATTAAGCTTTTGATGACTCCGCCGTCGGTGGGCTTGGTGAGGACTACATCTGGTTTTACACCACCTCCATCTAGGACGGTACGGCCATTGCGCGTCTTGAAAGGCGCCCTTTTGCTATCTGGAATATTGACGGGTTCTCCATCTTTATATTCTACACTTTGGATGCAGCGCTCGCTTGGGATGTAGTATTTGGCGGTAGTAAGCTTGAGCTTGGCATTGTAGCCGATGTCTTTTGTATTTTGTACTAAGCCTTTACCATAGGAGCGCTGGCCAATGAGTATTCCGCGATCATAATCTTGTACAACTCCACTTACGATTTCAGAGGCAGATGCTGAATTTTTATTAATCAATACAGCGAGTGGAATTTCGGTATCAATGGGGGTGCGTAGCGTTTTGAAGCTCATATCCCAATCTTTTACTTTCCCTTTTGTTTTTACGATTACTTCTCCCTTGGGAATGAAGATATTGCAGATGTTTACGGCTTCGTTTAGCAAGCCACCACCATTGTTACGAAGATCAAGAATAATCCCTTGTAAGTCGGGATGATCTTTTTGCAATTCTTTATAGGCGTTGGCGATGTTGCGGGAAGCATTCTGGGTAAAGGTAGTGAGCACGATGTAGCCTACTTTATCGTCTACCATGCCATAATAAGGAACATTAGGAACTTTTACTTCGCCTCTGATGAGCTCGATATCCATTTGCTTATCGGAGCCAGGGCGCTCGATGGTGATCTGTACGGGAGTGCCCGCTACGCCCCGTAGGAAGTTGTTGATTTGCTCTGGATTTTTACCTTTAGCGTTTTCCCCTTCTACTGCGATTATTTTGTCCCCCACTTTGAGGCCCGCTTGATCCGCAGGTTGGTCTTCGTAGAGATCCGTGATGACTACATATTCGCCCATTTTGCGGCTCACTGCCCCGATACCATTATAACGGCCTTCCGTATAGAAGCGATAGCCTTCAATATCGGACTCAGAGATGTAATTAGTGTAGGGGTCTAGTGATTCCATCATCGCATCGATACCAGTACGCATAAGCTTCCCTGGGTCGATTTCATCTACATAGTAGGTATTGATTTCGCGATATAGATTGGTGAAAATTTCAATGTTCTTGATGATTTCGAAGTACTTATTATTGTTGGGGCCGATGGTAGTGGCCATAGCAACTAGCAGTACTGCGATAATGCCGGTGATTTTTATAATACGTTTCATGAAGGACGGTTTTGTCACTATTATTGGTTTAACACTGTGAGATTAACGAAAAAAAGGGAGATGAGATGTTAAGGAAAACTAAAATAAGAGGAAATGGAACCCAAATGTTATGGAATTTTGATTTTTCGACGTCTTTAAGCTGCGCGGGGCTAAACCTTGGAGGTTGACTGGTATGGGCTTGGAAAAACCTCCAAGGTTTTTGCGGGTGGGGTGCAGCTTAAGGCGAGGGGCGTGCCGAGGGGGAAGGGCGTGCTAAGTTGGGAGCGCCAGGCCGGGTGAGTGATAGGAGGCGTTGTTTGAATGAGTTCGCCACTGATTAGTTCGGCTCTGCTCAATGATCAGTGGCGAGCGAGAGAGTGCCGGATAGCACGGTGCGACGCCTTAAGCGGAGCACACCCCCAACTACCAACCCAGGAAGGTGCTAACATGCTGCAGCAATGCCTCCGGAGCTTCTGCATGTACCCAATGCCCAGCTTGTTCTACGGTGACGACCTGCGCTTTTGGGAAGAAACTCGAAATGGTAGGAAAATCGTTTGCTTGGACATAGTTCGATTGGCCGCCACGGATGAAGAGGGTCTCGCCCTCAAAGGTGCGGTCGGGTTCAATGGTAGCGAGGATGGATGGATAATGCTCATGGATGACGGGGAGGTTCATCTTCCAACGGTAGCCGCCTTCTTTTGCTCGCGATAGGTTTTTGAGCAAAAACTGGCGTACGCCGACTTCTTCGATGCGAGATTCGAGGAAAGTGCTGGCATCGC
This sequence comes from Bacteroidota bacterium, assembly GCA_039208045.1. Taxonomy (GTDB): domain Bacteria; phylum Bacteroidota; class Bacteroidia; order Chitinophagales; family Saprospiraceae; genus JBCCRH01. The sequence goes on from JBCCRH010000130.1 coordinate 9,348, forward strand.
TCCGCGATTTTACTTGAGAAAGATCTAGTGCTAGCAGCGCATCGAAGATGACTTGATGCCCACCTTGGTAAGCTTTGGGCGCGATGTCGACTACAATCAGCTGGTCGACCATATCGGGGTATTGTAGGGCGAATTCCATGGCTGTTTTGCCCCCCATCGAATGCCCCAAGATATGCGCATGATGTATCCATTTATCCACCAAAAAATCGTGTAGATCTTCTGCCATCGTAGGATAATCCATGGGGCTGGCATGGGGAGAGCGCCCATGATTACGCTGATCGACGAGGTAGACGGTGTGGTGCTGGGCAAATCTTTTGGCTAGGGTCTGCCAGTTGTCGAGCATGCCAAAGAGGCCGTGGAGCACTACTAGCGGGGGGCCTTGGCCCAGTTCCTTAAAATTGAGATTCATAGTCCGAGTTTTATTGGCTTGTGGATTCCAAACCGGTCTGCCGCCAGGTAGATTCGCCGAGCACAGCCCAGGATTCTGTAAATAGCCATGTGGCAAAGGAAAGAAATTTGAAAGGAATTACGTTACAGATATACAGGCAAAGTGTAACTAATTCGCTGGAATTCGTTATTGATTAAGGAGAGATATAGGTAATTTTACCATATTGATTAGCAACACAACTATTTATACGTATATATGAGACGTTTAGTCCTTTTATTTTTGATTCTTATTGGTGGGTCAGTGTGCCTCTGGGGGCAAACGATCGATGAGCTGAAAAAGCGCTTGTCAGAAGCTAGTGGTAGCAAGCAGAAGATGATTTTGAACTACAACCTGTCGGACAAGTACTTTAGAGCAACGAATATCAAAAAAAGTGAGCGCTATGATCTAGCGGAGGATTATGGCAAAAGAGCCAATGACTTAGCTCGCCAGCGTAATGATAATGGCATGACGGCACAGTCTGCTTTCTTGCTGGCACGCATTTACGATGCTTGGGCAGATGCGGATCGGAAGCGCAGGGATTCGTATAAAAGAAAAGAAAAAACCTGGCTGACTACCGCTTTAAGTTTCGCCAAAAAAGCAAAAGACTCTGACCTGATCGTGAAAAGTGTACAGCGATTAGCGAAAGCAGAAAAAGATGATAGAGACTACCGTGGTGCTGCCAAAATATATGAAGATGCCTTTACCTTTTTTAGCCAAAATGGACGCAGTATTTCTAAGCTAGAGACGGACTATTCGATGAAAGAAATGGAATTGGAAAGTGACTATCAGCAGCTGCTAGCAGATATTGATCGGTTGGAAACGGATAAGAAACGCCTGGCTACAGACAATGTGCAGCTCGTGGAATCCAACCAGAAAAAGGAAGAAGAGCTAAGCAAGAAGAATCGGGTAATTAATGAAAAAGATAAAGAGATCGTTGCTAAAGAAGAAACAATCTCAACGATTGAAGAAGAAAAGGAAAAAGTCGAGATAGAACGGGAACGGGCAAAGCGGGAAAGTCAAAAAAAAGATCGCCGAGTGAGAGAACTGACTAAAGACGCCATAGCAGACTCCCTAGCCTTAATCGAAAAAGCATTCGAAGTGGAGCAAGCTAATCGCCTAGCTAGTGAGGAACGCGAACGCAACGTGTATTACATCGCAGGCGGAGCTTTTTTCTTATTGCTAACGCTGCTGATGTATAGCCGCTATTTAAGTAAAAAACGTTCCAACAGAAAGCTCCAAGAAGAGCAAGAGCGTTCCGAAAACCTGCTGCTCAATATCTTACCGAAGAATATTGCCGAGGAGCTAAAACAAAAAGGTCGTACCACGGCGAGCAAACATGATAAAGTGACGGTTCTGTTCTCCGACTTTCAAAACTTTACGGCTATTGCTGAAAAGTTGTCACCAGAGCAGCTCGTGCTGGAGCTTGATAAGTGCTTCAAAAAGTTCGACTTCATCATCCAAAAATATGATGATATTGAGAAAATTAAGACCATAGGTGACGCCTATATGTGTGCGAGTGGTCTTCACGGAAAATCGCAATATCCATTCACTATTGTACGCGCTGCCATCGAGATGCAGGAGGTGCTAGAAGAACTCAAGCAAGAAAACATTCGATTAGGTAAGCCCTACTTTGAGGCGCGTATTGGACTTCATACCGGCCCTGTGGTATCGGGTGTGGTGGGTACTACTAAATTTGCCTACGATATTTGGGGCGATACGGTAAATATTGCTTCGCGTATGGAGTCGAATGGAGCCATTGGCAAGGTGAATATTTCGGAGGATACCTACCGCTTGATCAAGTATAAATTTGACTGCAAGCACCGTGGAAAAGTACAGGCGAAGAATAAGGGCTTGATCGATATGTATTTTGTGGAGCGGGAACTGAGTGGAGCGGGTGTACCTGCCTAAATAGTAGCTAGTTCTTGCAACTTAAAGTTGCAACTTTTTGTTTGAAAAGAATGGTGTTATCCTAAAAATCAACTAGATGAGTTTCCAACTTGAATCACCATTCCAACCAACCGGTGATCAGCCTAATGCGATTAAACAATTAGTGGCGGGAGTGAAGCGGGAGGAACCTGCTCAGGTACTCTTAGGGGTGACCGGTTCTGGTAAGACCTTCACGATGGCCAATGTGATTGCTGAGCTAAATCGACCAACACTCGTTTTGACGCACAACAAAACCCTGACTGCCCAGCTATACGGAGAATTCCGAGAGTTTTTCCCCAACAATGCCGTGGAGTACTTCGTATCTTATTACGATTATTATCAACCAGAAGCTTACATCACTACTTCTGACACCTATATCGAGAAGGACCTTTCGATCAATGAGGAAGTAGATAAACTCCGCTTGCGGGCCACCTCTTCCTTACTTTCAGGTCGACGCGATATTATCATCGTAGCTTCCGTCTCCTGCATCTATGGGATGGGTAATCCAGAGGATTATAAGTCGGGAATTATTCGTATCCATCGGGGTCAAGTGATTTCGCGCAACAGTTTTTTGTACTCCTTGGTGGAGAGTCTGTATTCACGTACAGAGACCGATTTTAAGAGAGCGACCTTTCGGGTAAAAGGAGACACCGTAGATATTAACCTGCCGTATGTAGACTATGGCTATCGGGTGATCTTCTTTGGCGATGAAATCGAAACGATTGAACGCCTAGAAGTGGAGACGGGCAAGCGCATTGAAGACATGGAGAATGCAGCGATCTTCCCTGCCAACCTCTATATTGCCCCCAAAGAACGGATCCATCAGATCATTCGAGACATCGAAGATGAGCTGTACAACCAAGAGCGCTACTTTGAGCGCGAAGGCCGACTGCTAGAAGCCAAACGCATTAAGGAGCGCACTACCTTTGATTTAGAGATGATGAAAGAGCTGGGCTACTGTAATGGGGTAGAGAATTATTCTCGCTTTTTTGATGGCCGCCATCCAGGGACACGCCCCTTCTGCTTACTCGACTACTTTGCAGACGATTACCTCATGGTTATTGACGAAAGTCACGTAACGCTACCTCAAGTAAGAGGGATGTACGGTGGCGACCGGGCCCGTAAGCTCAACCTAGTAAATTATGGCTTCCGTTTGCCCTCCGCTATGGATAATCGGCCGCTCAACTTTTCGGAATTTGAAGGGCTGACTAACAAGATCATTTACGTAAGTGCCACCCCTGGCGACTACGAGCTAGAACAAACGGGTGGGGTGATTGTGGAGCAACTGATACGCCCTACGGGCTTGCTCGATCCGCCAATAGAAGTACGCCCAAGCTTGAACCAAATTGATGACCTTTTGGAAGAAATCGATGAGCGGGTGAAGCGCGACGAGCGGGTGCTAGTAACGACCTTGACCAAGCGCATGGCCGAGGAGCTGACTAAGTATATGACGAAGCTTCAGATCAAGGTGCGCTACATTCACTCGGAGGTAGATACGATGGAGCGGGTAGAGATTATCCGAGATTTGCGCCTGGGTGGCTTTGATGTGCTGGTGGGAGTGAACCTGCTACGAGAGGGATTGGACTTACCTGAAGTATCGCTGGTGGCTATTATTGATGCAGATAAGGAAGGCTTCCTACGTAATGAGCGTTCGCTTACGCAAACGGCGGGGCGGGCAGCACGGAATGCAAACGGCCTGGTAATTTTTTATGCAGATAAAATTACCGACTCGATGCAACAAACCATCGATGAAACCAATCGCCGCCG
>JBCCRH010000131.1:0-13451 GCA_039208045.1 Bacteroidota bacterium
GCATCACCCACCTTGATAGCGAGCGTACCGCTACGATTTTGGCAGACCTTGATAAAGGCTACAACCTGGACGATGTGATCCAAGGAGTGCAAGTACAACTTGATGAGATCGACTGGCAGGAAGGCTATTCTTACACCTTCAAGGGGGATTTAGAAAACCGCAACGACTCTTTCGGAGGGATGGGCGTTGCCTCTCTCATGGCGCTCTAGCTTATCTTCGGCGTGTTGATTATTCAGTTTAAATCTTTTACACAGCCTTTGATTATTTTCACAGCGCTGCCCTTGGCTATCATCGGCTCTATCTTGGCCTTACTCATCACGGGCATTAGCTTCTCCTTCACGGCCTTTATCGGCCTTACTAGTTTGATCGGCATTGCCATTAATAATTCCATCGTATTGGTAGATTTTGCCAATAAAATGCTCGGTGAAGGGGCTACCATTCAAGAAGCGGCACAGACAGCGGGTGAAGTGCGCTTTGTCCCTATCGTTATGACTACGCTTACTACCATTCTGGGCCTTTTACCGCTCACGCTAAATGGTGGTTCTCTCTGGGCGCCCATGGGCTGGACCATCATTGGAGGCTTGATTACATCGACTACGCTGGTGTTGGTCGTGGTGCCCATTTTATATCAGCTATTTACAAGGCCCGTACGAAAAGAAACAGAAGCCGCAACGGCTTAAGATATATCATGCAATTTTTTATCCTAATTTCGAAGAGGGGCTATTCGCTTAGTGCCCTCTTTTTTTATGGTTACTTACCGGTATATGCTTGCGCAAATTTGCCCATTTCTTCAATTAGGGGCATTACAGCTGTTCCTTTGGCGGTAAGGGCGTATTCCACTCTTGGGGGCACCTCCCCATAGTTCTTGCGAGTCACCAAGTTGCTATCCACTAGTATTTTCAATTCCTGAATGAGCATTTTTTCACTAATATCTGGAATAGATTTTTTTAGCATCCCAAATCGCAGCGGTTTTTCAAAAAGCTGATACAGGATCAATAATTTCCATTTACCTCCAACCAATTCCAGGGTAGTGCGGATGGGGCATCGGGGGGTGACGTGTACTTGATTTTGCTTCATACTTACTAAAAGGTATGTACTATTATTTTTGTAAGTCTACCCAAAAGTAACCCATTTTTGTAAAAAAAGATGCAACGAATCGCACTATTTGGAGGAACAGGACAGACGGGAAGCCAGTTTTTGGCGCAAGCCTTACAAGAAGGATATGCTATAAAGGCCTTAGCCCGAACACCCAGTAAAGTAACAATTTCCCACCCTAACTTAGAGGTGATTAAGGGAGACGTGCTACAAGCGCGTGATGTACAACGAGTAGTAGCAGGCACTGATATCGTCGTCAGTTTATTTGGCCATGTAAAGGGTTCTCCAGAGTGGCTACAGACGAATGGAACGCAGAATATCATCCAGGCGATGAAAGCGGAAGGGATAGCGCGTATCATTTCGCTGTCGGGAGGCGGGCTTCCTTTTCCCGAAAAGGATCAGCCTAAGTTCATGGATAAATTGATTCGGACGATCATGAAAGTGGCCGTTCCAAAAATTTTAAATGATGCAATTAGGCACCATCAAGTATTGCAAGAAAGCGGCCTAAAATGGACCATCATACGCGGCCCCCGCTTGACTAATGAAGCAAAAGTAGGAACCTATCGGGTAGGTTGGGTAGGAGTGAATGCAAGCACCAAAATTGGTCGTGCCGACCTTGCCGATTTCATCGTCAAGCAGCTAGAAGATGAGTCGTTCACTTTTCAAATGCCATTTGTGAGTTATTAAAACCAGCTCCCTTTTCTTCCACCAAAAGAATACTTATCTTGACGATTCAACTAATTATTCTTTTCCATGAAAGCTATCATCCCAGTTGCTGGGGCGGGAACCCGACTGCGACCCCTCACCTACACTCAGCCTAAGCCACTGATCCCGGTAGCAGGAAAACCTATTATTTCTTTTATCATTGATCAGCTGAAAGAAGTAGGAATCAATGATTTTGTATTTGTCATTGGTTATCTGGGAGAAAAGATCAAAAATTATGTAGATACCACGTATCCTGATATTGAAAAGGTATATGTGACACAGGAAGAACGATTGGGTTCTGCACACGCGATATGGACCGCTAGGGAGTACTTTAAAGATGCCAGCGAGGTCTTTATCTTTTTTGGAGATGTGATTGTAGATGCCGATTTTCGGGCTATCGTAGATCATCCCGCTTCTGTACTGGGCACTAAAAAGGTGAACGACCCTTGGTCATATGGCATCATTGAATGCAATAGTGATAATGTGGCGCAGCGAGTAGTGGAGAAGCCCAAAATCCCAAAGTCGGATATGGCGATGGTAGGGATTTATAAAATAAAGGAGGTGCTCCAATTTGTAGATGCGCTTGATTTTAATATCCAAAATAATATTCGCACCAACGGGGAATTCCCATTAACAGATGCCCTGATGCGGATGATTGAGCGCCAGGTGCAATTTAAATCGGTCGTAGTGGACAACTGGTTTAACTGTGGAAAAAAAGAAGTGCTGTTGGAAACGAATGCCGCTTTTCTAGATCGTGAGGGCTATGCTACCGCCAATTTGCCCACTTTCGATAATACTATTATTATCCATCCAGTAAGTATTGGCGAAAATTGTAAAATCTCGGATTCTGTCATCGGCCCTCATGTCACGATTGGCGATAATGCTCGTATTGACCGTGCGATCTTGAGCGATTCTATTATTGGTAATTATGCCTCTATCCATGAGGTGATCTTACAAAAATCAGTGGTAGGCAATGATACCGCCATTACGGGCTTGCGCCAACGGCTAAATATCGGGGATAATACGGAGATTGACTTTAGCTTATCGCACACTTAAACCTCTTCTCCCAGCCAAGCAATCTGCGCTGCCAGCTCCAAGTTCTCCTTTGCCAGCTCCTTCTGCGCGTAAGCATGCAGCCCCTCCAAGGGGTGGTCACTCGCCAATATCTTCTGAATGTCGCCTTTAGCCTTTAGTCGATCGATAGCGTCTTTAGAGGGCGCGTGCGGTAAGCTCGCCAACTGGCCCAGATTATTTCCCGTAAGGGTAGTACTATTGCGAATGCTGGGTGGTAGCTGATCGTAACCCATGCCCAAACGATTGACCGGTTGGTATATTTTGTAAATGGACTCCCCACTGGCACGCACATAAAAGGCGCGGCCCATCCGGCCCATCAGGTCGACTTTATGCGGATTAATGCGCCCATCCTCATCTAGTATTGCTTCATCGAGGTGGATGCGCAAGATGTCGCAAAGGATTAGGTTACCTGCTCCACCATGATCGCCAAGCGGGATGATTTCTCTGACCTTGCATTCCATCTGAATGGGCGACTCTGCAACTCGATATGGGCGTACTAAATCTGATGCTATGGGGGTGAGGCCTGACTTTTCAAATTCACTAACACTAGTGGGATATTGAATACTTGTTACCGCCATTTGGCGGACAATGCTATAAGACACGACATTTACTACAACTTCTCTGGTCGCTTCGACATTAGCTAAGGTATCTTTAGTAGTATTATCCGATACGCGGCGGTTGGAAGAAAAAACGAGGGTAGGCGGATTAGAGCTGAAGACGTTGAAAAAGCTATAAGGGGCCAGATTAGCGTGGCCTGCTGCGTTCATGGTGCTCACAAAAGCAATAGGGCGTGGAGCTACTGCACCAACCAAGATTTGGTGTAAGGAAGAGGTAGGAATGCTAGCTGGGTCAATAATTTTCATAGGATTGTTTAAGATGTTTCAAATTCAAAAATTAGCAAAAAAGCCAAATAAATGAAGTGGTTGAACCAAAATACTCTATTGAACGTCCTTTTGTTTGCTACCATTGCCTATTTCGTGGGGCGGTACATTTATTTTTTGCCCAAATTCTCTGATGGAGAGGGCGCCCCCAACTTTTCAGCCAGCTTGCAGGATGGAACGCCGTTCGAGTTGGAGCAGCTAAAAGGGGACTATGTGTTGCTAGATTTCTGGGCGAGCTGGTGTGGGCCTTGTCGCCGAGAAAATCCTCAGCTTATCCGCTTGTATGAAAAGTATAAGGATACCACCTTCAAGAGCGGCCGCAAGTTTCATCTAGTCAGTATTGGAGTAGAGCAAAGTACGGCGAGGTGGAAGCAGGCGATCCAGCAGGATCAATTAGCTTGGCCCTATCACTTATTGGATAGTACAACGAGTCTGAAATTCTTCAATGGGACGGTAGCTGAAAAATATGGTGTCCGACAAATACCTACGAAGTTTCTTCTCAATGAAAAAGGCGATATTGTGGATGTCAACCCTACCATTTTTGATGTGGATAAGTGGTTGGGAGCAAAATTAAATTAAGCCTGACAAAATGGCGTAGTGTTCGTGCTGGCAGAATAATTGTAGGAGTACTAGCAGCCAAATTTGATTAAGCTATGAGTGAAGAAATAAAAAATGGACAAGAAGCAACTGCTCCTGAAGAGCAAGTTGTTGAAAATCAAGAGACTAAGCAAGAAGCGCCGAGTGCTGAAAAGCAGCTAGAAGATATGCAACAGAAGTACAGTGAGCTGAATGACAAATTCTTGCGCCTTTTTGCAGAGTTTGATAACTACAAGAAGCGCACGCTTAAGGAAAAGATTGACCTGATGAAAACGGCTGCACAAGACACCGTGGCAGCACTCCTGCCAGTTTTGGATGACTTTGACCGTGCCAAAAAGTACGCAGAAGACGATACCTCTACCGAAGCATTTAGCGAAGGTGTGCAATCAGTCTATCATAAACTGCACGGTACATTGGCTAAGCTGGGCCTTGAAGCAATGGAAACGGAGCAAGCCGATTTTGATCCAGAATTGCACGAAGCACTTACTGAAATTCCTGCACCAACACCTGAGCTGAAGGGCAAAATAGTCGATACAATTGACAGAGGATATTTACTGAAGGGAAAGATCATTCGCCACGCGAAGGTGGTAGTTGGAAAATAAGAACTAATGGCAAAAAGAGATTACTACGACGTACTGGGCGTCGCTAAAGATGCCGATCAAACCGCGATAAAGAAATCATATCGCAAGTTGGCCATTAAGTATCATCCAGATAAAAATCCCGATAATAAAGAGGCAGAAGAGAAGTTTAAAGAGGCAGCAGAAGCATATGAAATACTGAGTGACGCTGACAAGCGCGCCCGCTATGACCGCTTTGGGCATGCTGGCGTGAGCGGTAATGCTGGTGGCGGATTTAGCGGTGGCATGACGATGGATGACATCTTCCAACAGTTCGGTGATATTTTTGGAGATGGTGGTGGAAGTCCGTTTGAGTCTTTCTTCGGTGGAGCGCGGGGCGGACGGCAGCGTTCGCGGGGACAGCGAGGCACTAACTTACGGATAAAAGTATCTTTAACTTTAGAGGAAATTGCCACAGGGGTGAGCAAGAAGATCAAGGTGAAAAAAGAGGTAGTCTGCGATATGTGTAACGGGACTGGGGCGAAAGATAGCAGCTCCGTGAAGACCTGTGGTACTTGCCGTGGTGCTGGCTATGTTCGCCAAGTGAAGAACACCTTCTTGGGGCAGATGCAAACGACTGTGACTTGCCCTACTTGTGGCGGAACAGGTGAAGTCGTGACGGCAAAGTGTCCAAAGTGTAAGGGTTCGGGCCGCGTTTATGGGGAAGAAACGATTGAAATCGAAATTCCAGCAGGGGTGGAAGAGGGCATGCAGCTATCGCTACGAGGCAAGGGCAATGCAGGTAAGAACGGTGGCCCAGCCGGTGATTTGTTAATCAATATTGAAGAAAAGTCACACGATACCTTACAACGTGACGGCATGAATTTGATTCATGAGTTGTACCTCAATTTTGCGGATGCAGCGCTGGGTACTTCTGTAGAAGTTCCTACCATTGATGGCCGTGTGAAAATAAAGATTCCTGCGGGTACTCAATCTGGTAAGATGTTCCGCTTGAAAGGCAAAGGCTTACCTTCGGTGCAAAGCTATGGAAAGGGAGATCAGATGATTCATGTAAATGTCTGGACGCCCAAAAAGCTCAGCTCTGAAGAACGGGCAGCCTTAGAAAAGCTGCGCGGCAATGCTAATTTTGAGCCACATCCTGGAAAAGCAGATAAAGGCTTTTTTGAAAAGATGAAGGATTACTTCAAATAGATAAATATAGTTCCACTTATGCTTCGCTATTTCCCTGTTCTTTTGCTGTGTTTGATGGTATCGGCCTGTGGGCCAACTATTGTCTACGAAAAGAACTACGAAATAGCGGATGCAGGGTGGCAATATTCGGATACGCTCAATTTTGATTTTGAGATAGACGACACCCTCCGCATTTACAACCTTTGGTTAAAGGTAGCTCACCAGACCAATTATCGTTACCAAAATCTGTATACGCAAGTACACACTACGTTTCCTTCCGGCGATCGCATCTCAGAAACTCTTTCCTTAGAGCTCGCCAACAAATCCGGCCAATGGCAAGGGCAGTGTGCTACAGAAAACTGCACCATTTATATTCCCATCCAAGAAGGTGCTTTTTTTAACCAAGCTGGTAATTATCAACTCACTTTAGAGCAATACATGCGTGTTGATAGTCTACCAAATATCAATTCTATCGCTTTTGAACTGGAAGCTACTGGTCAAAACCGAAAATTAGACTAAATTAGTCACCGAAGATTCTTCGGTTATGACTCGTCATTTGATTTATGCATTGTTGGTATTGGGAGCATTGGGCCTATTGTTCTGCTCACGCGATTTGCCGAAAGGCGAAGTTACACAGGCCTACCTCAACCTCAAGCCCGAGGTCAAGTACGTCGGTATGCAAATGTGTAGATCTTGCCATGCCAATATCCACGAAACCTTCATCCATACGGGTATGGGCCGTTCTTTTGACCATGCTAAACCTACTAAAAGTGATGCCTCTTATGGCTCCCATGCTCTAGTCTACGACGAGCAATCCGATTTCTATTACTATCCCTATTTTGAAAAGGATACGATGTTCATCCACGAATTCCGCCTAAGCGGAACCGATACCGTACACCAACGAACGGAGCGTATCAGCTACATCATTGGCTCTGGCCAACACACCAATTCGCACTTGCTCGACATCAATGGCTATGTCTATCAAGCACCTATCACCTTCTACACGCACGAAGGGCGCTGGGACATGGCACCTGGCTTTCGCCAAAAAGAGAATGAGCGCTTTGATCGGTTTTTGACTTCTGAGTGTTTGACCTGCCACAATCACTACCCTAAGCAAATTGAAGGTTCGCTGAATAAGTTCGCTAATATGCCCACAGGTATTGAGTGTGAGCGTTGTCATGGACCTGGGGAAGTGCATGTATTGGAGAAGCTGGCAGGCAATATCGTGGATACTTCTCAGCAGATTGACTACACGATTGTGAATCCCAGAGACCTTCCGCGCGACGAACAAATGGATTTGTGCCAACGCTGTCATTTGCAAGGCATTGCGGTACTAGAAGAAGGGAAGAGCTTTTATGATTTTAAGCCTGGGATGCGCTTGCAAGAAGTAATGAATGTATTTCTACCTCGCTATACCGATTCTCACGAAAAGTTTATCATGGCTTCTCAGGCCGATCGTTTGCGCTTGAGTAATTGCTATAAGTTGTCGGATATGACGTGCTTGACTTGCCATAATCCGCACCAAAGTATTGAAGCTACGGCGCAAGCGCAGTATAATAATGCTTGCCAGAGCTGCCATGCAAAAGCCGAGCAAAAAAGTTGTTCGGCTGCTGAAGCGGAGCGGTTGGCTCAGGGTAATGATTGTGCCGGTTGTCATATGCCACCTTCTGGTTCTATCGATATCCCACACGTTAATATTACCGATCATTATATCGCTCGTGATAACATTCGCGGAAAGCGAAAACCAAGCGTGACGCCGACTGCTAAGCGTCAATTTCTGGGTCTAAAAATGCTGACCAAGGAAAATCCTACGCCCTTGGATATGGCTAGGGGATATATTGCCCTTTATGATAAATATGTGGATTCACCAATCATGCTGGATTCTGCACAGTATTATCTGCAACAATCTGGCGGATCGGACGAGGCTAAAGCGATCACTTTGGTGCATTACCATTTCGCCAGAGCGGACTACAAGGCTATTTTGGCTGTAGCCAAAAACGACTGGCCTGTGCTTTTGGAAGATGCCTGGACGGCCTATCGGATAGGGGAGGCTTTTTACCAAAATGGTGCTTTTGCGCAGGCAAAAACTTATTTTGCTGCTGCAGTAGACGGTATGCCCTACAATTTAGAGTTTCGGGAGAAGTTAGGCGTTAGCCTGATTCAGCTAAAGGCATTGCCACAAGCAATGAAGGCCCTGAAATGGGTGTTGGATGAAAATCCGAAACGGCCCGTAGCGCTCTGTAATCTTGGCTTTGCCTATGTGCTTCAGAACCAGTTTGAGCAGGGCGAAGCACTCTACGACCAAGCCATTGCCCTCGATCCCGACTATGAGCAGGCACTTATGAATAAAGCTGCTATCCGGCTACTTTATAAAGATGAACCTGCCGCGCGCACCCTTTTTGATCGAATACTAAACTTAAACCCCAATAATGAGCAAGCAAAATATATGCGCGCTCAGCTAACAATTCGATAACTATACAACCCAACAAAAGACATGACTCAATGCCGTTCTTACCAACTCAAAGCGGGCAGTTTAGCTAATATGCAACTGAAAACGGAAACGCTCGCTCCCCCTGCACCTAATGAAGTACAAGTTGCTGTAAAGGCCATTGGCCTTAATTTTGCAGACATCTTTGCCATCTGGGGCTTGTATGGAGCTACGCCAAAAGGCGTGTTTGTGCCAGGTTTGGAGTACGCGGGAGAGGTGGTTGCTATCGGTGCACAGGTAGATCGGGTAGCAGTGGGTGATCGGATTATGGGGGTCACCCGATTTGGAGCGTATACCACCCATCTTAATATCGATCAGCGATATGCACAGCGACTGCCAACTGATTGGAGCTTTGAGGAGGGGGCTGCTTACTTGGTACAAGTCTTAACAGCCTATTATGCCCTTAAGCCACTGGGGAATTTACAGGAAGGGCAGACTGTCTTGATCCATAGTGGGGGTGGGGGAGTAGGTATTCAAGCGAATCGCATTGCTAAAAAGTACAATGCGTTTACAGTGGGTACGATTGGAAGCTCGGCAAAGGCAGACTTTTTAAAATCAGAGGGCTATGATGCGGTGATTGTGCGGAGCAAGCAATTTGCAAAAGACTTAGATGAGGCGCTAGAAGGGCGTTCACTCGATATTGTCTTGGAATGTATTGGTGGCAAAATCTTTGAGGCAAGCTATGAGCGCATGGAGGAGCAAGGGCGCATGATCGTGTACGGCTCTGCCCGCTATGCTTCTCCCGGGCAGCGCCCCAATTACCTGCGCTTGCTCTACTACTACCTCACCCGCCCCCGGCTCGATCCCCAGCGTATGATCGAGCAGAACAAATCGGTAATGGGCTTCAATTTGATCTGGCTCTACCATAAAGCGGACTTGATGCAGCAGCTATTGGGTGAATTAGAAGCTCTGGAGATGCCCAAGCCTCATGTTGGGCATACCTTCGAATTTGAGGAGTTGAAGGACGCGATTTTGTTGTTTCAAACGGGTAAGACTATCGGTAAGGTAGTCGTGAAGGTATCATGATTTTCTATGGAGCTGTTGTTCAATCCGGTCTCGTTTTTGGGTAGCCCAAGCTTTGAAATTAAAAAATACTAGAGGCATTTGCTGGATGTTTTGCACTTCTAAATCTTCTAAGTCTGCTATTAGCTCTTCCAATAGAATCAGCTGATCGCCTAGTTCTGCTGTTGGAATTTTATTCCATTTTTTGAAGAACTGTAGGAATTGCTTTTCCAGTGGCCCATACTGCTTAAGTTTTTGGAGGAGTTTGGTGCTGGAAATGCGTTCTGATGCCAATAAATGCCGATAGTCAAGTTCGCAGTAGATGATGAGAGAGAATAGTTTCAGAATATTGATAGCGTGGTTTGCTTCTTTAACTTTATACCAAAAGTTGATCCAATCTTGTGCTTCTTCCCACTGTTGAGCTTGGATATGCGCTCGGATAATGAGGCGAACAAGGTAATCGCGTTCGGTACCACCCAATTCATGATGGTGGTTCTTGGTAAATGGCTGGGCCTCGGTAAGGATGACACGTGTATTAGTGGAGTCGTTGGTCTGATAGTAAAGTTCCAATATTCGGGCATACTTGATGTACTTGACGTAATGCTGATCTACTTCTTTTTCGGTCTCCAGTTGTTGCAGCTCGCTGAGTGCTACCGCAAATAGTTCTTGGTCTTTGTCTAAGGCCGAGAAATACAATAAGTTGCTGAGGACGGGTAGAAGTTTCTTTTGCTTAAAAAAAGAAGCATGTTGCTTGAAAAACAGGAAGTAGGTATGATTGGCCATTTTGGCTGCCCGAAAATCTAGCAAAAGGTAATGCCTGAGGCATTGGATATAGTGCCAATTTTCTTTTGCATTTAGGCTCAGTGCGTGCTGCTCCTCATCGAGAATGGGGTTAGCGAATAGGTGGGGAAATTGCTCGGGTTGACGTACAAAACCTGCTGAAAATTGTAGTTCGCGTATCTGTTCACGAAGGAGGCGTAATTCATTTAGGTTTTGAATTTTTTGTGTAATCTGGGAACGTTCTTCTTGCAATACCTGAAGCTGTTGGGTAAAGTGGAGAATACCATGTTTGAAGAGGAGTTCTTCTTCTAACTGTATGAGCTTGAGTTTAATGGAAAATTCTTCGAATTTATCCGCCATTTTCTTGGCTTTGTTGAGCACTTTTTGCGCCTTTTTTCGAAAGCCTCGTTCAGTTAGTAAATCGATCTGTAGGATGAGTTTAATCAATTTTCGAGAGTTAGAAGTCTCGAAATGAAAATTAGTTAAGCTATTGAGCAATTGCTCAGCGAGATAGTTGGCTTCTGAACTAAAATGCCTACTTAATGGCTCTCCCTCAAATCGTTTGAGTAATTGATTTTTATCATAATACTCTTGTTGCTCCAAAGCTTCGTACAGGCGCAGGTAGTTTTTCTTTGCACTATTGCTCTGCAATTGTGCATATCTTTTAAAATAAGCCTTCTCGCGCATGCGCAGGGAGTGGATGAAGTTATAGGCAAACTCGCTCATCTAAGTTCCATTTTTTGAATGTCTTCTAAATTACATTATTAGCCTTAAAAGTTCGTTATCTAATTTTAACTAATTGATTAATAAGTGTTTACAAGATGTAGTTCATTGGGATGAGCTATAGTTAATCATTTTTGACCAAAAAAAATGTCAACTGATTTCCACAAAAGGCAAAAATATTCTTTGGTAAGCTGGCCTGGCGACACTAATTTTGTTCAGCAAGAATAAAATTTTAACACTTTTTTTATTGAACTATCTAAAAAACTCAGCTTTATGATTAAAAAATTTACACTAGTTACGTTCTTAATGCTCTTTTTAGGCTTTACTGCCCACACGCAGCTGCCGGACGGTAGCATCGCTCCCGATTTCACCGTGACTGACTTGGATGGGAATGAGTGGAATTTGTATGATATATTGGCGGAAGGTAAGACGGTGATTATTGATGCTTATGCTACTTGGTGTGGGCCATGTTGGAATTACCATGAGGCAGGTACCTTAAAAGACATCTGGGAGCAATATGGACCAGATGGAACGGACGAGATTTTTGTAATTGCCATAGAAGCAGATCCTTCTACTTCCCTTGGGGATATTTATGGAACAGGTGCGAGCACTATTGGCGACTGGACAGAAGGCGTTACATATCCAATGGCCAATAACAACACTTTTGGTAACTTGTATAATATCAATTTCTTCCCGACTCTGTATACGATCTGCCCGAACAGAACACTGATCGAATCAGGGCAAGTATCTGTAGCTGATCATTATGCAAACATCGGAGGATGCCTATTCCCCGGAGGAGAAATCAATGCAGGTGTATTGCAATACGGTGGATTCGAAGGTTTATTTTGTAATGACGTTTCCTTTGAGCCAACTATCAAAGTACAAAATATCGGTTCGATGGAAATCACATCTATGGATGTGGAATTAAGCCTAAATAGTGCATCCACAGAAGTAGTCAATTGGACTGGGACACTTGCACCTTATGAAGTAGCAGATGTTTCTTTCGGTGAAATCATGTTATTAGAAGATACGGAGCTATCTATTAATGTTACTAGCGTTAATGATGGAATGACAGACTTCAATTTGGAGGATAATATCGTTGTTCGTAATACAGCATTGGGTGAGGAAACAGATCAAACGGTCTTTACACTTGAGGTAGTTACAGATCAGTATAGTGCCGAAACTTACTGGGAATTAGTAGATGGAAATGGAGTTGCATTATATTCAGGGGGTAATCCAGGGATATTTCAAGGAGAAGTGTCTGAAAGCACTTATGATCAGTTCTCAACAAATACAATTGAGATGGCATTGCCTGCCGATGGTTGCTATGAATTAAATTTCTACGACTTCTTTGGCGATGGTATTTGCTGTGAATATGGTGATGGAAGCTATACTTTAACAGATGCAAATGGAAATGCAGTAATTTCTGGAACCGGTGCTAGAGCAGATGATCAATTAAATCCTGAAAATACTCCGATTGAGCTATCAGGAGCTGAGGGGGTAGCTAATAATGGTGCCATAGTATTGTATACAGGACTAGAAGGACAATTTTGTAGTTCAATTAATTATGCTCCGCAAGTAGTTATTCAGAACTTAGGGGCGGAGGCCATCACTACAATGGAACTAGAAGTTTCAGTGAATGGGACTACACAATATGTCTATGATTGGACTGGAGAAATTGCTGCTGGCTCATTTAGTCCAGTCAGTATGGATGAATTTTTGCTTGATGCAAGTGCCGACATCAATATTGCCATCTTATCGATTAATGGTGAGGTGGATGCTTACGAGTATAGAAATGAACTTGATGCATCAGTTGAAATTGTAACACCTAACGCAACTACTCAAGAAGAGATCATTACACTAAATTTAGTCTGTGATGAGTATGGCTACGAAACCTATTGGCAAGTTACAGATGATGCAGGAAATGTAGTAGCTTCAGGAGGAAATACCAATGTAGGTCCAAACGGAGGTGGCGAAAGAGTAGCGACTCCTACTGATCCTGGTGCATATGGAGAATTTGAAGAAGTAACTCAAGAAATTACTTTACCAGCATCAGGCTGTTACAACTTCTTGATTGTGGATGATTACGGTGATGGTATTTGCTGTTCGTATGGTTCAGGAAGTTATGAATTGATCGATGGGACAGGAGTAGTGCTAGCTTCGGGAAGCTCCTTCACCACCTCACTAAATAACTTCTACGAAGCCAATCTCGTTACCTCCACCAACCAACTCACCGCCATCAGCGACATCACCGTATTCCCTAACCCAACGAGTGCAGAGTTGAACGTTAACTTCGAATTAGCAGAAGCAATGCCATTAAATATTGAAGTATTCAATGCATTGGGGCAGCGGGTGCAA
>JBCCRH010000132.1:0-13439 GCA_039208045.1 Bacteroidota bacterium
AGAGGATACCTTCCTGGTCAAAATATTTTTTGGCCAGTACGGATAGGGCCTCCTGCTGCTCCGTTCCGATGCGCAGGCGGATGCGTCGACCGCTGTTGTAGTCGAGGTACACCGAGCTGTAGCTCCGATCGGGGATAGACTTTTTAAAATGCTGCTTATTACCATAGGTGTGGTACAGCTTGTGCAAAGCCCATTCGATATGTTTGCAGGTGCCCAGGGTACTGGTTTTAAAATCGTAGCACTCGCAAGAGTTATCGCCTACTTCCTTTCCTCGGATCGCCACGCGATAGCTGGTATTTCGCTTAGGATTGTGCACTACAAAATCCGACCATACCGGATGATCCCCTACATTAGTAATCGTAAATTCCTGATTTTCGCCATACTGCTTGCGCAGCGCAATCTGCCAGTCGCGCAGGCTCAAATCTTCCGGCTGGCGGTAATAGTTAATCTTTTTCTTCTTCTTTTGCTTTTTCTTCGCTTTAGCCACGCGTGTCTGTTTTTGGTATGGGCAATGAAGTTAAAGAAGTGGGGGGAGTTTTGGAAATTTGGAGGTGGGAAATTTGGGGGTGTTTGCTTTTCTGTGAGAAAGGCACGCTCAAAATACCTACCTTACCACTGGAAGCAAAAGTTTACTATATTTAAGATATAAAACAGTTAAGATGGATGAGCAAGAATTTTATTTAGGCTTGGATGGAGATAGTATAGGTAGAGTAATTGAGTCATATTTGATAACAAATAAACCGGATAAGCTAAATGAGTTTAGTCTTTCGATCAGTAATGCCATTAGTGAAATAAGTGATATCGTTAGAGATAATGAGGGTACTGTTATTTTTTATGGTGGAGATAGCATCTTGTACAAGGGGGCTTTGAATAAGGAGTTGGGAGAAAAAATCTTAAAGGTATTTTTTGAAAGAACCGGTAAAACTGCGTCTATTGGTATAGGTAAGACGACAACTGAGTCATACCTGGCAATGAAATTAGCAAAAGCAAATGGCGGAAATCAAGTAGTTGTCTTTGATAGATAGTTTTTAAGCATTAATGAAAAAAAATCTATACATATTCACTTCCAGGAGCTTAAAACCAGACCTTTATGTAAATGTCATCGGTTATTGCTTTTCCAAATTTAAACTGGAAAGTATTGAAGAAATAATGTTCCTCAGATTAGCATCTGATGAGACAGAAAAAAAAGAAGATTTAAGAGAATTAAAAAAGACGAGAATTAATTTTTTACTCCAAGTAGAAAATCTATCTAATAGCAGGTATTTAGCATGGTCAAAAGAGTTGAAAAGCTTCGTTGATGAGACGGAGCCACAAAGTATTGAGATAGAAAGTTCCTTTCTCAATATCTACAATCAAATAAAGAAAAAATGTAATGAGGAGGAAATAAGAATAAAAGTAATTTTTCTTGCTGATCTGGAGAATGAGCTTAACAAAATTATAAGTGATAGCACTTCAGAGCATATTTTTGAACTTACTGGGGTTCCTAAAAAAGAATTTGTCAGTATTAGCTTGACACTACTTTCAATCCACAGCTCTATATATCTTTTTGATATGAAAAGAACCCTTTCTTATGATGAGAATGATTTGATTCACAAACTTACTTATCCAAAGGACTTTGAGCATTTGAAATTGAATCTGCCAAACTATTCTGTAATAAAGAACCGTGACAAAGTTGAAAAAGAAAACTTGAAGAAGGGATGGTTAAAAAAGCTTAAATATGGAGAAACTGGTCAAGTATTAGATGAATTAACAGAGTATCTTAATAATCATAGTAGTGAGAGCTCTTGGGAAAAAGCGATGAATTACTCCTCAAGATTTCATATGAATCAAAAGCTGTATAATAATGGCTCATTGGAAATTCATGATTATAATCAGGAAGTAAATAGGATCAATAAGTTATTGCTTGATTTGATCAACACTGTTTGATCAGAAAGAACACTAATAAATTAATATTCTCTATTTTGAAAAAATGAATAATGTTCTAGTTAATATTGTAGGAGACCAGCCCATTTCCTGTATTCTTTTCACAGTCAATACTTTTACAGTCAAGATCGATCATTACATTTTCGTTACGACAGAGTTGATGGAACGTAAGCATAAGACGCAGTGCATAATTGATGCCTTAGGCCTTCCTGAAGGGGTATATTCAAGGATAGAAATTCCACATGATGATCCGTATCAAATTGCTAGAATCTTGAGTGATTCTGGTCTGTTGCAGAGAGCTAGTCACTGCCTTGTGAATATTACAAGTGGTACGAAAGTCATGGCAGCTGCAATTTATGCTTTTTTTACACAACTCTCCTTCTCGTCCAGGAGCGAAGTATTTTATAAGCCAATTAATGATAATCAATTTCACAAAATCTTTCCATTTCAACAGGAAAACAAAAATGAAATTTCTTTTAGAATTTCGTTGAAAATGTACTTGACGAGCTACGGGGTGAGTATGTTGCAACTAACCAATGCACGAAGTTTGGTACGAACAGAGGCGTATACGCAGCAGTTTTATGCTGATTTTTTGAGTTTTGAAAAGGCTCAGCACACCCATTTTATAAAACAGATGGGAGAGATACGTCGGATGTATAATAACAATCGACATAGACTGTCTTTTATTTTTATGATGGATGATGCTATGCAAGCTGCTTTTCAGACTATTCCTTATCAGCCGCTTCAGGAGGGGCAGCTTACGCTAAGGGAGATGCAATATTTGATTGGAGGGTGGTTGGAGGAGTGGGCGTTTGCTCAAATAAAGAGGGCGTTGGAGCTTCCGGAAGGAGCGATTGCGTGTCAGGTGAAGATTGGGCGTATTAATGCGCTAGGGGAGGAGGTGCCCAATGAGTGCGATGTGTTGTTTATGTATAACAATACGCTATACTTGGTAGAATGTAAGACTGGGTTTGGAGAGGTGAAGAGACCTTTTTTCGAGGAGGCCATCTACAAGTTGGCGGTGTTGCGCAAAGAAATGGGGATGCGTGTGGAGGCTGTCTTATTAATGCTGAGTTCGCTATCAGAGAAAGAGCGAAAGCGGCAGCCTTACCTGAACAGGGCCAGCCTTCACCGGATAAAGCTATATGATCGGGCAGCTATCCGAGAAGAGTGGCCCCAGTGGTTGCAAGAATTACGGAGAGATTAGTAGTAGCTAGGCCGCTGTATTGGTTTGTTGGGCAATTGCCTTGATCGTCTGCATGATTTTGGAGTATTCGTTACGAATCGTACCGTCCGATTGTTGGCGCATTTGGGCTACTTCTTTGGAGCCGTATCCTTGCAAGCGCCAATTGAGCAGTTGTAGGTGCTCGGGAGCGGCATGGAGCGACCAAGTAAATAGGTGTGGCGTCGGTAGCTGCTCGAAGAGTTGAACGATATTTTCGCAAGGTGATTTTTCTGGAAGAGCTAGCTCTAGCAAACAATCCGCTGCTGCGTGTTGGTGCTTTTGGGCATTACGCCATTGATTGTTGAAGTGATTGTAGATAATGCGGTAGGCAAAGCCTCGTAAGTTGCCATCTTGATATGCTCCGTGCTGTATTTTGCGGATTACACATAGGAAAGCAAGCGAAAAACATTCTTTAAATGCCTCGGCTTGCGGACTACCCGCTTGTCGCACAGCACTGCCAAAACTCCTCTTAGTCTTGGCTTTCATTTCATCATAAAAATAAGTGATCATTCGCTGCTCATTAGCGCGAATACCCTTCAACACCTGCTGATCGGTATACAATGGTTTAGACATAACTGCAAGTTTTCCTGAACAAATGAGGAGGCGAGTCGCGCAATGGCGATCTGCTCTCCAATGGCTACCGTCAGGAATAGCTTGCTTGGAGCTTGTCTTTTATACTCTACTATCAGCTTTTAGAAAGGTGCTTTTACCTTATTTACTATATAATGTCAGTAGTGTAGGAAATATGTCATGGCAAGTGCTATTTTTTTTAATTTTTTCTGAAAGTTAACGCTGAAGGCGGAAAATTTATGGATAAAAGTGGGTTTTGGGTTGGGCAAATTCTTGAAAAGGGCTATATTTGGTGTGGCCTTATTTGAATATTCCTTTCTTCTAAGGTCTTCCATCTTAAGTTTTTCTTCCGGGTTAGAGCGGGTATAGTCAGTGCATTTCGCACTTATCAACGTTTTATCACAGCATCTTCAGCTTGTGACAAAAATTCTATCGTATGCCATTACCTCATAAAACGGGATGATACTATGGAACTGGAATTACTAACAAAAGAGCTTCATCAACTATTTGAATCGAATCGGCTAGGTCGTGCACTAGCTCTACTTAAGCGCAAACTAAATATAGAGAGTGCGAGGTACAATACCCTACTTATTATCGCCAGAAGGTATAACAAGCATCTAGATGAAAGCATGGCGGGGGTGCAAGCTAGTGGGCAGGAGACTACCATTGAGTTAAATCGCATTGGGCAAGCGCTACTTCAGTTTATTGATACGCTGGAAGAAAGCGACTTGGGTAGTGGACTGAAGTTGAGTCATCATGAAGTGAGCAACCAGATTGCTGTTTTTAGTGAGGAGGTCGCTCCTGAATCGCTTGAACTATTCTTTAAGCGCCTGAATTTCACAAACGTTAAGGCTTTTAATGCCAAAGATTTTGATGAAATAAAAGATGAGAAGTTTGATCTCATCATTTTTGACAATAGAGACTTACCTCCTTGTCATAGTAAGCAGCTATTTGATAAGCTGGAACCGAGTCAACGAGATCAAGTCGAGGGGAGGATTGCAAAAATGCAGGAAATCATTTCGACTACGGCTAAGTTCCTAATACACTATGGCGATTTCCTATATTGGATCAGCTCAAAGGCAAATCGAAAACGCATTCAGCCAGCCAATTCTCAATTTTCTCTTTATGCACGTACCAAGGAAGTAATCGAATTCATTAATACTTATCGAGTATAAACTAACGCCACAACACATGCAATCCATACAAATCCTAAATATTGCTTTTGATACGGAGATCGCACCTTATGAGACGCCTGCTTTTCGAGGCGCTGTCATCGAGCGGGTAGGTGTCGAATATGAGCACTACCACAATCATGATAATAATCCAGAGACGAGTAGTGGTTATCACTACAGGTATCCTTTGATCCAATACAAACGGCAGCGGCGGCGCCCCGCTATTGTGTTTATCAATGAAGGCATCGAAGAGGCCCGTCACTTTTTTGGAAAGTCTGACTGGCAGCTCGATTTTGCTGGGCGGAGCTATCAGGCTAATATATCTAAGCTTAAGGTTAAGCAGTACAAGCTGGGAGTTTGCGATAAGCCCCGCAGCTATGTCATTCGGCGCTGGGCGGGTTTGAATCAGCAAAACTATGAGCAATACATAGCTATAGAAGGCTTGCGCGATCAGATTAGCTTTCTGGAGCAAAAACTGGCAGGGCATATCTTGGGCTTTGCATCAGCTATGGGGCATCGCTTTGAGCGAAAATTCGAGGTGATAATTCAGGAAGTGCTGCAAAAGCGGGTGCTTACGCTGAGTGGGGTGAAGTTTATGGCTTTTGACTTGCGATTTAAGGCAGATGTATTGCTACCTCCATCGATTGGACTAGGGCGCGGGGTGAGCCGAGGGTTTGGGGTATTGAATCCATATTTTTCTAAAACAGAAAATAAAGTAGTAGAACATGGTGCAGGATGATTATTTGAAGGCCTTATTGTATGGGATGGATCCTGAAATTAGCTTGTCGGATAGCCCCATTTTGGAGCGGGCGGCTGCTATTGCTCAGCTCGAACAGACGGGGGGAGGGCTTGTAGCGCTCAAGAGTATCTTGGGAAAATTAGCCGACCAAGGTATTCACCGCTGGTATGAGCCAGGTGTGCTTAGCTTAGAGGAGCAAGCCATTTTTGCGCAAGCAAAGAGCAGTAAAGCGGTAGATCAAGGCGTTCGAGATCAAATCATTGACGGCTTATCCACGCTTAGAAAACACTATGCTAACGAAGATTCAGAAGCCTATCGGTACTCGCTCCATCATTTTGTACAAACGTACGGTGCTCGGGTAGCATATGGTACGCACGATGATACCTCGCTATTCGATCGAAATCGGGTGATGGCCGCTTTGTCTGCCAGTTTAAAAGCTACTAATGGAGAGCCCTCCTTCGTTTTGCTCAAAGGCACGATCAGTGGTATTCAGCGCTACATTTATGATAATGTAAAAGCCGAGCAAATTGGCCAGGCCGAACGTACGGCGAAGCGCTTGCGGGGCCGCTCTTTTCTGATTTCGTTTATCAATCAGGTAATCGCGGAGGTGATTGTGGAGCAATTTGATGTGGAGCAAGCCAACATCTTGTTTGTAGGTGGTGGGCAGTTTATGATGCTTTTGCCGGATATATCAGATTTTGAGGAGAAGATCAACGATATAGTAAAGGCCATCAATCTTGGATTTATTGAGCGGTTGGGAATGAACATTGGTCTGCTGATAGCTTATGAAAATTGCAACGAATCTTTGAGGGAAGAGTATCCGAGTATAGTGGATCAGGTACACCAGAAGTTAGGGCAGAATAAGATGCAACGCCATAGCAGTTATCTTGAAGATGTGTTTGATCAGTTTCACGCCAAGCAAGTGGAAGTGAATATGGAGTTCGCTAAAGCGGAAGAAGAACGCCTAGGAGAGCTAACCCCCTATGCTAATTTCATCCTTGAAATTGCTGGCTTAGAGGAAGACAAGCTAGAAGCCCTGCAAAGCGCTATTAATAAACCGCCAGCCACCATCCGACGATTCAGCTTTTTAAAGCGATTGTATTATATCGTTGAGCGTAGAACAGAGCAAGATAGAGGGGACCGCTGGGTATTGGCAAGGTCGTTGTTTTACTTTTTGCAACAGCATGAAGCCACTTTTAAATCGTTCGATGCTTGTTTGCGCATCATTGCTTTGAACGAATCCGACTTGATGGGACTGATGGCTATTTTTTCAAGTCTGGATTTAACGATCGGATTCGGCTATCGCTTTTTGGGGAAGTACACACCTACCTACACTTACGATCATCTGAGTGCGAGGGAAGACTTGAAGGAAATGGAGGAGAAGCGGCATCTGGGAGGTATCCAGTTTTTTGATGATTTGGCAGCACTTAATGAGTCTGATCAAATGAAGCTGAAGTATCGCCAATTGGGTGTGATGCGACTCGATGTAGATGATCTAGGAACGCTTTTAAAGAGTGGCTTGACCGAGCCACGAATTGATGAAGTCGTTTGCCTGAGCCGAGAATTGCAGCTCTTTTTTGGAGGCTATTTCAATAAAATTGCAGCGCAGCATCATGTGTACGTCGTGTATTCTGGTGGAGATGATGCCTTTGTGTTGGGCTCTTGGCTAAACGTCATTTTATTTGCGCGAAGCTTAGAAAAAGACTTTCGGCAATTCACCTTAGGGAATCAGTATGTCAACTTTAGTGCTGGTATTTTTATGTGCAACCCGCACTATCCTATTCCACGTTTTGCCAAAGATGCTGAAAGGCTAGAGAAAGCTGCTAAGCAATTTGAACATAAGGACGAGCATGGGAATCCAAGGCAGAAGAATACTATTCACTTGTTCAACCAGAACCTACCATGGCCCACCTTTGAAGCCATGATGATCTATGAAGAAGAACTGCAAGCGCTTTTGCCTTCTGACGAGCAGCGGGAAGTAAAAGGGCGAAATATCAATCGCTCGATGCTCCATCGCTTATTGCGTACTATTCAAGCTACCCGAGGGGATGTGATTGAGCGCTACCGCAGCATTGCAGGTTTGCATAGTCTGATGGCGCGCCACGGCTATGGCGATAAAGCATTAAACAAGGAGCGGCTAGACGGCGCAGGTGCAAAAGTAAAAGAATTGCTACAGCTCGTTTCGCAAGAAGACGAACAAGCCAAAACAAGACTCGACTATTTGACCGTCCCTATTCATATGGCATTGTATAAAACTAAAAAGAATTAATATGCAACATTTTTATATTGATTTTAGCGCAATTACCCCAAAAAAAATAAATGACTTGGCAAAAGAAAATGCAAGACTCATTGTCAAGGAAGACAGAGTGAAAACCCATCAGATACGCAACATCTTTTCGTACATCGAAAGAATGCGTATTGAATTTAAGCAGCTAATACGGCTAGAGGAAAAGGATGATGACTTTCAGAAGCTGAAGAACTCCTTAACTATGAGATTGCTTCTGCTTAAGCCAAAGATCGCATATGCAGCTGGTAGAAGTAAGGGATTTCGTAACCGATTCTTTCCACTAGTAGAAGCAGCAATTGAAGGTGTTGAAATGGTATCTGTAGAGGAGAAAATAGAGGCTTACCAGAAATTCTTTGCTTTGATGGAGAGTATAGTAGCCTATCATAAGTTCTTTGACTCTGAGCCTAAATAATTAATTAGATCAACCTTATCATTAAATTAATTTCAGATGCAGTCTTTTAAAGCAAACTTAATCATAAGAGGTAAAATTAAATGTCTCACAGGCCTACATATTGGGGGGAGTAAGGAAAAGTTAGAAATTGGTGGAGTAGACTCAATTGTAGTAAGAAATCCTGGGAATGAATATCCATATATTCCTGGTAGTTCCTTAAAAGGAAAAATGAGGCACCTTTTAGAATATGCACTTGGAGGTGTCAATAAGCCGATTTTTCAGGAAGAAGATGAAACAGTTGAAAAAGCATATGGTCGGGTATCTCGCATGCATGAGATTGTCAGACTTTTTGGTGCTGGAGCGTCAGAGCGTGAAGTAAAGAAAAACTATTTAGAAGGCGTAGGTCTTGGTCGATTAATTATACGTGACGCTATGCCAGACTCAAAAACAGTCAATACTTGGAAAAAGATTGATTCAGATAGTTTGTATACTGAGATAAAAGCTGAAAATACCATCGACCGAATCACTTCAGCTGCTAATCCGCGCTTTATAGAGCGAGTTGTAGAAGGCTCGACTTTTGATTTCGAAATAGTGTATTCAGTTTATCTGGCTGATAGTGAAAATGTAGAAAGGACTAATAAAGATATTCAGTACTTATTAACAGGACTCCGCTTGTTGGAAGCTTCTGCATTAGGCAAAAGTGGAAGTCGTGGATATGGCAAAATCCAGTTTCTATTAGATCAACCGCTTTGGGTTAGCTCCAAGGACTATATCAAAGGGGAAGAGAGCTCTAGGTGGATAGCTGCACAACAGCCGCTATCCGGAAACTTACACGCGCTAGCTGATACCAAATTGACTGATTATCAATATACCCCTGCCGATGAAAACTAAAATTGTTTATCTGTATCTACGTAATGGCTTTCGGAGTGGACTTCGGTCGGATACACTTTGGGCGAGCCTGTGCTGGACTATTTTGATGCTGTATGACAAAAAGGTACTAGAAGACTTTATCGAGAGCTATACAAATAGTAGCAGCTCGCAGCAACCCATTTATCTCTCTTCTGCTTTTCCGTTTTTGATGAAAGAGGGAACGGCTATTCCTTATGTGCCAATTCCATTCAAAAAGGTAAAACCAAAAGGGAATGCCAACAAGACATCTTTTGAAGAGGAACTGACCCTTTCTAGAGCAAGAAAAAAAGCAGAAAAAAAAGGAGATTTCATTCCGCTGACTCAATTGGTAGGGGGTTATGCACAAGCATTAATTGATCTTAAATCAGATTGCTACCAATTGGAGCGAAAAATCCAACCCACCACCCACAATACTATCGACCGCATACAAGGTAGTACTCTTAGTATTGGTGGAAGTGGACAGCTGTTTCATACCGAGGATGAGTTTGTATTTGCTGAAAAGCAGGAGACCAAAGAAATAAAAGTGAAGGTACCCGCAGGTCTCTATTTTTTAGTGCAAACGGAATCCGACCTGCTAGAACCTGCTCTGCGCCTCTTGGAGCATTATGGGATCGGAGGAGACCGTACGATTGGGAAGGGCCGCTTTAGAATTCAAGTAGAAGACTACCAACTGCCTCCCGCCACTGATGCTAATGTGCAAATGAACCTTTCGCTTTACCATCCTACCAAGTCAGAGCTGCATGCTATTCAACAGGCTGATATGAACCTTTTAGCTTATAAGCTAGAAGCGCGAAAGGGCTGGAAAACGAATCAGGTAAAAGGCGCGCAAAAAGATGCCGTGCTCTACTTTCAGGAAGGTTCTATTTTTCCACTTGCTGCCAGTCAAGCGTCAAATATTTTAGGCTGTAATCAGCAGGTAGGTAAGCACGATGCGGGCCATACCATCACCCAGTATGGGCATGGATTTATGTTAAATTTAAAACTACCATTGGATGAAGCTTAAGTTATATACGCTCACGCCTTTGCATATCGGTACAGGAGAAGAGCTGGCGCCATTAAATTATATTTTCTTAAAGAAAAATGGCACTTTCTACAGACTAAGCCACAGACAAATCATTGCCTTTGTGAATAGTCTACCTAATGGAATAGATAATTTCTCAAATTGGATAGGAAAAAAATATTTAGACCTAAAACAAACTAAAAATAATCTTGAGCTTTCAGATATAGATAAAGAGATTAACTTGTTTGATTTTGCTAATTCTTTGGGAAGACAAAATGTACTTTTTAGTTATTTAGAAGAGTACAAATCTGATCTAAGCTCTGCTAAAGTTAGCATCGATTCTTGGACAAGAAATAGATATAATAGAAATAATATATATCCTTTAGGTCGCATTAGAGAAGCCATCAAAAATCATACTCAACAGCCAATAGTGCCAGGGACGAGTATAAAAGGTGCTATTAGGACTGCTATTTTTCACCATGTACTTTCCAATCACTTGCCGCGAAAGAAGTTTATGTCTTTAGTCAAAAATCAACTTAATAATTCAAGAGTGACTAGGGAGCGATTTGCTCTGCCCATCATACACGAAATATTTTATTGCGGTGTGCTGGAAGATGGAGAAAGGGAAGCCAAATTAGAAGATGAAAAGATGGATTTGTTTAAGCTGGTGCGTGTCTCCGATGGCCAGCAAAGGGCATTGGATAATGCCATGAGTTTTGCGAAGATCAACTTGTATTTGGTCGAAAAAAAGCGGGCGCGTGACCGCTCAAAAACTTATTTTGAAGCCACCCAGCAGCGGCAAACTTCCTATGCTGAAGTCATCAGTCCAGGCCAAGCCATCCACTTTGAGCTCGATTTCGACATCGATTTTTTGGTATGCCTCAAGCCCTTGCTGAGCGATGATGGCGTGCGGCAAGGTGGTCAGTACGTGTGGGTGGGCTTACGCCAAAAAGTGCAGCACCTGTTCGGTCTCGACCTAGCTACTTTGACGTGGGAAAATAAGGAAGAAAAGCGCCAGGAAGTCCTTCAATTTTTGTTGGACAAGGTGCAAGCGTTCAGCCAAGCCCAGCTCCAAGCCAGTCAGTCTTGGCTCGAACACTTCCAGGAAAATGACAAAAATGACCGTTACAGCACCTCCATTCGCCAAGGCTTCGACCCTGTATTAGCGTACACTCAGCAGCCCCTGGTACACCTTGGCTACGCCACGGGTTTTGATGGAATGACGGCACTCCTGTATATCCTCCAAACCAATCATCAGGCCCTCTTCAAGCGCGTGATGGAACAATTCAATATCGGCAATAAACCTGGCAATAGGGGCAAGTATATCGCTAATCCCGACCGCTTTCCCAAGTCCAAGCGCCTAGTTGAACTCAAGAACCAGATCGCGCCGCTCGGCTGGGCTATTATCTTAGACGCCCAAGCCCCCGCGCCTGCTCCAGCTACTACCGAAACTGCTACAACTACAGCCGCCACTGCACGCACCCTTCAGCCTGAGCTAGCCCCCAAAGCACTCGAACCCGAATACTTCACAGGCAAGGTCAACTACAAAAAGCCACCCTTACTGGACGCTGTGGTAATCAAATCGGGCCGGCCCAATACCGTAAAAGTATATTGGACGGAAGAGAATAGCCCTGAGATGAAGTTGGATGGGTATCGGAATCCGCTGGAGGTAGGGAAGATCTTGAAGGTAAAGACCGTATTTACAAGGAAGATAGAGCTAAGGCAAGTTAGCTATGGTGGGCGGAAGCGATAAGCCTAAATATACTCTAACTACATCGTCGATCGCCAGATGATTTGCGATTAGGGTGTTCGAATGTTCTTTGAAAAGTTGGTAAAGTCTTGATAGACAGTTGGCTGTAAAGTCGTCGATAATGGGATCAGGCATTGTTTATTCGCTTACCAGAGTATTGATTTAGGCTATATACTTTTCTGGGTTTATGTTTATAAGTCTCATTATTAGTTGTTTGGGAAAGCGAGCTGTTTCCAGTGTTCCAAGGTAGGATTGAGACACAAATCTGTGCTCATTCTGTGTGAAATATCCGCACGTTTCCAGTGTTCCAAGGTAGGATTGAGACTTTGTGTGTAAAGTGGAATGTACAGTCTTGCGGCAAGTTTCCAGTGTTCCAAGGTAGGATTGAGACTAAGTAGGCATGGCCTTAATTAATTGTACCGTATGCGTTTCCAGTGTTCCAAGGTAGGATTGAGACCTTTCATACTTGTATTTTTTTACGGAAGGTAATTTTGGTTTCCAGTGTTCCAAGGTAGGATTGAGACTTAGCTTATGTGATCTAACTCATATTGTAGCGATAAGGTTTCCAGTGTTCCAAGGTAGGATTGAGACTGCAATCGCGTGCTGATCATTCAGATGCACAACGGGTTTCCAGTGTTCCAAGGTAGGATTGAGACAGTCCGACGGGATGTAGCTGAGCACCATGCACTCCTGTTTCCAGTGTTCCAAGGTAGGATTGAGACACCTGTGATCGAAAAAGTAAAAGCCGCGCTTGAGGAGGTTTCCAGTGTTCCAAGGTAGGATTGAGACTAATGAGCAGCTCTAAATTATCGCGAACATCTTCGGTTTCCAGTGTTCCAAGGTAGGATTGAGACTCACGATCTGGGTAACTGTCATCACGTAGGTCAATAAGTTTCCAGTGTTCCAAGGTAGGATTGAGACTGAAGGCGATGCAGATTATGAGAGAATCAATGCTTGTTTCCAGTGTTCCAAGGTAGGATTGAGACATAGTAGCGGGTAATGAACTACGGTTGCGCTCCACACGTTTCCAGTGTTCCAAGGTAGGATTGAGACAAAATATCTGCGTTTCTAAAATACAAAGCGTTGTCGTTTCCAGTGTTCCAAGGTAGGATTGAGACAAATAAGAACAAAGTAAGGGGGCGTTAAAAAAATAAGTTTCCAGTGTTCCAAGGTAGGATTGAGACGTAAATTATGGTATGCCTGACATATTTCAAAGACTGTTTCCAGTGTTCCAAGGTAGGATTGAGACAATCTAGTAGCAGTCGCATTTCCTCCGTTGTACTCGTTTCCAGTGTTCCAAGGTAGGATTGAGACTAGAACAAATGGCTATAGTTAGGGCGTCCTTAAAAACCAGAAAATCCAAATAAAATATTGATCAACAACGACTTAAGTGTTGCTAATAAATGGTTTCAAAGTTGCAAATGCACGAAAAATGAGCGTCCTTAGTAAAAAAGCGTGCACTTCCATGATTAA
>JBCCRH010000133.1:0-13286 GCA_039208045.1 Bacteroidota bacterium
AGAAATTGTAGCCCTTTCTTTCAAGCCTGATATTGGTTACCAGTAAAAAAGAGAATATATTGATTAGCGTTTAAAAAACCAATCACATAACATCTACATTATGAGAAAATTATTTGTTCTGTTTTTTTTGATTTGGACGGCGATTCAGGTGCAGGCGCAGTGGGGAATTGGTTTGCGTGTTGGGACGGGCTCTACCAGTTTGAATGGCCAAAGTTTTAACGTCACCAATAGTGATGGGCTTGCTGAATTTGGCTTGGCCCTACGGGAAGCAAATCTTGGCTTTCATGGAGGCTTGGTGATTCACTATGAGCGTAGAGCCTTTATCTTTCAGCCTGAAATTTTATTCAATACAGGCACTGCTGAGTACGAATTAACCGACCTCAATAGTACTAACGAAGCATCAGAGATTTTAAAAGAACGCTTTAACTACCTCGATATTCCTGTTCTATTTGGGCTGCGCGTGGGCCCTTTACATTTCCATGCAGGGCCAGTAGGGCATGTCTTTTTGAGCAATACTTCTGACCTTGGTGATGTGGATGGCTTTCGCCAAGATTTTGAGGAGCTGACGGTAGGCTATCAACTAGGTGGCGGGCTAGATATTTGGAATTTATCGCTGGATGTGCGCTACGAAGGCAACTTTACAGAATTTGGTAATCAAATTTCTTTTGGTACTACTTCCTATGATTTTGATGACGCTCCTGCAAGGTGGCTCTTCTCTATCGCTTGGATATTCTATGGAGAGGACGATGATGACGACGACGATTAATTTTATCTGAACTTGGATACAACCCGAATCAACTGGCTCGTCTCTTTGAAGTACAACTAGTTGATTCGGCACGGATGAATTTTACCCTTAGCATGACGGAAATGGACCTGATTGAGGCCTGCTTGGACAATAACCCACTCGCCCAGAAAGAACTCTATAGCAAATACTGTGACGCTATGTATACGACTTCTTATCGTATCACTAGCGATTTTGATTTAGCTAATGATGTGCTTCAAGAGGCCTTTGTAAAAGTGTTCAAGAACTTACATCAATTCAGAAAAGAGTCGACGCTTGGAGCGTGGATTAAAACAATAGTCGTTAGGACTGCCTTGAGCAAAATTAAACGAAGAACACATTTTGAGGAATTAGAGGATCATCATACCAAGCATTTAGTAGATTGGGGGCATCATATGGATGCCGATTATTTAGAAAAAGCGATACAGAGTTTGCCGGAAGGCTACCGAGCCGTGTTTGTAATGATTGAGGTGGAGGGATACTCCCACAAGGAAGTGGCGCAGATGCTTGGCATTTCAGTAGGTACTTCTAAATCACAACTCTTTTATGCCAAGAAGAAATTACGACAAATTTTAGCGCCTTTTATCAAATAGCATAGGATGACGGAAGAGAAAAATAAGCAAACATTGGATGCAGCTTTAGCCAAGCTAAAGCCTTACAAAGCGCCAGCACATATCTGGAAAGGCATCCATCTTGATTTGCAGCAGTATAATAAAGAAGCTACGCTTAGGGAAGCTATGGCGCAGTTGCCTACTTATAAAGCCCCTCCTGCAAGTTGGGAAGCTATTGAAGTAAAACTACAACAACCTGAGCGTAAGCGACTAACCATTAGCTGGTACCATTATGCAGCAGCCGCCTCAGTTGCCCTACTGCTGTCTGTGGGATGGTACTTTAGTGGAAGTAACGATACAGCAGCTACCATAGCCTTTCAATACTCAGAGGAAGTGATCGATGAAGGACTTTTTGAATCGGACTGGGAGAAAGACCAAGCAGATATGCAAGCTATATTTGCCCAATTTGAAAGAAGCCCACAGGCCAAGCAAGCCAAACAATACGAAGTTTTACTAGTTGAATATGCAGAATTAAACGACGCTAAAGCAGAGATCGAAGCCATTATGAGTACGTATAAGAATGACGCTTCGCTCGTCCGTCAAATGAGCAAAATTGAAATCGAACGCTCCCGTATTATCAAACAAATGGTTAGTTTAATCTAGGGAAAACATGAAATACAACTTCATTCACATAGGCCTTTTCCTATTGAGCGGCCTCTTATCTTTTCCTATCAGCACCTTTGCTCAAACAACAGTGCAAGTGGTCACCAAAAGAATTGAAAAAACCTTCAATTTTAAAGCTGGCTATGAGCTCAATATCGAAGGAGAAAAAGCAAAAGTGGACATTCAGACTTGGGACCAGCCACAGATAAAGGTCGTACTAGAAATCAGTGCCAAACATCAAGATCAAGCAATAGCCGAGCAAGAACTAGAGCAGGTGCGCTACCTGACGGATCGAATCAAGAACAAAATCTACTTGCGTAACTACTATGCTAAAGAAGAAGGAGAAGGCGACCCCGAATCGATCTTAAGTGCTAATTATCAAATTCTAGTGCCCGAAGAATGCCCTGTATATCTCAAGAACTATTTTGGAGTAGCCAATATCAGTGATTTAACCAATCGACTTCGCGTCAGTGGAGAGTTTGCCAGTATCGGCCTTCAAAACGTGAGTGGCCAAGTGGATGTCACCACCCGATTTGGTGATTTAACGGGCAACCTACTAGATGGCTTATTTAATATTAATGCCCGCCGCTCTGATATTTTGCTTACTGATATCAGTGGCCAGTACAACATTCAAGCCCAATATGGTACCATCGAAATTTTTGCGGATGAAAAACTGATCAACCTCAACCTAGAAGCAGAAAAGTCAGATGTCTACTTTTATACCAACAACCCCACTGCTTTCGCTTACGATATCAATACCCGCTTTTCGAATATCGATCTGCCTAGCCATATGAAATTTGATTACAATGCCAACAACTTTGAGTTGCGCAAAGCTCGATTCAGACCCAAGCAGGAAGTCTATTCAAATATCGTTTTGACGATTACCTTTGGGGATTTGGCGGTTGGGAAGAAGCGGGCGGCTAAGCCGTAAGTTTTTATTCCTCCCGCTCCCAATCCATCGTTCGCCGAACTGCTTTCAACCAGCCTTTGTACAAGGCATTGCGCTCCTGGTCTACCATCACCGATTCGAAGGTATGATCTAATTGCCATTTCTCAGCTAACTCTTCCTTCTTCCAGAAGCCTACGGCTAAGCCTGCCAGATAAGCCGCTCCCAGCGCAGTGGTCTCGATAATGCTTGGTCGCTCTACGCGCACATCTAGGATGTCCGCTTGAAACTGCATGAGCAGGTTGTTGGCGCTGGCTCCGCCATCTACTCGTAGTGCTTTTAAGTCCATACCGGCGTCTTTTTTCATGGCATCGAGTACGTCTCTAGTTTGGTAGGCTAAGGATTCGAGGGTGGCGCGTATGAGGTGGGCTTTGGTGGTGCCTCTAGTCAAGCCAAAAATGGCGCCTCTAGCGTACATATCCCAGTAAGGGGCGCCTAGGCCAGCAAAAGCAGGTACGACGTATACGCCATCGGGATGCTCGACCTTCATGGCAAAATACTCAGAATCAGGAGATTCATCGATGATCTTTAAACCGTCTCTTAACCATTGAATGGCAGCACCAGCTATGAAAACAGAGCCTTCCAGGGCATAGTACACTTTGCCATCTAAGCCCCACGCGATCGTCGTTAGTAGCCCTGCTTTGGAAGTGACCATCTCCTCCCCTGTGTTGAGTAGCATAAAGCATCCGGTACCATAGGTATTTTTAGCCATCCCCTTTTCGTGGCAAGCTTGCCCAAAGAGGGCTGCTTGCTGATCGCCTGCGATGCCACTAATGGGGATGGGCGCGCCAAATAGCTTGCTTTGGGTTTCCCCAAATACTTCGCTAGAAGGCTTTACGCTGGGTAGCATACTGGCGGGAATAGCTAGCTCTTTTAGCATTTTTTCGTCCCAGCGCAGCTCTTTTATGTTATACAGGAGTGTGCGAGAGGCATTGGTGTAGTCTGTGATATGTACTTTGCCACCGGTCAGTTTCCAGACTAGCCAACTGTCGACCGTACCGAAGAGCAAGTCACCGGCTTCAGCCCGTGCGCGAGCGCCTTCTACATGATCTAGCATCCACTTTACCTTGGTGCCTGAGAAGTAGGCATCGATCACTAAGCCTGTATTTTGGCGGATATAGCTTTCTAAGCCTTTGGCTTTCAACTCATCACAAATACCCGCCGTACGACGGTCTTGCCAGACAATAGCATTCATAATGGGCTCGCCGGTTTGCTTGTCCCATACTACAGTGGTCTCTCTTTGGTTGGTAATGCCAATAGCAGCGATCTGGCTAGCAGCTATATTATTGTTCCTCAGTACCTGTTTGGCCACTTTTAGCTGAGCATTCCAAATTTCTACCGGGTTATGCTCCACCCAGCCGGGCTTCGGATAAATCTGCGTAAACTCTTGCTGTGCAGTGGCAAAAATGCTTCCTTCTTTGGTAAAAAGAATGGCACGAGAGCTGGTAGTGCCTTGATCGAGGGCTAAAATAAATCGCTGCATAGGGACGGCTATTTTTGTAAATCCTAATAAAATTCTAAACTATGGTGCTCCTTACGACATTGAAGTAAGAGCATCTATGGATGGCATGCTAGAAGCGACTTCCATACTAGCTCTAAATATAATGTAACCGAGAGGTATTCCAAAACAAAAGCCTTAAACTAACTGACTTACCGCCAATGGAGATTATTCGTTTACCCTTTGACCAGGTTCCACAATTATCTAGCCGAGATAAAGCCTACGCCAACCAAGACCCTAAACTAAGACCGTTCTTTAAATATCCTGTATCGCTGGACGCTTTTGAGCAAGTAATTGCAGATAAGTCAACGGCTACGATAGATAGAGCACTACTGGTAGAAGTGCTACAAAAACAATATGCTAGCTTAGCCAGCTCTCCCCTCACCCAACAAAATATAGAGGCATTGCAGGACGAGCGCACCTTTACAGTCGTTACAGCTCACCAACCCAGTCTGTTTACAGGCCCACTGTACTACATCTATAAAATCTGCTCAACCATCCATTTAGCGAAAGCGCTAAAAGAGCACTACCCCAGCTACCAGTTTGTACCCGTGTTTATTACCGGTGGTGAAGATCATGACTTTGAAGAAGTTAACCACATGCATCTATTTGGCAAGACCGTCCAATGGGAGAACAACGAAAGCGGGGCGGTAGCCATGATGCAAGCACAGAGCTTACGCCCTGCTTTGGCAGAGCTTAAGGATATTCTTGGGACATCTGAAAACGCTCAGGAAATTTATCACACCCTAGAAAAGGCCTATACTAGCCATGAAACCTACGGCCCTTGCACTATTGACTATGTCAATGCGCTATTCAAAGAGGATGGTTTAGTAGTAATTGATATGAACGATCGCCAGCTGAAGAGGGCCTTTATTCCTTATATCAAAAAAGAAATATTTGAGCAACCTTCGCAAAGCTTGGTAGAGCAGACAACCGCAGAGCTAGAAGCAGCAGGCTTTTCAGGACAAGCGTTCCCGCGAGAGATTAATTTTTTCTACTTACAAGATCAGAGTCGAGAGCGTATTGTGGAAGAGGAAGGACAGTTTAAGGTATTGAATACGACCTTAAGCTTTACCAAAGAGGGGCTAGAGGCAGAAATTGAAGCCCATCCAGAGCGATTTAGCCCTAATGTGGTAATGCGGCCACTTTACCAAGAAGTGATCTTACCCAATTTGGCCTATATAGGTGGAGGGGGTGAACTAGCTTATTGGCTAGAGCGCCAGCGCCAATTTGAGCATTTTGAGGTCAATTTTCCGATGCTTATTCGACGTAACTCCGTGCTTTGGATCGATAAGGGTAATGCTAAGCGGATGGATAAATTGAACCTAGAACTAGGAGAGCTATTTGAAGAGGTAGAAGGGCTAATTAAGCAATATGTAAAGCAAAATACAGACAACGAGATTAGCCTCAAGCAGGAAAAGAAAGATATAAAGCTCATATTAGACCGCGTGCAACAAAAAGCAGAGGAGGTCGATCCAACACTAATCAAAGCGACCAAGGCGGAAATTGCCAAGCTTATGAACAGCCTTTCCAACCTGGAAAATAAACTGATGCGTGCAGAAAAGCAGCGGCACGATATAGCGATCAATCAAATCCGAACCTTAAACGAAAAGCTATTTCCTGGCGGAGGCTTGCAAGAGCGGTATGACAACTTTTTGGGCTTGTACCTAAAGTATGGAGATGCTTTTTTTGAAACGCTTAAGCAAGCACTTAATCCTTTGGAAAAAGGATTTATCGTGATTATTGATAGATAAGAGGCTACTCTGGTAGCTTATAATCTTCCCGAACAGGATTGAAAATATCCACTAAACGGCAATCTGTATGCGCAATAGCAGAATGTGGAACATTAGGGGGAACGGTAACTACCGTTCCGGCGGTACACAAGTAGGTTTCTCCGCCCACCGTCATTTCCAATTCTCCACTAAGCACATTCGTGACTTGCTCGTGAATATGGTGATGCTCTGGCAATCTACTACCTGCCTCTACCCGAAAGTGAGCGATCGTAAGGCCATCCGTATGTACCATACGGCCATGAAAACCAGGCACTAACTCTTGCTCTGGTACGGTATCAATTAGTGTAAAATACCCTTCCATTGTGTTGTTATTTTGAACCTATTGTAGCTAATACATCTTGGGTGGCATGGCTGGCTACTCCCAGTTCCTGGACACTTTTGAGTAGTGCTTCTTTTTCATCATGTGCATTCCATGCGTTGCTGATCAGTGCACACTCAAAGCCTTTTTTCTTTGCACTTTTAAGCGTGGCAAACATGGAGTTATCAATATTCAAGCCTGCCACAAATAGGCGCTTGGCCCCTAACTTGGACAATAGCCACTCTAGGTGCGTCATTTTAAAGGCAGAACTGAATATTCGATTGATCGTGTAATCGGCAGGCCCTAATTCATCAATCAATTGATGACCCCATCGTCCTTGCTGGAAATCTCCTCGGATAAGGAAGGGCAGCTTTTCTTTTTGCCCATCTGGCAACAGTGCTTTATTGTCTTTATTGGCAATGATAGTAAACTGGGCCGAGATAATAAACTGCCCATGCTCCCGAAAGGTATCAGTAAGTTTGATCAGATTCTCGATAACAGCACGATTACTAGGTAGCCATCTGCCTGCTCGGCCATAGGCTCCCTCGTTATGAATAAAATCGTTCTGCATATCCGTTACTAGTAGTACGTCTTGCTTCATATATTCACAGGATAAAATTCGTCTTCGGCTAAAGAACCACATTTTGTCCCGATTGTCCAAGTCCTACTCTGGAAAAATGCAGAAGAAGTTTGAATTTAACAATTCAAACTTCTTCTTATTGTGACAGGCTAATTCAAGCTTAGCCCGCGCTAAGTGGATTTGTAGTCCTCGTGGCCTTAAAAGCTTGGCAGCAACATCACTGCATTCTGCATCATGCGAGAAGGCCCTCGCCAGAACATCCTGTACTGCGTATTATCAAGCAAGTAGACAATTTTGCCCTGCCCCATAGGCAGTACTCCAGCGAAGGTGTGCCCGGCTAGGTGCTTAAGGTTCTGCTCGGAAGCATAGCCCGATGCAAGCAGCTCAGCAGGGTCTTCTAGATAGTGACCTACTGTTTGTAGCTGACGGCTTGGCACTAAGGCGTTGGCACCAAATTTAATGCTGTAAAGCTGGTCTTCCATACCAAATGCTAGCGGGTTCGAATTATCTATTTTTGCCTTTAAGGCAGAACCAGGTATGCGTTTTTTACCATAAAAATCTTCTCGATCTTCAAAGTGCAAGTAGCGGGCCTCCTCCGTGGTATCTGGTGCCAAGGCATGAAGTTCTACTTTAGTGAGGGGGCTTCTCTTAGCAGTAAAGAAGGTCGCTGCGCTCTCTGTAGTCACCAAGGTACCTCCGTTTCTGATCCACGTTTCCAGCTCTTTACTGTATTTTTTATCAAAAAGCTTTCCAAGATGCTGCCCCCCTCCGGTAAGGATAAGCACATCATAATCATTCAAGTCAGCTAGCCCGTAGCGTTGGCCAAACTTGGGGATGGCAGTTTGCTTAAGAATGGAAGTACGCACCCGCTCTATAGGTAGTGCCGACTCTTTATCGAAGAGGTAATAAATTTGACCTGTGGTATAGGTAGAGAAAGGCGGTTCTACCATGAGCGCCACTTTGGGCTGTTTTAGCGGGGTACTTTTGCGAGATGCCAGGTCATTACCCTGCTCCATTCTACCCGTATTGAGTCCTACAATTTTGACTTCAGCAGCAGCTGCAATGCTATTCATGTCCGCTACGATGGTACTTGCTCGTTCCCGATTCCGCCCTTTTAGCACAATTAAGGTGCCCTGTACAAAAGATTGCGTTCCGTCACTAAATGCTTCCAAGGCTGCTCGTACGCGATAGCCCTTTTCCCACAGCATAGAAAGTGCTTTGGGGGCATTGCGCTGGCTCCAATCAATTACGTAAGCATATTTGGCATTGGGGTTGACCACATTAGAGACCTTTTTAATCACCTCTGTTCCATCTGCTACTTTTGACACGGGCGGTAGATCGCTGGAAGTCGTATAGTAAGCTTCTAAATTATAAGCAAAAGGAGCCGCCCAAGTCGACATATCATACATTACCGAATCCTCAATCATCATCTGACGATTCATAATGGTATTGATGAATAAATGCCTGCTCTGATTAGTAGAAATGAACATTGTCCCTTTATCAAAACGCTTGCGCTTCGTCTTACCATCCCAAAAATCAATTACTGATTTTTGAATGCTTGATTCTAAGGTAGATAGTTCAACGCCTTGCCTTTGCAGCACTTCGACTAAGTCTGCCAAGTAGGGTTCGTTATTCTTTACAGGGATATAGTAGCCTTTTACATCACTTTTAGAGCTTGCTGGATCCATCGCATCTCTGGAGTATTCCTGTAATGCCACTCGATTAGCCGCTGATCGATCAATGGTAGCCAAAGAAGTATTGTAGTGATCATACACCCGTTGACGTAGGGTAAGGATATAACCATCATCCGTTGTTACTGCTCTTCCTCCTCCGATACCGCCTTGTTCAGTCAACATCCCAATTGCTCCCATGACAGAAGGATAACTAGAGCCATAGCCAGGATAGAAAAAGTCAAAAGCTTCCCGCGTGAAATAGTTCAACTGATTGTCATCAAAAAAGGCAATATTCGCCCGGCCAAAGGTGTCACTCCAAGATTCATATTTATCGGGAAGCAGTAGGTTGCGAGGAGTTGTTCCTGGGGCAGTGAAATAGTTGTTATTGTACCCCATTTCGTGATAATCTACATGCACGTTGGGCAAAATTTCTTGGTAAACGCCAATGTGCCCTTTTGATTCTGGATGTACACACCACACCCAATCTCGGTTGAGGTCAAACCAATAGTGGTTGGTACGGCCGTTGGGCCAAGGTTCGTAATGCTCTAAATCTCTGGGCTCCTTTCCCACTACACCTCGCTTCATGCCTTTATACCAGTATACATAACGGTCGCGGCCATCCGGATTCAGACAGAAAAAGATACTCACTACGGTATTGTCCAACCAATTCATCGTCTGCTCATCCTGAGCAGCAGCTAATCGGTAAGCTACTTGCATAGCTGCTTCCGTACAGGAAGTTTCATTACCATGTATGTTGTAGCTCAGCGATACAAATACAGGGTCGTTGTTGGTTACATCGCTTGGGTTAGCAGACCGTCCTTCCATCATATCCTTATGCCTAGTGATGAGTTCATCTAGCCGCTGCATATTTTTTGGTGAGGTAATGAGCGCGTGGTAAAGCTTGCGCCCCTCGTAGGTCTCCCCATAGTTAGTAAAGCGCATACGTGCGCCACCATCCGAGGCTGCCAAAGCCTTTACATAGCTTTCTACATCTTGATAGAGGGTGATTTCCTCTCCCAATTGGTATTCCAAGAATTGCTCGGGAGAGGGGATGTCCGCATTATACTTCAGATCAGTATCAAAAGTAAAGCGGGGCTGTACCAATTCAACTTGAGCGGTCAAGCCAAATGGCAGTGCAAATAAGAGGGTAAAAAAGAGTTTTTTCATACGATCCAAAATTATTTTGTTTTAATATATTTCGACCACAACGTCTATCTCTACTGCAATGTTTCGAGGCAATGACCCCATACCGACGGCTGCTCTAGCGTGCTTCCCGCTCTCTCCGAACACGTCCACCATCAAATCAGAAAAACCATTGATCACTTCTGGATGATTTTCAAAATCAGGGGCTGCGTTCACCATTCCTACTACCTTTACAATTCGCTTGACGCGATTTAGATCGCCTAATTCCGCTTTTAGAACGGCTAGCTGTCGGATGGCCACCAGACGAGCAGCCTCATAGCCCTCCTTTACAGTAAGGTCGATCCCAAGTTTTCCGGTGATGTTTTCGCCTTGTGCGTTTTGAGGCCCTTTGCCCGCCAAGAAGAGCAGCTTACCAGCAGGAGCAGCATGCACATAATTAGCCACCGGAGCACTCATTTGGGGTAGTGTAATACCCATAGCTTGGAGCTTTTTGTCATAATCAACGGTAGGAATAGTAGGGGCTGAGGGATCAACAGGAGTAGATTGGCCAGCTTCTGCCATACAAGATGTGAGCGCCACAAACAGTAGCACCAAAAGAGGGGGTCTCATAGCGTAGAATTATGATATAATAATTGACTAATTGTCAAAAAAGTATAGCAAGTCGGCGATGCGTTGCTTTAAATCTTTGCGGTCAACGATAAAATCGAGAAACCCGTGTTCGAGTAAGAACTCTGAAGTTTGGAAGCCTTCTGGCAAATCTTTCTTGATCGTCTCTTTAATTACCCTTGGCCCAGCAAAGCCAATTAATGCTTCTGGCTCAGCGAAATTGATGTCCCCCAACATCGCAAAAGAAGCAGTAACACCACCAGTAGTAGGATCGGTCAGGAACGAAAAGTACGGTACGCCTGCTTTCGCAAGCTTGCTGAGCTTAGCCGAGGTTTTGGCCATTTGCATCAGCGAAAAAGCAGACTCCATCATACGCGCACCACCTGATTTAGAAATAATCATAAAGGGGATACGCTGCTCTAAGCTATACTCAATACCCATGCTTATTTTCTCCCCTACCACAGAGCCCATTGACCCACCAATAAACTTAAAGTCCATTGCGGCAATTACGATAGGCTTGCGATTAATTTTACCTCTTGCAACAGTGATGGCGTCCGAAAGATTGGTCTTTTCCCAAGCGGTCTCTAAACGCTCTGAGTAGGGCTTCAAATCCGTAAAACTGAGGAAATCTTTTGACTTCAATTCCAAAAACAATTCCTCATAGTTGCCATCAAAAAGGATATTGTAGTAGTCATAAGAAGATATACG
Source organism: Bacteroidota bacterium (assembly GCA_039208045.1). Taxonomy (GTDB): domain Bacteria; phylum Bacteroidota; class Bacteroidia; order Chitinophagales; family Saprospiraceae; genus JBCCRH01. The sequence goes on from JBCCRH010000133.1 coordinate 11,241, forward strand.
AACATGGTAATTGCAGTGCGTACACTTGTAAAAATTCTCTTTCAGCTCTTTGCGGGTACTCGTTTGTTTACATGCTTTGCACTTATACCATAGGCCTTCAGGAGCTTCTTTTTTGTTCCTAGTGGCGGTTTGAATTCCATCTTTCAGTCGTTTGAACCAACCCATCTTTCACTGTTTAATGGTTTAGTGGTCTTTGAGGTTTAGCTAGGTAGCAGGCGAGCAAAGTTAAGCATACTAAGGCGATAATCTACCATGAAGCACTTAATAAAATTTGAGTGGTGGCATTCGACAAGCTAGTACTGGAAGTCTTTAACGGTATTCACAAAAGCCTTCACACCATCCAGCGGGGTATCGGGATAGACGCCATGCCCTAGGTTAGCGATGTGTTTTTTGCCAAATCGACGTAGCATATTTTTAGTCTCTCGCTCAATGGTTGCTGTAGGTGCATAGAGTTGGCAAGGGTCTAAATTTCCTTGAAATACTTTATCTTCTCCTACCTGTTTCCGAGCATGATCAGGTGCGGTATTCCAATCTAAGCCCACTACATCACAGGCAGTCTCCTTCCAATGGTGCAGGCCAAACCAAGCTCCTTTTGCAAAAACCGTTACCGGCACTTCGTCGATGGCAGCGGCTATTCTTTTAATATAGGGTGCTGAAAAGGTATCATATTGCTGTGGACTTAATATACCCGCCCAGGAGTCAAATACTTGCACTAAATCCACGCCACTCTGAATTTTCAATTTCAAATAGGCTATGATAGTTTCGGTAAGCTTATCCAACAGTCGATGAGCTTGCTCAGGCTGGGTGTACAAAAAGCGCTTTGCCTTAGAAAATGTCTTACTACCGGAGCCTTCTATCATATAAGCCAAGAGAGTCCAAGGGGCACCCGAAAAGCCAATTAATGGCACTCTGCCGCTTAGTTCTTGCTTGGTGATTTTTAAAGCTTCAAACACGTATTCCAAGCGCTCAGCAGCTTGTTGGCCGCTGTCGAGTCGAGTAATATCTGCTTCGCCAGCGACTGTATTCGGAAATAATGGCCCTTTCTTTTCTATGAGTTCATATGGCAAGCCCATAGCCTCGGGAATAACCAATATGTCCGAGAAAATAATCGCTGCATCCACCCCCAACTCATCCACTGGTTGTATCGTCACTTCCGCCGCCAATGCGGGCGTTTCTACCAGTTCCTTGAAGCCCGATAAGCTTTTCCGAATCGCTCTATACTGTGGTAAAATTCGTCCTGCCTGGCGCATTAGCCATACGGGCGGGCGTTCTACTGCTTCTCCCCTAGCAGCACGTACAAATAAGTCATTTTTCAAATCCATTTGGCAATATTAGAAACAATAAGCGGAAGCTTCATTTTTTGGCTTTCGTTTTTTTAAAATACCTGTCAAGAACTTGTAAAATGCAGCTTGAGAAGTGTTTGATTAAAATAAATAAAGCAAGAAAATTTCGTCTGAGTAAAAATATTTAACATAAATAAGCCGCTGTGCAATTCATTTAGAATTTCTATATTGTGCAGCAAACATTAGCGTATGAAAAAACTAGCTCTTCACTGGAAGATTATCATTGGCCTATTCTTGGGTATCATCTACTCCTTCATCTCTAGCTATATGGGTTGGAATGAATTCACTAAAGATTGGATTGATCCCTTTGGCGTGATCTTCATTCGACTCTTAAAATTCATTGCAGTGCCATTGGTGCTCTTTTCCATTATTAGTGGTATTTCTTCCCTCACAGATGTCTCTAAGCTAGGGCGTATGGGGGCAAAGACGCTCATTGCTTACTTAATTACCACCGTTACTGCTGTAGGAGTTGGACTGTTTGTCGTAAATGTATTTCAACCGGGTAATTACATTGCGGAGGAGCAGCGCGCTAAAAATCGGGTAAAGTATGAGGTGTGGGTACAGCAGACACCAGGAGTGGAAATTCTCGATGGGAAGAACTTCTTGAGCGATCCGGCTTACAGCGACCTCACAGAAGAAGCTAATGCAGCTTTGCAGAAAGAAATGGCGGATGAGGGAGTTGCCAAGCGCATGGAGGATGCCA
>JBCCRH010000134.1:0-13262 GCA_039208045.1 Bacteroidota bacterium
TGTACATGCTGCGGCCCGTTCGGCTAAAAGAGCAGTTGAGGAGTTGGTTAGATAATCTGATTGTTGGCGTGTGTAGCTGTCGCAATAATCTGCACGTATTCTAGTAGGGTAGTTTTACCAAGAGCTCCATTGTAGCCGCTGTTTTTTATTTTGCTGCTCTACTTTACCACCACCCGCTCCGTAAGCGAGCGCCCCCCCATTTCCAACTGCAACAAATAAAGCCCTCCCGCCAAGTTTTGCGGAGTATAGGTAGCCTCAAAAGGTACCCCTGCCTGCACGTCCACCTCGCGCTGCACCACCAGCTGTCCCCGCGCATCCAGCAAACGCCACGTCAGTAGGCCACTTTCTGTAGGGTAGAGTTGAATGTTCAATATATCGCTAGTTCCAACAGGGTTTGGGAAGAATTGGACGGAACCGATGGAATGTTCCTGATGGTCTGAAGTGGTGATAAAGGAGGAAAGCTCAAACCCCTCCACAGCGACTACTTCGAAGGCTCCGCCGTCCAAGAGTAGGTGCCCAGCCTCGTCTTCTATTTTGTAAAAGCCACCGCCATAGTCGCAGCAGACGCCATCGCCGAAGTCGTCGAGTATGGTGAACTGATAGCAGCCTTCGGTAGGGAGCAGCACCTCGGTGCGATAAAATTGGTTGCTGCCGTAGGCACCAGGGTCGTTCTCACTGGCTAGCTGTTTGCCTCCGCCGTTTGCTCCAACGTTGAGGTTGCCACCAGAGGCTACGATTTCGCCAACTTCATTGGTAATTTCCCAGTAGAGTTCATAGCCAAAATTATCGGTAAAAAGATCGACCGTAATGAGGGCAGAGGAGGTAATCGGCGCATGGTAGAAGGTAGTACTTACGGCATCATTTCCGGCATTAGCATCAGGTTGGGAAGCTTCAAAGCTCAGTGTGGCCTGCACCGTATTGGCTATGCCATCGGCATAGGGTTCATAATAAATGGAGGGCAGCGCGATGCGCTGATAATCAAAAGTAGATAAGTTGCCTGTCCAGTTCATGCTTTGGGGCGTTCCGCCATTGACTGCATAGGTGATGGTGGCGCCTTGTAGAGGGAGCAGGCCATCATTGCGGAGCGTGAGGGTGGGCGCTAGCCAATTACCACAGATGGCATTATCATCCAGATCGATCTGTAGGGCATTTGCATCATGGGAGAGTAGGGTGTAGGTAGGTGTGGTTTTAGTGCCGGTATAAATATGTTGGTTTCCCTTAGAGATGAACGCTACGATTTCTAAATCCGAAGGATTCATGACAATATCTCGAAAGTAGCCAGGTAATTGGTAAGTATAAGTGCGCGCTTCGAAGTGGCCTTCACTGGTCGTTGCGATGGTGTCGCCCCATTGGCCGGTCAAAAAATGGCGCAATACTCGTTGGTGGGTATATTCCTCTTCCCAGGTTTCTTCCACTAATTGTGGGGCGATAATATTGTTTTGCAAGAGGCCGATGTGTAGGTAATTGTTAGCTTCGGCGGTGCTAGCAGTGTAAAACACCTCAACGAATACTTCCAGGATGCCCGTCTCCATATCCAGACTAGCCTCCATTGCTACATTGACGGGCGAAGGCATTTGAAGCACAGCATCAATAGCTTCGCCCCACACACTGCGATTGATGGCAGTTGTATTGGGATAGCCCTGCTCTTGCCCTGGAAAAACTAGGCGGTTGACCGTTGCAGCGGGGTAGCCAATGAGGCCCGTTTGGTCGTTGAGGGCTTCGCCAAAATCACTGCGTAAGTCTAGGTCGCCCAAGCCAGGGACGGCAAAATTGCCCGCTTGTATATTAAGCACGACTAGCTCCGATCCATAGATTTGCTCTAGATACTTAGAAATGTTATGACCAGAAGGGCAAAATCCACAAGTATAGCCGCCGTATTCTTCCAAGATGGCTTTGCGGCTTTGTGGCTCGGTGCTTACAATCGTTTGGGCACTAGCCGTAAAGACTAGACAGAGAAGTAGCCCTGTAAATACAACATTCCAATTCATGCACCAGTGATATAGGTCTAAAATAACAAGATCAAAGATAGAATATTTGAAAGGACTTGATTGGATCATTTGCGAGAAGTGTCGAGCAGCTAGCAAGCTAAAAGTGGGCTAAGGGCAAATATGTTCGTCGAGCGACATTCTACAGCATGGCTTAGGACGTGTAAGTTTGGTGTCTTGGTCAAGACATCAAATAAGGCCGTGAGCGACTTTCTTTGTAATCGTCCACATTTCATACTGATTCGTTGAAGCCAGCATTAAACTACTTACGATTTTTGTTAAATTAATCTTCTAATTAAATTACCTAAGCCTTCCTGTCTATGCATGTAGTCATTATTGGAAATGGGATTAGCGGCGTCACCGCTGCTCGACACATCCGCAAGTTGAGCGACCACCGCATCACCATGATCTCTGCTGAAACCGACCATTTTTTCTCGCGCACCGCGCTCATGTACATCTACATGGGGCATATGCGCTACGAGGATACCAAGCCTTACGAAGACTTCTTTTGGGCAAAAAACCGCATCGAACTGCTCAATGCCTATGTCGAGTCAGTAGATACGTCGGCAAAACAGCTACAGCTGAAAGGGCAAGACACCTTGGCCTACGATAAGCTGATCATCGCTTGTGGCTCTACCCCAAACAAATTCGGCTGGCCTGGGCAAGACCTCGAAAATGTGAATGGCCTCTATTCTTACCAAGACCTAGAAGCCATGGAAGCGGGCAGCGAAGGGCTAAAACATGCGGTAATTGTAGGTGGAGGGTTGATTGGTATTGAAATGGCCGAAATGTTCCACTCGCGCCACATTCCAGTGACTTTTTTGGTGCGAGAACAAAGCTATTGGAGTGGGGTGTTGCCTAGAGAAGAGTCGGAAATGGTCAATCGCCATATTCTAGATAATGGCATTGACCTGCGCTTGGGCACAGAGCTGAAAGAAATTATTGATGATGGTACCGGCAAGTGTGCTGCAGTAATCACGAATAAGGGCGACCGAATTGAATGCGGCTACGTGGGGCTTACCGCTGGGGTGCATCCTAACATTGGATTTATTAAAGACACTGGTATAGAGATACAGCGAGGGATTGTGGTAAACGAATTTCTGGAGACCAATGTGGCAGATGTGTATGCTATAGGCGATTGTTCGCAACAGCGTGCTCCATTGCCAGGGCGTCGGCCGGTGGAGGCCATTTGGTATACCGGCCGTATGATGGGCGAAGTGGCGGCCTACAATGTATGTGGTCAAAAAATGGCTTATGACCCAGGTATCTGGTTCAACTCTGCAAAGTTTTTTGAAATCGAATACCAAGTGTACGGCACGGTTTTAGCGAAAGCGCCAGACAATCACGTCAGTATCTACTGGGAAGCGCCCGATGGCCGAAAAGGTATCCGTATTATCTATGAAGCAGAAAGTAAGGAAATCTTAGGGTTTAACCTGATGGGAGTACGCTATAGACACGAGGTATGCGAGAAATGGCTGCGCGACAAAACACCAGTAGAGGAAGTGCTCCAAAACCTCGGCCTTGCCAATTTTGATCCAGAATTTTATAAAGAATACGAACAAGAAGTAATTGATAGTTATAACCGACAAACGGGCAAAGACCTTCGGCTGAAAAAACGCAGAGGCTTGTCTGCTGCCCTTCGGTTTTTGAGCGTTTAATTTTTTTGAACAACGATCCGAATCATACAACAGAATGAACGTACTACAAAAAATTGGCCTCGGCCTTTTTGTGCTAGCCCTACTCATCTTCACGGTCATGCTCGGCCTCAATCAGTACCAGCTCACAGCCGAAACTACAGGTACCACCAACGAGTACCACCAGCAAGCCATCTTAGATGCTGCTTCCGCAAATGGCATGCTCAATACAACTTATGCTACTAGTTTTGAATTTGTCGCCGCCTATAAAAAAACGGTTAAGACAGCAGCCGAAAATCAGCAAGCCAAAGTAAAAGCCGGTTTGCCAGAAGGGGTCAGCGCCGGCCGATTCAAGATCGGCTCATGGAATTTCAAACCCTACGCCTTCGAAGCAACTAAGCAATCTGCCATCGGGCCTGTTGTCGACCATCCGTTGCTCTTTTTAGGGCTAACGTTTGGGCTCGCTATCCTGGGTGGTCTCATTTATATGGTCCCCATTTTCCAGACCATCCCCGGTATTAAGCACAATCATATGTACCATAGTGCTATGACTAGAGGCCTGAGGCTAGCCCCTCGCAGCTTTTTCCTCGGATCAACCATTGTAGGCGTGCTACTCTACGGTGCTTATTATATGAATAAAATGTGGTTTTGGCCTATGGTCACAATGGTCATTATGGCACTCATTATCGGACTCGTCCTTTTAGTAGAAGGGCGGCGCAAAAACCAACCCGCCCGCTCGGCAGCTCCAGAACTTACCGGCTGGCTAGGGGTGTTGACAGGTGTATACCTCATTGGATTCTACATCTTACTGTATTGGGCACCACAGCATATTACAAGTTGGATCATCATGGTAGACCCTGTGAGCCGCAGTTTGAGTGGAGGGGCAGCGAGCCAGTGGTTTTTGTATGGTTTGTTGTATACGGTTATCGTATTAGTAATGGGCATCCGTATGATGGCCAAGTATCGCCACAACAACTATCAGATGGTACGTACGGGCTCCGTGATGTTTTTCCAGACCGCCTTTGCTTTTTTGCTTCCAGAAATCCTGGTTCGCCTCAATCAGCCTTGGTACGACTTCAAAAATATCTGGCCCCTGAACTACACTTTCTTCTTTGATTGGAACATCAAGAACTTAACCAATAGTGGGAATTTGGGCCTATTTATGTTCGTTTGGGGAATTGCTTTGATTGTGGTTGGCGTGCCCCTGTTTACTTACTTTTTTGGCAAACGCTGGTACTGCTCCTGGGTATGTGGTTGTGGCGGTCTAGCCGAAACTATGGGCGACCCCTATCGCCAGCTCTCAGACAAAAGTGTAAAAGCATGGCAGTTTGAGCGCTGGATCATTCATGGCGTCTTAGTCTTTGCTGTGATCATGACAATGGGTGTCCTCTACTCCTTTTTACCCAAAGACCCAGTCTGGTACAGCCGCCAGAATTTCCTCCTCCTCATGATGGCCCTCCTCACCGGCGTCATGACCTTCGCCTATCTACGCTGGCGCCAAGGCAAAGTCGACATTTCTCGAACGGGCATTTACGTAGGCTGGGGCGTCACCTTCCTACTGGTCGGTGTGTCGGCCTATCACCTCTTCGAAGGGAGTGATAAATTTCTCTTCCTCAGTAGTGGCACTACGCGCCAGTGGTACGGCTTCCTCATTGGCTCCGCTTTTGCCGGCGTAGTCGGCACTGGCTTTTATCCCCTTATGGGAAATCGCGTCTGGTGCCGCTTTGGCTGTCCCCTGGCTGCCTACTTAGGCTTAGTACAGCGCTTTAAGTCCAAGTTTCGCATTACCGTAAACGGCAGCCAATGCATTTCCTGCGGCAACTGCTCCACTTATTGCGAAATGGGCATCGACGTGCGCCACTATGCCCAGCGTGGCCAGGATGTGGTGCGCTCGTCTTGCGTGGGCTGTGGAGTATGTGCAGCGGTATGCCCAAGGGGGGTGTTGCGCCTAGAGAACAGCGCTTTGGATGTGGATAGCCGGACAGAGGAATTGCGTACGATTCATATCTCGGAAGGGGAGGTACGGATTTTGAGTTGAGAGCGCTATCTATCGGAGCTATATCTTAAATGAAAACTTCATCATTCGTTGCTACGAATATTGAAAGGCGTAATAAAAAAAGCTATTTTTAAAACAAAAAACGAATGAGCATCGAGCAGATAAAGCAGGAAGGGTTGGGATTAGCTCCCGCAGACCGAAGAGAATTAGCCTATTTCTTATTGGATAGTCTTATTCTTCAGCGTGCAGAAGAAGATGAATTATCTGAGGAATGGAAAACAGAGGTCGAGCGTAGGTGGCAAGGAATAACATCCAAAACAGATGAATTAATCAGCGGGAAGGAATTATCTCAACAATTAACGGAACGATTTGGTATACAGATTGACTTACCATAGTACGGCTCAAGAAGATATTATTGCTGCGCTTTCTTGGTATGAAAATCGAATGGAAAGATAGGATGTATACGTGACGCAAAGAGGTCTGAAAATATATTGTCAATAAAATGAACAGATATGGCAAGTGCAGATTTATACCAATCGGTACTTCAGAAATTATCAAAACTTCCCGTTTCTTATTTGGAAAATGTAGATCGTTATCTATCGGAGCTGGGAGAACAGGCAAAATCTGAAAATGCAACCGTGGATAGTATTATGTCCTTTGCAGGAGGGTGGAACGACATGGAAGAAAGTGATTTTCAGGATTTTGTTAAGGATATGGAAGAAGGCCGGAAGACACTTTTTAATCGGGTATCTGAATCATGAAAGATTTATTACTTGACACAGATACGATTTCTTACTTCTTCAGGAATGAACCTTCTGTTCTTCAGGTGTTGAAGGTGAATTTAGAAAAAGGGCTGGGTATACACATTAGTGCTATTAACTACTACGAAATTTGTAACGGTCTCTACTACAAGGATGCAAAGCGCCAACTAAATAGATTTCTTTCATTTGTTGATCAGTGTACAGTATTACCCTTGACAGCGGAAATAGCATCTACCGCTGCAAAATGTTTTGCAAATCTCAGAAAGAGGGGGATTATTATTCAGCATACTGATGCTCTGATAGCTGGTACTGCGATTGTACATGACCTAAGGCTAGTTACTAACAATACTAAGCATTATGAGGGGATAGAGGGCTTATTGATCGAAAATTGGCTTAGTTGATGCTGGTAATCTCCTACTACTGAATAGTCAAGGCAAACTCTCCGCCAAGTGCTCATTTTTCAGCTACATAGAGTACTGCTCTAGTGCTCGGCGCGAACTAGCAACAGGGTAGGCAAGTGATTCGTAATCGTCGATAAGCACTATATTTATAGGCGAATTTTTGAAGTGACCTCATGCAATACGACGCCTTTATTTCCTATTCTCATCGCGCAGACGACAAGCTAGCACCGGCTATACAGCGGGCGCTTCATCAAATTGCAAAGCCGTGGTATAAGCGGAGGGCCTTGAATGTATTTCTCGATGGAACCAATTTGTCGGTATCTCCCAACTTGTGGGGAACTATTGAGGAAGCACTAGGGAAAGCACGTTTCTTTATATTGTTAGCCTCTCCCACCGCCTCGGAGTCAAAATGGGTACAAAAAGAGATCGATTACTGGCTCACGCATAAATCTACGGATACCATGCTTATTGCCCTCACGATGGGCGAAATCCGGTGGGACGATGTAGCAGGCGACTTTGATTGGACGTTAACGACTGCATTGCCGACTAATTTGCAGGGTAAATTTAAGGCAGAGCCGCTTCATGCTAACTTTATTGCAGCCAAAACGGAGAATGATCTCTCCCTGAGTAATCCTGCGTTTAAGAAAGATATGATAGCGCTAGCTGCTGCCATTCATGGGAAAAGTATCAATGATCTGGTGAGTGAGGAAGTGAAAGCGCACCGTCGAACGACTAGGGTAAGAAATGCAGTCATCTTTACGCTTTCTCTCTTAGTAATTATAGCAGCTATCACGACTTTTTGGGCACTGGATCGTACCAATTATGCGGAAGCGCAAGCCCAAATTGCCAACCAACAAAAAAGAGAAGCTACAGATGCACTCCTCGCTATTTATTTGCAACGAGCGAACATATACAAAGATAGCCGGAACTACTTGCTTGCATTAGAAGAGCTACAAAAAGCTAGAGCGCTGGATAGCCTAGATATTTCCGTTAAGGAAAGAATTACAGAACTGAAAACACTAATAGAAGCGCAATGAGAATATTCTTACTTATTGTTTGCTGTTTATGTTTTGTGCTACCCAAACTGGATGCACAAGCTACCAAGTGTGAAGAAGTCTTTCAACAACTGATCCGTGAGGGGGACGCTGCATTAGAACAAAATGATGTTACTCTGGCTATTGCAAAATACCGCTCTGCGCGCACCAAAGCGGAGAGCTGTGGCCTAAATAGAGCTACCTATATCGATAAAAAGCTCAATGGGGTATTCACCAAACAGCAAGAGCTGCTCAACCAAGCACAAGCAGACCGCGACCGAGCTCGAAGAGCACAACGAGAAGCCGAAAAGGCTAGAAAAGCCACAGAAAAGGCTTTGGATAAAGCAACTTTTCAAACTAGGCGAGCGCTCACGAATGATCTAATGAATCGCTTAGAAGAAGAAAAGGATCGTACTACTGCTTTGAATATAGCAGGCCTAGCCCACAAAATAGACCCCACCAATCCCAAGGTGGCAGAGTGTCTATTTGAGAATCACTATGTTGAACAACACAATAACCTTGTTCCCTTTAAGCTCACTCACGATACCTATCACGGACACTTTGGAAATATTGTTAAGGCAACCTACCTACCCACTGGAAATCGTAGTTTTAGCCTAGACGAGCTAGGCATGGCAAAGCTCTGGAATTGGGATACCCTAAAGGAAGAACTCGTCATCAGACTCGACTCGACTATTGTTGATTTTAATGTACTGCCTACAGGAGACCGCGCGCTTCTGTTATTGAATGATGGAAGAAATGTACTCTGGGATATTGAAGCAGATAGCGCTATTTATTATGCTACGCCTCCCCCGCTCAATTACACAGAATCAGAAGAGGCGCCTTCTGATTTATCAATGACACACGAGCAGGCAGATGAAGCGATCAGACTGGCTAACTTTCTACTTAGTCATCGACGTGGGGTGTATGGTACTGCACTATCAAATGACGGTAAGCTGGGGCTGTCGTTTTATAATCATCATCGTATTGATGTGTATGATCTAGCTACAGGAACGCTGAGGTATAGACTAGATGGGCATGAAAGTCTGATCACTCATGCTCTTTTTTCTCCGGATGATAGCAAAATTATAACCGCTTCCATCGATGGAACTTGTCGTATATGGGATGCTACTACTGGCAAAGAGCAGCTTGTAATCCCAAATATCGAATTTACAAAAACAGTTAGCTTTTCCATTCATGGAGATCGGGTAGCGCTATGCCCTGGGCCTGATATTTTAGTTTTTGATACCAATACTGGCGAAGAACTGTATAGCATCGCCAGTACTAGTACTTTTTATTGGGAAGCACGCTTCAGTAGTTTTAAGAATACCAAGATAGTAGCCAGAACACGTGGGGGAAAACTGGAAATATTTGATGATACTAAAGTGAGTTTTAGCATAGAAGAAAACCACCCTGCTGGTATCAAGGGCTTTCAATTTCTTCCAGATCATTCAAAGCTAGTAATCAGTTCTGAGAACGGCCGAATGACCCTTTGGGATACCTTTAAAAAAGAAAAAATAACAACGATTGCAGAAGACGATCCCAACCACGTAGTAGGGGTTTCCCCAGATGGCTCCTCTATATTGTCTATTGCTTCTAGCTCTACTCTGAAAAGTTGGTCGCTATACGCTAAGAGCAAGGAGTTTTTATTAGCTGCGGCACCTACACCATTAGCATTTGCTCCAGACGATTCTTGGGCTTTTATGGCCAATAGCGAAAGTAGCCGTAAGCTACTCTTAGGAGTCAACCCAAGGCTTGAATTATATCGACCGATTGGGCATTACCTGCAGCCTGTTGTGGCTCCTGATGGGCAGGATGTAGTACTCTGTTACGGTCGAGAACTAGAAATTTGGGATGCTCATCAACCATTGCGCAAGAAAATATTGTGGGGGCACCAGGCATACATAAATTCAGTCGCGTACAGCCCTGACGGAAAGCAACTTTTTAGTGCTGCCAATGATGGTACTGTCCGCTGTTGGGATGCAGCATCTGGCCAGCAGCTGTATGCCATTGAGCCTACTCCAAACCAAAAAAAAGTATTTGCACTGCTCGCACCAAATGGAAAAACCCTACTTACCTACGGCCGTTCAAAGAAGCTGAAACTATGGGACGCGAACTCTGGGCAGTTCATTAGAGAAATAATGATGCCGGAGCACGTACGCAGCGTACGCTACTCTTCTTTTGGTAATTATTTAATGATAAATCTATGGTATAAGGGACAAACGCTGATAGACACATTAGGTAATACCCTAGCATTTTTTCACACAACAGAAGAAGAAATAGAAGCGATAGACATCTCCACAGATGAGACACAGTTGGCAGTAATTCCACAATATGGCGAAGAAATTTCCATCTACGATTTGACTACTAAAAGACTACTTACAACCATAGAAAGAGAAGGAAAGTACCGGTACAAAAGTATAAGATACGCTCCTTCGGGAGCAAGCTTATTGGTGGGCTCCTTCAAATCGGACAGGGGTAAAATACAATTGTTGGATACAAAAAGTTTTAATGAGCTGTATAGTGATCAGGTATTAGAGAAGCGAGGAGCGATGGGGAAGGTAGGCTTTTCGCCTAAAGGAAACTACTGTTATGCTCGGAGTGTGCCAGGAGGCACTTATCTCTGGAATATAAGTGAGCGAAAGCGAATAGGTTCCATAAATGGCCACGCACAATATGCAGAAAATAGCAAGTTTTACCCGGCTAAAGAAAAACTACTAACCTTCGGTAAAGAAGTACATTTATGGGATGTCAACACAGGGCTTATTCAGCTTTCTTTACCCGCTCAGAAGAAATATAGGCATGCTAAGTTATCCCCAAAGGGAGACAAAATACTGACACAGAGTGAGGAAGATGGAGCAATTGTGATCTGGGATAGTAACACAGGGGAGCAGCTCCATGTGCTGTCAGGCACGGAGCGCTTTCAATATTTTTCTGACCTAAGGTTCAGCCCTGATGGGGGCCACATTCTGGGACTCTTATCGAAGGGTGTTTTTTTTGATTGGCGCCTCAGTGATGGCGCGTTGGAAAAGAAGCAAGTAGCACCCAGGGTTAGTAGAGGAAAAATTTCTCCCAATGGAAGTATAATCGCCATGACCTTGGAGCGACAGGCAACTATCAGCGTGATAGATGTAAGTGGAAAGCGCATGGATAGAGATTTAGTGGGCCATCAGGAGTCTGTCAAGTCGCTCACCTTTTCGCCCGATGGTAGCCTGCTACTGTCGAGAGATGGCAATAACACTATAAAAGTGTGGGACATGGAGACAGGAGAGGAAAAACTGACTCTCCCGAAACCCGATCTTTTCTACTACAAAATGGGAGATTTCTCAGTAGATAATAAATTCTTACTGATCACTACGTCCTTCAATCATGTGCAGATATGGAATTTAACTACTGGTGAATTACAACACACGCTCAAGCGCATCCTGAATGGGTATGAGAATGTACAGTTTGCTGCTGACAACAAGCAATTCTGGGCCGTTACGAATTACAAAGCGCAATCTTATTCGTATGCACCAGATACTATTCTAGATATAAATTCCGATGGCAAAGATTCATCGGTGCCGATCACAAGAAATCAATTATTAAAATACGAATTAGAAGCCTTAGCTGAAGCCGGAAGCATGTCGCTAGCAGAACTAATAGATGCGTCTTCAGAAGACAATATGCTCAACCTAGCTGATTATTATTTGCAACAAGCCATTACACGTATCGGAGATGAAGCAGCCTTTCAGCAATACACCGATGAAGCAATAGCTATCTATTCCTCACTAAGCCAATCTGCAAAGCGCTACCACCCAAAGACTTACGCCACGCGGCTTTTGATTGTGCAGTTATTACGAGAGAATCGTTAGGCCATCACACTTTATACGCTTGGAAAGCACTGTCTGAAGGATTGTACTGTAGTCAGTACTTTCTACTTCCCATTATACCGATTCATCGCATGCCCCAACCCAATCGTGCCAAACGCCAAGCTCGCCTCCGCCGAGCGCTTCAAAATAGTAGGTATTTGCTCCTGCTCCTCACTCGTCCACTCACCGAGTACGAAATTGACTTGGCGGCCTTTAGAGAAATTATTCCCAATGCCCACCCGGAGGCGCGCATAGTTGTTACCACCTGTCATTTGGTCGATGTCTTTTAAGCCATTGTGGCCGCCGTCGCTGCCTTTGCCGCGCAGGCGGAGCATGCCGAGGTCGATATTGAGATCGTCGACAATTACGAGGATATTTTTCTTCTCGATCTTTTTCTTTTGCATCCAGTAGCGGACGGCTTTGCCGCTGCGGTTCATGTAGGTGGAGGGCTTGAGGAGCACGAAGGTGCGGCCTTTGTGGCGAAACTCGGCGATATCGCCGAGTTGGTCATTTTTGAAGGACACTTCAAAATCTTTGGCTAATAAATCGACCACGTCGAAGCCGATGTTGTGGCGCGTGTTGTCGTATTCTGCCCCCATATTGCCGAGGCCGACGATCAGGTATTTCATGGGATCGTGTACTTCTTTAGCTGGAAAAAACCATTTTAGAAAATTAATCATACTCCTCCAACGCTATACCGCTACCGAAAAATCTCGAAGGGCATCATTTAAGGACACTTTTTTATCGGTGCTTGGTTTGCGCTGGCCGATGATAAGGGCACAGGCTACTTGGAAATTACCCGCAGGGAATTCCTTGGTGTACGTGCCTGGTATGACTACTGAACGGGCGGGCACTCTACCCTTGATCGTCACTGGCTCTGCTCCCGTTACGTCGATGATACGGGTCGATTGGGTCAATACGACATTTGCGCCAAGCACTGCCTCCCGCTCTACACGCACCCCTTCTACAACGATGCTCCGTGAGCCGATAAAACAATCATCTTCGATGATGGTGGGCGTTGCTTGTAAAGGCTCTAATACCCCGCCGATGCCTACACCACCGCTCAGGTGAACATTACGCCCAATCTGCGCACACGAGCCTACGGTGGCCCAAGTATCGACCATCGTGCCGCTGCCTACCCATGCGCCAATGTTGACATAGCTGGGCATCATGATGACGCCTTTCTCTAGGTATGCCCCATGTCTCGCAATGGCGTGAGGCACCACACGCACGCCCAAGTTTGCATAATCGCGCTTTAGCGGAATTTTATCGTGAAACTCAAACGGCGGCACTTCAATGGTTTCCATCTGCTGGATTGGGAAATAGAGGACTACTGCTTTTTTTACCCATTCATTCACCTGCCAGTCGCCCGCTTCGGTAGGCTCAGCTACGCGCAGGCGGCCTTTATCTAGGTGCTCCAACACTTCGCGGATGGCGGCTTGTGTTTCGGTTGTTTTTAATAATTCCCGGTTCTCCCAGGCTTGTTCTATTTGTTGTTGTAGTGCTTGCATGGCTTTAATTTTGAGCTGCAAAAATAGCAAACTTATACTAAGTCCGAGGGCCAAAATAGCTCCCGAATAGCATGGCACCCCAGCTCGCCAAA
>JBCCRH010000135.1:0-13253 GCA_039208045.1 Bacteroidota bacterium
CTACCTCTGATTTGCGGAGTCGCGAAAAAAATGACTGGACCCATTGGATGGGAAATATCAATTTTGCACACGAGTTTCGCAATAAGCTCAAGTGGACCTGTGATTACGATTACCTGAATTATCAGAATGAAAACCCAGCTGACTATCTTGAAACGATCCGCAGTAGTGATGGGGAGTTGATGGACACGCGCGAGTTCTTTAGCCGCAAGGATAACCCCATTGAAATTCACGTCATGAAAATGGATTTCTCTCACCCGTTGGGTGAAAACGGAAAGCTAGAATAGGGTGTCAAGTTATCGACCAGCAGTTTTGCGAATGATAATGCATTGGCAGACATCATCAATGGCGAGCCGGAGTTCCGCCCCCTCTTTACGAACCTGCTCAACCTAGACGAAAACATTGGAGCCATTTACGTAAGTGGAGACTACCAGCTCACAGAAAAGACGGGCCTAAAAATGGGATTGCGCTATGAATACACCGACCTTGCCCTGACCGAAATGGGCGAAACGCTAGTGAGCAGAAAATACGGTCGTCTTTTCCCCTCTTTCTTTTTGTCACATCAGTTTAATGACGATAACTCGGTGCGTTTGACCTATAGCGAGCGGATTCAGCGGCCGAGTTTAGGGATGTTGGCTCCTGCCTTTTTCTTCTTTTCGCCTAATAATCTGCTAGCTGGAAATCCGGCGGTACAAGCAGCTTTTACCAAGAAGCTAAGCTTGTCTTACATTTACAAGCGCTTGACGGTTAGTATAAATGGCGTGGATGTCAATCGCCCTATCGTTTGGGGACAGGTAGCGGTATTGCCGGACGAGAACCTTTCGATCAATCGACCAGAGAACATCAATGACATTAAGCGCGCTTTTGCTACCGTAAATTATTCGCAACCGATCACCAAATGGTGGGAGTCGCAGTATGAATTTTGGGCGGGCTACAACTATAATGAAGTGCTACAAGAAGGACGAAGCATTGTACAAGACGCTTTTTTTTACGGATTCTACAGCAATCAAAGCATCTCTTTGCCTAAAAAATTGACTTTTGTAGTAGACGGCTACCTGGAAAGTCCGTGGGCCTATGGCTTGTCTCGTACGCCATTGCGGGGTAGTTTTAATGTAGGTTTACAGAAAAAAATAGGCGATCAACACCAAATTACCTTAAATTATAGTGACGTGCTTGATCTCGGTTCGTTCTGGGAATTTGAAGTCAATCAGCCTGACATTAATGTCGTTTATTTTCAGCGCTATGACGCTGAAGGCTCTGTGGTGCGGCTGACGTGGAACTATAGCTTTGGTAAAAAAGCCGCGCAGCGGAAGCGCCAGCACGATGGTGGTAGCTCAGATGAACGAAATCGCGTAAATTAGAACTTATAAACAAACAAAATAATGAGGACATATCTCCAGCTGTTCCTGCTCTTCTTGCCCTTCACACTGACAAGTCAATACTGTTACTTGGACAAGGATACCCCCCTCTATAGCTTTGATTTGCCCAATGGCTTACGTGGAGGAGAAGTGCAAGATATTGTGCAGGATCGCTTGGGATATGTTTGGTTTGCGTCTAAATCGGGGCTTATACAGTACGATGGAAATAGCTTTACTACCTATGCCCATAGCGTCCTCGATTCTAGTTCTATTAGTCATAATGCAGTAGAGTGCATCTTGGAGGATCGCGATGGGAACCTGTGGATTGGCACCTGGGGCGGTGGGCTCAATAAGCTGGATCGCGCTAGTGGTACCTTCAAGCGTTTTGTAGCAGATGAAGCGCATGGGCAATTAGCCAACAATTACATTGCCGATTTGGCACAAGACAAAGAGGGCTATATTTGGATAGCTACCCGCCAGGGGCTGCACCGCCTAGATCCAGTGACAGAGCGTGTAAGAGTATTTATGCCGCAAAAAAATAATCCGCAGAGCATTGCTAGCCAGGAAATTCGCCTGCTCTATATTGATCGAGAAGAAACCCTCTGGATAGGTACAGGCTACCCTTGGAGTATAGATTTTCAAGATGGGGGGCTGTGCCGCTACCAACCCGCAACCGAAACCTTTGTGCAGTACCGTGCGAATCCTACAGACGGTAATGCACTAAAAAGTAATAGCATCACTGCGCTCTTTGAAGATAGCGAGGGCACCTTTTGGGTGGGCACCCACGGCAATCATATCCACCAAATGGATAGAGCAAAGGGTATATTTGACTACCAAGCAGCATTATCTAATTTTTCTTTTCAGGAAGACAATACACAGATTCGAAGCTTCCAAGAATTACAAGCTGGCCTTATCATCATTTGTAGCTACGGATCAGGAATAAGAATTTACGATAAACAACAGCGTAAGCTCGTTAATGAAATCTTTGATGATGATGATGCAGACAAAGAACACTTTCCTTTAAATTTTGCTTGGAAAATTCAAACGACTACCGATGGTACAGCTTGGCTTTGTACGGGCGATCTTGGCAAGGCCGTTTTTAAATCTAATCTATTAATGCCCTCCACCTGCCGGTTTTGGGAAGGGGATCGCATTAATGCCATGGATGTCCAACGAGATGATGAAGTATGGGTTGCCCGTAAGCTCAATGGAATCAATCGAAATAATCGAGTTGACTGGAAACGGAGCCGAACTTATTTCAAAAAAGATATTTCAGCGTACAAAAGAGGTAGTTGGTCTTATGGCATACAGCAGGATCAACCAAATTATTTCGATCACATTTCTACTATGGAACAAGATGCGGCAGGAAACCTCTGGATGGGAAAGCGAGAGTATCCTGCTGGTTTGATCAAATTAAATGCGGATCAAAGTACCCTTAAGGACTATTCTTTTGAGGGGAATCAAATCAATGATCTGGCGGTCGCCCCTTCATCTGGTGTGGTCTACTTCGCAGATACTGAAGGGCAGTTACGTGCTTTTTATCCAAAAGAAGAGCGCTTCGAATCCCTGGACATGCCTTCTACTATTCAAAAACTCACTTTCTTGGAGGGTTCAGAGCAGCTCTGGCTAGCCGATGTAGAAAATCACCGATCTATCACGCTCTCTTCCCTTAATCTAGCCACTACCTCTACCCAGCGCTTCCCTATTCTGGAACTATCGCGCTCCGATACCTCACTAAAAGTGGTCAATATTATGAAGGCTCCCAACGGGGCCATATGGGTTGGTACTGATCGCTCTCTGAGTGTTTTACAGGAAGAAGGAAAAGCTAAGACCTATTGGTTGCCGAGCGACTTCCCAGGTGCTGCTGTAGCGATGGAGATGGATCATAAAGGCAGCTGTTGGATAGCTACTACCGCAGGTATGCTCGTTTTCATGTCTCAAGAGCGTACTTTTCACCGTTTTCATAGCAATATGGAATTATCGGCTATGCCGTTTGAATTTCGAGCTTCTGGGCGGATGCCCAAAGGAGACCTTTTATTTGGAGGTCAGGGAGGGGCGCTGTGGATTAATCAGCCTACGATGGATGCTTTTTATGCAGGTCTAAGCAGAGAGGCTAGTCTCAGTCCTGAGCAGATTTTACTGACCGCTTTTCAGCTAAATGGAGAAGCTTACCAGCAGGGAGCCTATAGTGTTGATAGCATATCAGCGAGCCGAAGCCTGACGCTGGGGCATTTGGATAATAACTTTAGTTTCGAATTCAGCTTGCTCGACTATAACGCCCCGAAGCTCAATCGGTATGAATATTTCTTAGAAGGCTTCGACAACTACTGGCGACAAAGTGGCGTGACCAATACTGCTTATTATTCTCAAATCCCACCTGGTAATTATCAGTTGCGGGTTCGGGCGTACAATAGTACGGGTCAGAATGGCGAGGCTATTCCTTTACAGATTCGTATCCTACCCCCTTGGTACAAAACCGCTTGGGCCTATCTAGCCTATGTATTGCTCGGCACTACTTTGCTGTGGAGTATTTACCAATTTCAGCTCAAACGACGTTTGGCGGAAGCCGAAAATAAACGCCTACAGGAAATGGATACTGCAAAAACTCGACTATATACGAATATCACCCACGAGTTTCGCACACCACTCACCGTCATTATTGGTATGGCCAAACAGATGGAAGGGCAAGTGACACAGTCCCAGAACCGCATGGTGGATATGATTACGCGTAATGGGAAAAACTTGCTCACACTGGTCAATCAAATGCTTGATCTATCACGACTCGAAAGTGGGCAGTTAGCATTGCAATTACAGCATAGCGACTTGATTGGGTATCTAAAGTACTTAACCGAATCTTTCGATTCCTTTGCAGAAAGTCGGGGTGTAAAAATCCACTTCCTCAGTGATTTGGAGCGCCAGGATATGGACTTCGACCCTCAGAAAATTCAGCAGATCATCTCAAATCTATTATCCAATGCCATCAAGTTTACGCCTTCCGGCAATGATATTTACATCACGGTTCAGCCTGCTGATGCCCCCAATAAGCAACTTTCCATTAAAGTAAAAGATACCGGCATTGGTATTGATGTGGATCGTTTACCACATATTTTTGAGCGCTTCTATCAGGCCGATGAGAGTCACACCCGCTCCTATGAAGGCACTGGCATTGGCTTGGCTTTAGTGCACGAACTAGTGGAATTGATGGAAGGAGAAATCACGGTAAAAAGTGCGCTTAATAAAGGATCAGAATTCACTTTGCTTCTGCCTGTGCGCGCCACCGTTCCTCCATCCAAGGACTTATCTTACTACGAAGAAGTGCAAAATCTTTTCCACCGCGAAGTGTTGCCTACTGATTTGCATCAGGCCCCAACACCTACAGATACGGCTGTTTCACGCCCTACCCTACTAGTGGTGGAAGACAATTTCGATGTGCGCACCTACATCCGTGCTTGCCTTTCAGATAGTTATCACTTGATTATGGCAGAAAATGGGCAACGCGGCGTCGATCGTGCCATCGAGCATATCCCGGACTTAATTATCAGCGATGTGATGATGCCCGAAAAAGATGGCTACAGCATGGTGCAGGAGCTCAAAAAAGACAAGCGCACCAGTCATATCCCCATTATTTTGCTTACCGCAAAAGCAGATACCGACTCGCGCTTGCTCGGCTTACAAGAAGGCGTGGATGCTTATCTGGCCAAACCCTTCAACCCCGATGAGTTGCGCATTCGCATTCAAAAGCTCCTCGAACTGCGCCAGCAATTGCAGGAGCATTACCGATCTACTGCCACTGCTGCGGAACCTACCCTATCTCGCTCGGAAGTAAGGGCAACCCTAGAAGATACCTTTGTACAAAACGTACGTCAGGTCATCGCTGAAAACATTGATAATTATGACTTAAATGTAGAATTGATTGCGCGTGAAGTGGGCATGAGTCACAGCCAGCTCCACCGCAAACTTTCGGCACTTACCGGGCTTTCTACCAATCGATTTATCCGTCATCTACGGCTTACTAAGGCCAAAGAATTACTTCGTAATCCTAATCATAGCATTACGGCGGTGGCCTTTGATTCTGGCTTTAGTGACCCTGGCTATTTTGGTCGGGTGTTTAAGAAGGAGACGGGCATGACGCCCTTGGAGTGGCAGCAGCGGGAAGTGGTGGGTATGTAAAAAAGGGGAAGCAAAATTGCTTCCCCTTTTTTACGTTTATCTTCCTAGTTCAGCAGTTCGTACACGCCTGCAATTCCCTGGCCACCACCTACACAAGCAGTCACCATACCGTACTTCTTGCCTTGACGGCGCAATTCATTGAACAACTGTGTAGATAACTTCGCTCCGGTACAACCTAGTGGGTGCCCCAGGGCAATCGCACCGCCATTTACATTCACAATATCAGGGTTTAAGCCTGCTTCTTGGATCACAGCTAAGGACTGCGCAGCAAAGGCTTCATTTAGCTCAATCAGGTCGATGTCAGCCAATTTCATATTTGCTTGCGCTAATGCTTTAGGAATAGCTACACAAGGGCCAATACCCATATGCAGTGGATCTACTCCGCCTACCGAGCAAGAAACCAAGCGAGCAATCGGTTGCAAGTTGAGTTGCTTCACCATTTCTTCACTTACTACCAACACAAAGGCAGCTCCATCAGAAGTTTGGCTGGAGTTACCGGCCGTCACCACTCCGCCATTGGCGAATACTGGGCGCAGCCTAGCTAAGGCTTCTACGGTTGTGCTACGACGAACGCCTTCATCCATACTTACGGTATGCTCTGATCGTACCCGCTTGTTATTTCGCACCGTCACCTCTTCTACTGTTACGGGGACGATCTCATCGTTGAATTTTCCAGCATCGATAGCAGCAGCAGCTTTCATATGAGAATTGTAAGCAAACTCATCTGCTTTTTCGCGACTAATCTTGTACTTGTGCGATACCGCTTCTGCGGTGAGGCCCATACTGGCGATATAGTCTGGTGTGTCACTTGCTACTTTGTAGCTTGGCGCTAATTTGTAGCCTGTCATGGGGATCATGCTCATATTCTCGGTGCCCCCCGCAATGTACATATGCCCCATGCCTGCTTTGATTTTTGCGGTAGCAATGGCGATGGTTTCTAGGCCTGAGGCGCAGTAGCGATTTACGGTCATACCAGCTACGGGCTTGCCCAGGGCACGTACCGAAATTTGGCGACCAATCTGTAGGCCTTGCTCTCCTTCAGGATTGGCACAACCTACAATGACATCGTCGATGAGATGGCGGTCTACCTCTGGGGTGTGCTGCATCATATAATTGATGACATCCACTGCCAAATCATCGGAGCGGTAATTGCGAAATCCTCCTTTTTTGGCTTTGCCTACTGCGGAGCGGTAGGCTTTTACTATATATGCGTCCATTTTTTTAAATTTTAGTGCTTTTAGACTTGTTTCGCCAGCCATCAAATGGCTGCAAGCTGCAAAATTTTATCCTGTGCTTCGTTAAAAAGCCTCGCCGATGCTAAGGCATCGCCTACGTTTTTTGCCTTGCTCAGAATAAAATTTGCTACGCTTTCGCTCATTCATGACTGGCGGAACAAGTCTATTAGTAAATACGAATAATAGCTAGTTTTAGTTGAGTCTTAGTTACGGAGTGGCTTGTTCGTTTGGAGCATGTGCTGGATACGTTCCAGGGTTTTTTGCTCGCCACAAAGGCTTAGGAACGCTTCGCGCTCGATATCCAACAAGTATTGCTCTGAAACTTTTTGGGTGCCCGTAAGGTCACCGCCGCATAATACCCAAGCGATTTTGTGCGCGATCTTGATGTCGTGCTCGCTGGCGTAGCGGCCCAGTTTTAGCTCGTTAGCTGCGGTATATAGGGCTGCTAAGCCACCACGGCCGAGTACTGTTACGTCTTCACGGGGGGTGCCTGCGGTATAATTTTTGGATAAATCCAATACCATGTGCTTTGCTGTAGAGATGGCACGCTCGGTATTGAGGACCACTTGGTCGCGTGTGGGTAGTAAGTAGCCGTAGTTGAAGGCTTCGTGGGCGGAGGTACCTACCGATGCGAGGGCAATGGTTCTGAATTTCTCGATTAAGGTAGGGATCATGACGTCGCCTTGGAAGAACTGATCGGAGGCGCGCACGGCAAACTCTTTGGTTCCACCACCACCTGGTAATAGGCCGACACCCACTTCTACTAAGCCCATATATGTTTCGGCGGAAGCCGCTACCCCATCGCAGTGCATGATGATTTCACACCCACCACCAAAGCAATAGCCTTGGGTAGCTGCTACTACTGGTACTTTGGCGTAACGGAGGCGCATCACTGCTTGCTGTAGGGCGTTCACGGCCATGTTGAGCTCGTCAAATTCTTGCTGGTAGGCCATTTGTGCAATGAGCATTAGGTTGGCACCTACAGAGAAGTTGGTAGCATTGTTTCCAATGACCATCCCTTTCCAGTTGCCAGATTCAGCAATATCGCAAGCTTCTGAAAAGCCTCTTACTACACCTTCGCCAATAGTGTTGTGCGCACTGATAAATTCTAAGCAAAGTACTCCATCTCCGATGTCGTGTAGTACTACTCCATCATTTTTGTAGACAGGTGCATTTGCACGGTAGTTGTCCAGTACAATGAATTCTTCTGTACCTGGAATCGTTTTGTACGACTTACTCTCAATATCGTAGTACTGGCGTTGGCCATTGTGGCTACGATAGAAGCTGGTGTGACCAGCAGCTAGCATTTCTTTCACCCAATCGGCAATAGATTCTCCTGCCTCTTCTGCCATCTTGGTCGCATCTGCTACACCTACTGCATCCCAATACTCAAATGGGCCCAATTCCCAAGCAAACCCTGTACGAATAGCGTCATCGATACTGTAGAGGTGATCTGCAATTTCAGGAATGCGGTTGGACACATAAGCAAATAGGCTCATTAAGGAGCGACGAACGAGTTCACCACCTTTATCTTCTGCTTTGAGGAACATTTTTAGGCGTAAGCCCAAATCATCGATCTGCTTTGCTTGCTTCAAGCTAGGCAAATTTGGGCGCTGCCCTGGCTCATATTCTAGTGTATCCAAGTTAAGGCCTAAAATGACTTTTTTGCCCCTAGCATCCTTTTCATTGGTTTTTTTGTAAAAGCCTTGCCCACTCTTATTCCCCAAGAATTTATTTTCCAGCAGGAATTGCAAATACTTTGGAATTTCTAACTGCTGTGCCTGCGCATCGTATGGGCAGTTGTCCTTAATCCCTTGAATTACTTTAGCGGCAGTATCTAATCCTACCAAATCCCCCAAACGATAGGTGCCCGTTTTCGGACGACCGATAGCTGGCCCCGTCAAGCGGTCTACATCCTGAATGCTTAGGCCCAGCTCTTGGGTCAACTGGAATATTTTCGCCATAGCGAATACCCCTACGCGATTGCCGATGAAGGCGGGGGTATCTTTTGCGAGTACTGTTTTCTTACCTAAGTAAACATCACCATAGTGCATAAAAAAGTCAATCACCTCCTGCTTGGTATCGGCAGTGGGAATGACTTCGAATAGGCGTAAGTAGCGCGGTGGGTTGAAGAAGTGCGTACCGCAGAAGTGCTGACGAAAATCTTCACTGCGGCCTTCTAACATCATATGAATCGGAATACCTGAGGTGTTAGAGGTCACCAAGCTTCCGGGGCGACGATGCGCATCTACCTTTGCGAATACCTGCTGCTTAATATCCAAACGCTCGACCACTACCTCAATGATCCAATCACAATCCACAATTTTGGCGAAGTCATCGTCGAAATTACCAGTCGTAATACGTGATGCAAATGCTTTATCATAGAGCGGAGCAGGCTTCGATTTGATGGCTGCTTTGAGCGCCCCATTTACTATGCGATTACGAGCAGCAGGGTGGTCTTTTTCTTCTTCTTTCAAGTCAAAAGGTACAATGTCTAGCATTAGCACCTCTAGGCCAATATTGGCAAAATGACAAGCAATACCAGAGCCCATGACACCAGAACCAAGGACTGCTACTTTTTTGATATGTCTACTCATGTAAAATTTGATTAAGGATGGAAATGAAAACGCTGCAAACTTAGCGAAAATTCGCTAAATCATCAAAATTATGTCATCAATGCCCTCCATAAAGTCGGCTTTCATATTAAAAATTTCACACTATTTGATAAAATCTATGCGCTAAAGCACTTCGGATTCAACTATTTTTGTGATTTTTATGCTCGGTAGCACGGAGATGTGGCAAGGAAAGCGAAAAAATTATTTTGCTGCTGCATAATTTGTACTCTACTGTGTCGTTCAATTGTTTTGAATCGCACCGCTGTTTCCAAACAAAAACAAAGCATTCATGTTTCAACCTCTTTTTTTATTCTTCCAAGAAACGGACATTGAGCCGGAAATGGGATCCCAGAGTTTATTTGATGCCATTACTTCAGGCGGCCCACTAGGTGTGGGAATTGTTTTCGTTCTTCTGATTCTTTCTATTATTGCCCTTTACATCTTTATTGAGCGCTATTTAACCATCAAGAAAGCAGCTCGAATTGATGCCAACTTTATCAATAACATTCGGGCTAATGTACAATCGGGTAATATCCAAGGTGCCAAGGCTTTGTGCCAAACCACCGATTCGCCGGTAGCGCGCATGGTCGAAAAGGGATTGCAGCGTATTGGCAAGCCGCTTCGCGATATTGATGCTGCTATTGAAAATGTAGGTAACCTCGAAATCTTTAAGCTAGAGAAAAACCTGTCTACCTTAGCTAGTATTGCGGGTGCCGCACCTATGATTGGTTTCTTCGGTACGGTGACGGGTATGATTTTGGCTTTCTTTAGAATGGCAAACGAACAGAATGTAACACCAAGTGTATTAGCAGGTGGTATCTACACGGCCCTGATTACGACTGCCTTTGGACTCTTCATTGGTATTTTGGCTTTTGTGGGCTATAATATATTGGTAGCCAATGTAGAGAAAGTGGTATTCAAAATGGAGCGTACTACAGTAGAGTTTATGGACTTGTTGCAGGAACCTACTGGCTAATCATTAAACAAACAGAATGGGTTTAAAAAAGCGAAATAAAGTAAGCGCAGAGTTTAGCATGTCGTCTTTGACTGACATTATCTTTCTGTTGCTCATCTTCTTCATGCTGACGTCTACTTTGGTAAAAATTCAGCCTTTTGATTTGCCTGAGTCGGATTCCAAAACCGTGGCGTCGACTTCTATTGTGGTAACAGTAGAGCAAAATGGCAAAGTGACGCTTCAGGGCAATGAAGTGCCTAAGCGCTCCTTGGAGAAAGCACTGCGCATGGCGGTACGAACGGCAGAAAATAGAGATGGCCTTACGGTAACCATTGCTGCTGAGCTAGGTACTCCTTTTGACAGTGTGGTGGATATTATGAATATTGCTGCCAAGCTGCGTGTAAAGGCTATTTTAGCTACGCAACCCAAAACTTAAGCATTTTATGGGTTTAAAAAAACGAAATAAAGTTAGTGCCGAGTTCAGCATGTCTTCGCTAACTGACATTATCTTTTTGCTCTTGATCTTCTTCATGTTGACCTCCTCTTTGGTGGCTCCTAATGCGCTTAACCTAAAGCTACCGGGTACCTCCAAAACTAAAGTGACTACTAGCTCCAATATAGACGATGTCCGAATCGCAAAAAATGGGCGTTACTATTATAATGGTAAGCGGATTAATTTAGAAGACTTAGAGCGGGTACTTTCGCGCAAGCAAGGAAGAAGCAGTAAGAAGCTAAGCATGACGATTTCACCCGATCGCGGCACCCCTACCGAGTATGTGGTATCGATTATGGATATTGCCATGCGCCTCAATATCAATGGTATCCTAGCTACCGAGAAGAACTAAGTAACAGCCAAAGAATGAGTTACGTTAAAGAAAAAGTAAAGTACTGACTTTTAGTAACATGCACGTACAATCCTAGCGTTTACCAACTGGATTAAACTATAAAACAATGGATACAACACTCCGTCCAAAAACAGAAGAAAAGCACAAGCGGCGCAGCGCCACCATAAGTATAGTAGTACACATTATCTTAATCATACTAGCACTATTGCCACTTATGACCTTCCAAGATCCGCCTCCGGGCCAAGAGGGTATCTTAGTCAACCTTGGCATACCCGATGTAGGCGAAGGCGACGATAATGCAGGCCCCTCTGAAGCCATTGAAGCAGAAGAACCTGAACCCGAAGAGGCAGTAGCGGAAGATCAGCCTGAAGAAGTCGAAGAGGTAGAGGAAGTCGAAGAGGTAGAACCAGAAGAAGTAGAACCTACTAAGTCCGAGCCTGAGCCCGTAGAGCGCAAAGAAGTAGTCACCCAAGAAGACCCCAACGAAATTGCCCTCAAAAAAGAAAAAGAACGCAAGAAAAAAGAAGAAGAGCGCATTGCTAAAGAAAAGCGAGAAGAAGCCGCCCGCAAGAAAGCAGCAGCAGAAAAAGCAGAAGCAGAGCGTAAAGCAAAGGAAGCAGCCGCCAAAGCGGAGCGCGAGCGCAAAGCAAAAGAAGCTTCCAACCTTAAAAATGAGCTAAGCGGCCTATTCGGCGATGGGGATGGCAAAGGCTCCACCGGCAAGCCCGGCAACGAAGGCGACCCCAATGGCGATCCCAACTCTGACAAACTAAAAGGTATCAGTACTGGCTCCGGCCAAGTAGGCGGTGGCCTAAGCAATCGCGGCGTGGTAAGCCTTCCTAAACCCAAAGACAGCTCCCAAGTATCCGGCCGAGTAGTTATGAAGGTTTGTGTCAACAAAGCCGGTAAAGTAGTCAGCGCCGACTTCACCCAGCGCGGCTCCACCGTAGCGAACCAGAGCCTTATCAAAAAAGCACGCCAAAGTGCCATGGCTTCCAAGTTTAGCCCCGGCTCCGAAGACAAACTATGTGGCACCATTACGTACACATTTAAAGTACAGTAAGCACTCAGGCGGGATGGGAACGGCAAATTTGGTGGGTGCGGGTGCCAGCCTTGTGCAAAAGCCTTAAATTTGCCTAGCCTTTTGGTACCTTTTTGGCGATTGAAAAAGGTACTCGCCGAAGGCAAAACTAAGCATAAGGACAACAAAACCAAGCAATAATATTCCACTCAGAGCATAGATCAAAAAAGGAAAAGGTCATCTCAAATAGATGATCTTTTGCATTTCTAATAGTACGCAAGGATTTGCAAACTACTCCCACATGAATTACCAACAAACCCTCGACTACCTCTACCAGCAACTCCCCATGTACCAGCGCGTGGGTGCCAAAGCGTTCAAAAAAGACCTCACCAATACCATTCAACTCTGCGAAGCACTGGGTAATCCTCAGCAACAATTTCCCAGCATCCACATCGCAGGCACCAATGGCAAAGGCTCTACCTCGCACATGCTAGCGGCTATTTTACAAGCCAAAGGCCTGAAAGTAGGGCTCTACACCTCCCCACACTATCGCGATTTTCGCGAGCGCATCAAGATCAACGGTACCTTTATTTCAGAAGAGGCGGTTATGGAATGGGTGAGCCAACACCAGCCCCTCTTCGAGCGTATTCAACCCTCTTTTTTCGAGATCACAGTAGCCCTGGCGTTCCACTATTTTGCGGAAGCAGCAGTAGATATAGCAGTGATCGAAACCGGCTTAGGCGGCCGCTTGGATTCGACCAATGTGCTTAGTCCCATCCTCAGTGTCATCACCAATATTGACTACGACCATATGGATATGCTGGGCGACACCTTAGCTCAAATTGCAGGAGAGAAAGCAGGAATCATTAAGCCTAACATCCCCGTAGTCATTGGGCAAACTCACCTCGAAACCAGAGATGTATTCCTCCAAAAAGCAGCGCAGACCAACTCCCCCATCCACTTTGCCGATCAGCATTTTGCCATAGCACCCGATCGAATAGCCGATAGCCGTACGCATTATGATGTATACCATAATGGGCTACCACTTTATGAAGAC
>JBCCRH010000136.1:0-13197 GCA_039208045.1 Bacteroidota bacterium
CCTCCCCCTCCCTCCCCAAATGGCTACTCCCTACCCTCGGCATCGTCCTAGTCATCGTCCTCGGCATCGCCCTAAGCATCCAAACCCTAAAGAGAGCAGGGCCCAAGCCAGGGATTCCACAATCTTTGATTACAGATACCGAAGATACCAACCAGCGTACTAACACTAGAGAAAGAGTACCCGCCACCGTAGAGCTGGTTCCCTACAAACTCACCCTACTTGAGGCCGGGCAAGACGCTAAGACTGCAAAACTTATAGGCAAGATCATCTTCCGATCAAGGCGAAAAGGCAAGACGCTGGCTACCAGAGTCATCTTCGATCACAGCGCGCGCGCTGCCATCGAGCTGAGCGAAGAGGAAGAATACCCATTAGATGCTAGTGGCGACTTACTCCAACTAGAAGTGCCTTTTTCGGAAGGAAATTATTCCTATCGCAACTATGATTTTCTGGTGAGTGCTGACTTAGAAGGCATTGGACAACAAGAATTTTCGCTGAGCTTGGAGCGGCTGAAAGGCAAAAAGAGGGTGTCTTATCCTATCGTCATTGGAGATGAAAAGGGGGGGAAGCAGGTGGAGCTTTCGGTCTTGTTGAGGCGGTGAGCATTATTATAGGGATGGAATTATTAAGAAAAGGCAAAGCTATTTTTGCGAGCGAATTGGAGAACAAATACAGAGAGAAACTAGCTACAACATTGTATATCCGATAATTGCTTGTACTTCGCAAGAGCAGCAAGCAAAAGCAAAAATCAATCTAAGATAGAAAGTAAGGAATCAACTGATTTTGAAAAAATTTCTATATCAAAATCAACCTTTGTGACCACTTTCAAACCATTGTAAAAAGTAAAAAACAAAGTGGCTATAGCTTTAAGGTCTTTGTTCTTAGAAATTTGACCTCTCTCAACTCCCAACTTCAAATATTCATAAAATATCTTCTCAAACTGCTTTTTGTTATCGCTAATTAATGGTAAGAAATCTTTTTCATTTGGAATGAATTCTATCGTAGTGTTTACGACCAAACAACCTTTACTTTCTGTATCAGCGTAAGACTGCTGAATAGCCATTGTAAATAATTTTTTAAATCCAGATTTAACATTAGGCTGAGTACTCAAAAATTGTTTGATGATAGTTGTATTACCCGCTTTATAATGGGTAAAGGCACGTTCAAAAAGTTTCTTTTTGCCACCATAAGTATCATAAAGACTGGCTCGGTTGATGCCCAAGTGATTCACCAAGTCCTGGATGGAAGTAGCATAAAATCCTTTTGTCCAAAAGAGATTCATAGCTTTTTCCAGTACTTCTGTTTCATCAAATAATTTTACTCGTGGCATAGTATCAATATTAAACAGATGAAATGGGAAGTCCAAAATTCGAACTTCCCATTTAAAGTAAGAATAATTCGGAATAATTGTTCCAAAATTATTCCGAAAAATAACGATTGACTACTGAAAAAGGATGAAAATCGGGGCTACTCATACCTCATATGTTCTCTATCCCACTAAAAGTGGATTGACATTAATTCCACCATCAATATTATATTCAGCACCCGTAATAAAAGAAGCCCTATCGGAAACTAAGAACGCAACTAGCTCTGCGATATCTTCGGGTTGTCCAAATCTTTTGAGAGGTACTCGGTTTTGCATAGCCGCAGCAAACCCATTAAGTGATTCTTCGTCCATTCCTGTTTTTCCAAAAATAGGCGTATATACAGGTCCTGGGTTTACTGCGTTTACTCTGATTTTTCGGGGAGCTAGCTCTGTTGCTGCTGTGCGGGTATAGGAATTCATTGCAGCTTTTGACGCTGCATAAATGGCAGTATTTGGCATTCCGGTGTAAGCATTCACAGAAGACAAATTGATGATACTACCACCATCATTGATGATAGGTAAAAACTTCTCAACCGTAAACACAGCTCCTTTGAAATTGATACCCATCTGATTATCAAACATTTCTTCTGAAACCTGACCGACTGGAGCAGGTGAAAAAATGCCAGCATTCACAAATAAAATATCAATATTGCCGTGTTCATTTTTCACTTGACTGACCGCAGCATCAATAGCCGATAAATTCAAAACATCAGCTACAATACCCTTTACACCAAGTTCTACCGCAGCTGCATTTACTTTTTCAGCAGACCGACCTGTGATAATTACAGTTGCACCATCTTCTTTCAACTTTTTAGCAGTTGAATAACCAATACCACTATTACCACCTGTGACAACAGCTATTTTCCCATTTAAAAAACTCATAAAATATAAAATTTGAATTGTTAAAAAATAACAGAACATTCGTTCCAGATTCAAATATATAATAACTGAACGAATGTTCCAAATAAAAATCTAATTTTGAGGTGATACAGGTATTTTGTGTTGCTAAGCAGATGGCATTAATCAAGCAGTTATTGACGTGTAACTGGTTCAATTGAATTACATTACACGCTGCTCAGTTGCATTGGGCAGTGGATGAACGATCTACTAGCTAATGGCCTTATTCACCCAATCTGGGATATTGATATCTTCTTTCAAATTTCCGAGCGGATAATTAGCAATAATCGTAGTGACAGGTATTGTTGCATTGCCCAGCTTTCACAATTGATACCTATAGTTCAACAATGCTAGATTTGTGAAAATATGGCGACGGCATTTTTTCGGCTTGCAAGGCGAAAAACGTAGGCATAGCCTTAGCTACGCCGAGGCTTTTCAACGTGGCAAGCCGAGAAAAGGGCTAGTCAGAATTCACAAATCTAGGGTTGTTGAACTATACATTGTAGGAGAAGGGTGTTTTGATCGTTGACAGGTGTAAGGGTTTTGGTGCAAAAAAATGGATTTTTAGTTTTGAGTTTAGGAAGCTTTCCAAACGTATATACCAAATTCACCAAAGGTTGTTCTGGGTTTTTTATCTCGCTCCTCTGCTTGGCGATCGTAAATAGATACTTTTCTTCGCATGGCATCTACAGATTTCACTTTCTCTTTTGTCACTTCTACTACAAATACATGTCCACTTGAACCACTAGCGTTTCTATTCTCAGAAACAATATAGGTTCCTGGAGGGGCTTTCCCTTTTTCTCCAAAGAAAAAACCTGCGGGCATCGCTTTACCTTTACCTACAGAGGTACCCCTGCCTTCTTCTCCAGCTATATCTTTTGTTACCATGATGAACTTGTACCCCAACTCTTCCATGACACGATGCAACACAGCATCACTTACTTCTCCATGAGCGTGATCGTATGCATCAGCCACCTCTTTTTCCGTTTCTAATGTAGATGTTTTACCTTCTTTCTTCTTTTCTATATAATCAATAGCTGCCCATACACAGTCATGCTCTTCAAATTTATCACCTTTGCCTTCTCCGGGATTATTGGCACCTATTTTCTTTGTAGCGCCGGCCTTCAGAGCTAATTTCTTTCCTTTCACTTCATATAATTGATTGACTACCGCATTGAGTAGCTTGCAATTAGGACTGTCATCAGACCAGTCATCATCCTCCTTACAATCTCTCATATTTTTAGCTGCTTTTAGGGCTTCCTGATAGTTTCCAGTATTAATCTTTGCAAGTAAAGCCTTAATGTAATCTCCAATACTTCCCAACTTATTCCACAATAGTAGTCCCTGCGTCGCTAGATGAGTAGGTGTTGTCATTAACACAAAATTGATCAAATCTTCTTCCTTGATCTTTCGCTCCTCCTCAGAAAGCACTTTGGCATCCCCCTCCAATTGTATAACTGTCCGCTGGGTAATCTGTTGGGGAGCTAGCACGTTAGTTCGTTCTGATGCTTTCCACTCTTTCATCTGCATCGCCTTCGCTCCCATCCAATCCGCCTCTGCCTCCAGGCCCTCATCATCATTGATTGCTACTTTTCCTTTGAGCTGCTTAGTCGGCTGCACCCGCCCTTGCTTTTGCTGTACGACATGCCAAGCTTCATGGGGCAAGTGTTGTTCTTGGCCTGGGCCGAGGTGAATTTGGTTACCTTGGGCGTAGGCGTGGGCATTGAGCTGTGCGGGTTGGGAAGAGTTGTAGTGTACTTTCACATCATCCATAGAGATACCAGAGAGGGTTTCTACGCCTGCCTTAAGTTGGTTGGGGAGGCCGGTGTTGTTGGGCTTTTGCTGAATGGGGGATTGCTTGGTGGAATTACGTTGGATGAAGTCTTGCTGTGCTTTTAGTTGTTGGACAGCAGTACTTGCATGAATACTTGATAACTGTTGACGTTGAGCAATAGCTTCTTTTCTATTATCTAAAATTGGTAGATGCTGTATATTATTCACTTGATGCACATCCAATTCATTGGAGGCAGCTCGTTCTAGATGCTTGTGCATGATTTTTAGGTGTTTCTATAATTATACAAACTAATTTTGATCAATCTGTCAGTGTAATATTTCAAAATGCATCATGAGCAATTGTCAACATCTGCTAAATCATTAGCTTTCGATTAATTTTGGGTTGGCCCAACGTGGAAAACATTGCAGGAATTATTATCTGGTGCATAACTCATTATAATATTCTTTTTTGATTGTCCTGCTTGAGCTGCTACTATTTCGATCTCTATATTATATTCTCCCTGATTTTGACCAGGCCCTACTACTCTTGCAGCATTCAAATTTTCACGCATTAATGCTAGTGTGACCTCATCACTTCCTGAAATACGATCCTGATCCCCATAGTGTCTTCTGGCAGATTGGGTAAAGTGAACATTCAATCTCTCAAAATTTTCTCGAAATTGTTCTTCTACCTCTGTACGACGAGCTTGTTCCTGCTGCCTTCTCTGTTCTGCTGCTTCTTGTTGTGCC
This sequence comes from Bacteroidota bacterium, assembly GCA_039208045.1. Classification (GTDB taxonomy): domain Bacteria; phylum Bacteroidota; class Bacteroidia; order Chitinophagales; family Saprospiraceae; genus JBCCRH01. The sequence goes on from JBCCRH010000136.1 coordinate 4,784, forward strand.
CTAGCTACTTCTTGCTGTCGATCAGCTTGAACAGCTCTTATTCCTAGATTTCTTAATATAAGCCCTCTCCCAGCTTGCAAGTCCAATCTTCTTCTCCCTCTTCCCCCCCTTCTTTCTCGTCCAGCACCTGCACCCCCAGCATTTCGGATGGGGTTAGGATTACCCCTACCTCTACCACCTCTTCCTCCTTGGTTAGGATTATTTCTAACCCGTTGAATTGGGACTTGTGCATTAGTCGTTATATTATTTTGGGGCAAATGTTGTTCCTGGCCGGGGTGTATATGGTTGCCTTGGACGTTGAGTTGATCGGGGAGACCGGTATTATCGAGCTTTCGCTGAGTGGCAGGTTGCTTGGTAGAATTACGTTGGATAAAGTCTTGCTGTGCCTTTAGTTGTTGGACAGCAGTACTTTGATGTATCGCAGCTTGCTGATGGCGTTGTGCCACAGCAGCGTCTCTATTATCTACAATAGGAGCATTTTGGGCTTTTTGCTGAATAGGTTTAGCATGTGCAGTCTTGTATTGGTCCAATTCATTGGACGTAGCTTGTTTTAGGTGCTCACGCATGAGTACTTAGATGTTTACCTAAATATACAAACTTTTTCTAACTTGTTCTAATGTCCTTTAACGTTTACCAGTCAACCGACTTTTGCACCCGAATATCCGCAGCAGAACTTCCTACCATAATGGTAAACGCTCCAGGCTCTAGCACCCAACCGCCTTTTTGTTCATCGTAGTATTGCAAGGCTGTTGTTGGCAAGTCGAAGGTAACCTCAGCGCTTTCACCAGCTTTTAGGGCAACGCGCTGAAACTCTTTCAGCTCTTTTTCGGGTCGTCTGAGTGCAGCCTCCTCGTCTTTGACATATACCTGTACTACCTCTGCACCGTCCTGCTCGCCGGTATTTTTCAAGCTCAAGCTAACAGTTATCCCCTCCTTAGTTTTGGCTACTGCCAAATCAGAATACTCAAAGGTCGTGTACGACAAGCCATGCCCAAAGGCGAAGGCAGGTGCCACTTCGTAGGTATCAAAATAGCGATAGCCCACAAAGACACCTTCCTTATGATCAATCAACATATTATCCGGCGTAGGAAGCTCAGATAGGGCGTGCGCGGGGCTGTCCTCCAATTTGACTGGAAAGCTCATTGGCAATTTTCCGGAAGGATTCACTTCGCCAAAGAGAATGGCTGCCAAAGCATTGCCCCCTTCCATACCAGGATACCACGCTTGGATAATCCCTTTCGCATCAGCTTGCCAAGCCCGCATATCCGTTGGCCCTCCTCCAAATAGGACAATAATGGTATTCGGATTGGCTGCTAATAGGGCTTTTATCAATTCATCCTGCCCAAAAGGCAAGTACATATCTGACTTATCCACCGATTCGGCATCATAAGCATTATCATCCCAGGCATCGCTAAACCCATGAATCCAACCACCAAAGTAGACCGCCGCATCTGCATTAGCTACCAAGTCCACTGCTTCGGCGATCATGGTGGGATCACTCTTCGTTTCTCTATCCACTACATAACCAGGAGCGTACTCAATGGCTACTCCTTCGCTGAGCATATTACTCAGTCCTTCCAGAGGCGTGGTTTCATAATAGGCCTTTACTTGTGAACTTCCGCCGCCACCTGCATGCTTGCGCGTGGCATTCGCGCCTACCACCGCCAGTTTATTCATTCCATCCTGTGCCAGCGGCAGCACACCCTCATTTTTGAGTAGTACAATTCCTTCATCTGCCACCTTCCGGGCTAAGCTTTGGTGCTTGGCGGTATTGTAGGAACCTGCTGGCCGCGTATCAAATTTGTGTATCTCAAACATCAAGCGCAGGATATTGCGCACCTTGGCATCAATATAACTTTCGTCAATTTCACCAGCCTTTACCAAGGTGATTAGGGTATCTGCCAAGTAGAATTTATCATAATCTAGTCCGCCTTCCAGGCCAAACATCGTTAAGTCAGTACCCATTTCTATGTCTAGCCCTACAGTAGCAGCTTTCTTGGTATCTTTTACAGCCATCCAATCGCTCACTACCAAGCCCTCAAAGCCATATTCTTTTCTCAAAATAGTATCTAAAAGGTAGGCGCTGTGCGCGCAATAAGTATCGCGAAACTTATTGTAGGCCGCCATAATCGTCTTCACCTTCCCCTCCTGCACCGACGCCTTAAATGGGGGCAAATACAATTCGCGCAGCACGCGCTCACTCATCTCCACATTTACTTTTTCGCGCTCAAATTCTAGGGTATTCGCAATATAGTGTTTAGCGCAAGCTGCTATCCCCTGATCTTGCACCCCTTTGATATAGCCCACGGCCATCTCTGCATTGAGGTATGGATCTTCTGATAAATATTCGAAATTTCGACCATTTAGCGGCGAGCGAATCAAGTTAAAGCCTGGCCCCAGGATGATATCCTTGCCCCGGTAGTTCGCCTCCTGCCCCAGCACTTCCCCAAACTGATAGCCCAAGTCTCTATTCCAAGTAGCTGCTAAAGTCACCCCTACTGGCAAATAGGTACTACTATCGGCTACATTCTCATCTTTCTCCCAATCGCGCCCATGCTCATGGCGCACGCCGTGTGGGCCATCAGACATCGTCAGTTCGGGAATACCCAAGCGCTCAATACCTCCACTCGTGAAGGACGAACTCGCATGAATTAAAGCGGTTTTTTCTTCAAGCGTCATGGCTTGTAGCAACGAATCTATCTGCAATTCGTAGGTGGGAGTAACCTCTTCGACGACCTCTTCTGTAGTAGGAGTTTCGCAAGAAGGTAGCAATAGCAATAGGCTTACGCCAAATGCTAGCAGGGAAAGGGCAGTGGTTAATTTCATTAGTTCGGTTCTTTTGGCAGCAAAATAGAAATTAATGAGCGTTCAAGAAAAGGGAAGTAAAAAAAAGCATCCACATTTGTACCCTACTCTACTGCGCGATAGAGCTTTCGCAAAAATTCACCCATCTGCCGAGGCTCCAACCATCGAGTAATCACCACCATGTCATTCGCTTTATCGATCACAATATAGTTACCCCCAAAACCTGCTGCATAATACAAGTCTTCCGACAAGCCTTCCCATTTTCGGCGCCCCTTGTTGCGCCACCACATAAAGCCATAGCTTTCATTAGCAGCAGAAGATTGCTGTACCTGCTGCACCCAATCTGCTGAGATAACTTGGCGATCCCCCCACTTTCCATTGCGCAAGAAAAGCAGTCCAAATCGCGCATGATCCAGCGTATTGATAAACACGCCACCTCCAGAATGACCACCACCACTGACCGATTGCATCATCACCCCATCCACATTGACAAAACTATGCTCGTAGCCGTACCATCGCCAAGTAGTAGAGGCACCAATCGGATCCATCACCTGTTCTTTTAGCACCTGTGGAAGTGGCTTTCGCCAAACGTTCAAAAGCGAATAAGCCAGTACGTTCACGCGCACGTCGTTGTATTCAAAGTGGGTGCCCGGCGTATAGTACTCCCGATTTTTCCAGTCGTCAATTCCCCCCTCACGTGGTGGCCGATCCGCCCAGTCTTTTATGCCAAATAGGCTTCCCGACCAGTCAGAAGACTGGGTCAGCAAATGCCGCCAAGTAATCTGTCGGTTGTGCGCTCCATCAAAAGTACCATCCCAAACATATTGCTCCACCACATCATCCACCGAGTGGATCAGTCCTGCATCCACTGCCAAGCCCGCCACCGTCGACAAATAGCTCTTAGTTACACTAAACGTCATATCCACGCGTGCGACATCGCCCCATTGCGCTACGATGTACCCATTTTTTAAAATAATCCCCGCAGGCCCTCCCCGCTTCTTGGTAGGCCCCAGTATTTCATGGAAGGGCTCCCGAGTAAACCCCTTTAGAATAGCCACCCGCAAATCTCGTGCGCCGCTGTACTCGTTAGCTTGCGCAAAAAGGAGGGCGCTGTCTAGCAGGGTGGCATCTATGCCAAAACTAGCGGGTGCCTTTTGCTCCCATTGTTCGCCCCTTTCGGGGAAATAGGTTTGGGCGGATAAATGGATTATTGCGCTTAAGCTAAAAAGCAAGACCGCTACTGCTATTCGCATCTTAGTTAATTTTACAGCTAATGATAGACCACATATTTCTAACTTTCTACCTACTAAGTTTCACCAAGCGTTGAACAGCGAAACATGTGGGACGATTTAGGTCTGTAATTTTAACAAAATATATTCCGGCAGGCAAATTACTTACGTCCATTCGTGCCGTATCACCAATTGACTGAACTAGTAATGAGCGACCTTGTGGATCAATGATACTTACCTCTAAATCATAAGGCTGTTGTAATACAACGTTTAGTTCTTTAAAAGTTGGATTGGGAAACAAGCCAACGCTGAGATCACCAATATCGACCACATGAGTAAGCAAAGTCCCATCACAATCTTCATCGATTCCATTATCAGGGATGTCTACCGCCCCAGGATTAATAGCATCATTATTATCATCACAATCCTCCCAGATCAAATAGCCATCTTGATCAAAATCAAAGGTAGAGACTAGTGTGTTAGTCGTCGTATTCGTGATGATGGGAGCATTGAAGTCAAAATAAATACTGGCTGTATTAGCCAGTCCAGCGAACTCGTCGAGCTCATCAAGCGTGTTGATTTGAAAAGTAACATAGCCATGGCTCGCACGCTCATTCACCGTGCTGTCTGGTAATAAGATGTCTTCGAATAGAAATACCACTGTTCGGTCTGGATATACTGTAGTGGAGAATGGGTGACTAGCAGTTAATGGTCTGAAAGTCGATAAATCCAGTAGAGGAGAGATTTTATCTTCAATCCGTACCGTAAAAGCGGTATCAGTTCCTGTATTTTGAAATCGAATGGTATAAGTCAGTTGCTCTTCAAAAAGCGTATAGTTCTCAGGGCTTAAGTTGGAGCGATTGGGCTCCACTAGTTTATCATTGGGATCATATGCGCAATTGATTTCGGAAAGATAGAGATTGCTATCTGCCCACACCAAGCCATTATCTTCTAGGAGATAAATATTCGATCGGATGAAAATGCTCTCCCCGATAAATTGCTCGTCTGGCATCACTAGCGCCAGCTCTATCTTAGAGCGATGAGTGGGCGCTAAGTCTGTAAACCGCCAGGTATAAACATTTTCCTCCGTGCTAATCGGTGCTGGACTAATGCCTACTAACTCTGTTAGTGGATCAATTTCTACCTGAATTTCCCCAGATATGGAATCGCATCCCGTATTCACCACATCTACCCAAAAAGGCACGGTAAAGCCACATCGAGTAGGGGCAGATGTTGTCTTAGTCCAAACATCCAAAGCACCAGAGACTTGCACTAAGCCAAAATCTAAATTGGTAATTACTGTATCTGCTACTTGAATGGTATAACTCAAAGAATCAGAACTAACTGCCCAGCAATCACCTAGTATTGGTGCAATGTCATAACCACCTTTATTGATGAAAAAGCTATACTTACCTTCTTCATTAGTGTAGGCAAAAATTTCTTCTTCACCATACGCTCCCACTGGAAAGTTGACGACTGGCGCTTCGTCAACATCTTTTACACCATTGCTATTGACGTCATGAAATACTTCTCCGCTTACCTGTTCACGAATGTTTAGGTCGTAGTAGTAGATTTCACTTCCAAACGTATTATTATCTGCTAAAAAATATAACTTCCCCTTATTAAACGTAAGATTTTGCGTTCCATGCAAATCATCGTATCCAAGGTTTGTAGCTTTATAAGTTCCGTGTGACGTTCCATCAGTCCTGTAAAGTGTTTGAAAAGTACCAACCGTATCTTTTGCTGCAAAAAACAACATGTCTCCAGCAATAGTAAAATCCCGTGGATCTGAGGAGTCATCACCCCCTATATTACGAAGTGTCATAGTACCTGTTGATGTTCCATCAGAAATCCAAGGCTCAAATAATTCTTCTTGAGAGAATCCATTGAAAAAGACATGCTTATCATAAGCAACGATGCCATTATAGAAGGTATTAAAGTTAAACTCATAGATCATTTTCGTTCCTTCCATAGTACCATCTGTTCGCCAGAGCTGACCTGTAGGACTAGAGAAGATCAGAGTATCTTGAATAGATACTGGTGAAGGCTGAGATGAAATTTGTGTTTCGGATAGTTCCAATGTTCCCTCTATAGTCCCATCTGTTTTCCATAAAGTCTGAACCCCAGAAATCTGGACGTTGAAATATAAATTGTCTTGAAGGCTTACAAACCGATTTGGTTCCGAAGAGCTTGTGCCGGGCCATATGTCCATAAACAAAGTAGTTCCCTCCAATGTACCATCAGATTGCCAAAGCTCAGCTCCATGCTCAGTCGTTTCATTTGCAAAATACAGTTTTCCATTGATAGCTCTAATTTCTCCAGTATACCATGAAGAGAATATACTCTCTGAACCAGTACTACTTTCAAAAGCCATCGTGGTGCCTGAAAGTGTGCCATCTGTCTTGTACAATTCCATTCCATTTTCTAAATCAGAATAAAAAAACCAAAGAAAATCATCCATTCTAGCTAACGGATAGTTATCATGGAATAAAACATTTGATTCTACTAACCTTTGTGTTCCCTCTACAGTACCATCAGTTGCCCAAAGTCCTGAACCACCGTCACCAAAAATTAGGCGTCCATTAATCTCACCTAACTTTATAATAGGATTGCTGGAATAACTGAAGTTCAAAGGATAAGACCCCTCCCTTGTTCCATCACTTACCCATAGACTATCATCAATTGTGAAAAATAATTTTCCGATGGCACTAGTCAGAGCTTCAATATTATTCGTTCCCAGTGTGTTAGGATACATGTCAAATACAATTTCAGTTCCTGATTCTGTACCGTCAGTGCTGTAGATGGCTTGGCCTGCCGTATCATCTGTTGCATAGAAATGTACTTTATCATTAAACATGAAAAGAAAGTCAGGTTGAGATCCACCTCTGCTATTAATGTCTTTTAGAAGTCCAGTCCCATCTATCGTGCCATCGCTCATGTAAAGCTCATGATGGTGGAGAGTGCCTCCATTATTATGCAATCCATAGTAAAATAAATCACCATGTGTTCCTAAAAACTTGATGCTCGACTCTGTCGTAGTAAGTTGAGTAGTTCCATCAAAGGTTCCATCAGTTACCCATAGTCGTTTTTCTCCGTCATGATATCGGAAATATACTTTAGAATGAGCAGGATAAACCTTTACAGAACTTGTAACATTAAACATAGTGACAATTTGTACAACTGACTGTGTAACCTCGTCATATCGCCAAAGAATCGCATCATCAATATCATTCTTAGTCATGAAAAAGACCTTCCCATCTTGTGTTGAATAGGGTCCAGAAATTCTAAAATCGTTATATGCAGATTGTCCTGCAAAATCCATGATTACTTGAGTACCATCGATGGTACCATCTGATAGCCAGATTCTATTAGAATCAATTTCTTCTCCTTTTATCATGAATTGATTTCCAATGGAAATCGACTTGTTAAAAGGATAAGGATCAATACCATCTTCGGGTCCTGGAACAATATCGGCTAACAATTGAGTGCCATCAGGTGCTCCATTAGCCCCCCAAAGTTCATAGCCATGTTCATCTGTTTGACCAATAAAAACAATACCTGCATCCGTTTTTTCAGCATAAGTAATACGTGTAAGAGTGAATGGTGTATCGTCACTAATAGTCCTTGTCCCGCTTGCTGTCCCATCTGTCACTCTCAATTCTCTGTTGTTTACTGTATAATAGACTAACCCACCTGACTCCGTAAAAGGAACATCTATAATATTAAATGCTTGATCAGAAAAACTAAAGGTACCTGCCAGAGTACCATCTGTTCGCCAGAGTTTATTATCTGCATTGAACAATACTGCTCCATTAAATTTAAAGCTTAAATTTTCATTTTGCCCTATGGTTGCAAATTCTTGCAGCATAACAGTCCCCTCTAGGGTTCCATCGGTGGCATAAAGATGACGTGCTCCATAATCCAGCACTATGGCCTTATCATCAAAGAAACTAACCGCTTGGGAGTCATAATATTCGAAGGAGTGAAGCTGTGTTAGTTCATAATCGGTGGCATCCAAAAAAAATAAATGTTTTGAGGCTGGTGTAGAGCCAATGACCATTAGTATTCCATCGCTTAAAGGACCTAAAAAGGCGAGTTCTTCATCATTGTCTTTTATAATTTCTTTAAGCTCTGTCCCATCATACACTAATAGGTCAAAATTACCCCCCTCAGTAGTCATAAAAATTTGATCGCCTAATGTCAGAATATCAGTAATACTTTTTTCAAATGCAGGAATAGTTTCAAAATCTATTACCTGAAGTTCAAGGTCTTCCAACTGACCAAAAGCAGAGGAATAGGATAGTAAAACTGTAAGCAGTAGGGAAAATAAGAGATTTAAAGATTTCATATTAGCGCAATTAATTTAGAAAATACTTTCTA
>JBCCRH010000137.1:0-13157 GCA_039208045.1 Bacteroidota bacterium
AAAACTCCTCAACCCGTCACTCGTCACCCGAAATCCAAAACCCTTCAACTCCCAAACCTCTCAACCCCCAAACTACCCCCCTCCCCACGGCCCCGGCAGCTTCGGCGAAAACGAACACGGATCAATCCCATGGCGATGAAAAAGCTCCAAGGTTTCCGTAGTCTCGAAAAGTTGCAGCAGATCGTCCGAAAAATGGCGCTGATCAGTGGGCAGGTGCCGCATGATTTCGAGGTCGCGAGCTACCTTTTTAGGTTGGTTGGTGAGCTGGTAAAAATAGAGGCGTTCGGCATAGGCCCGGTCATCGGCGGTGTTGAATTTTTCATAAAAAGAAGCGGCCATGCGCAGAAAGGCCTGTTTACGCTTGCGGTTGGGATGTACCATGCCAGCGCAGAAATAATAGCTCGCGCGCGCTTCATAGAAGGCCTGCTTTGGCAGGGTGCGCTCCCAGTCTTTATCCGCTTTTTTCCACTTGCCGAGTGCTTCATAGTTTTGCGCCCGCACCTGGTACAGGTGGCTAAGGCGGGCATCCTTCCGCTTTCGAGCCTCACTCACTGCTTTGGTTAGAAAGCTTGCCGCACGCTGGTAGTTCCCTTTTTGGAAATACAGCTCGCCCCGTTCACCATAAAAGTCTAGGCGATCCATCTGAGCCCTTAGGTACGGGTCAGCGAGCGTATGAAGGCCTTTGGATTCGTAGTATTCGGCCCGTTGTTGTTGATACTCGTTGGCAGATAAGATCTTTTTCCAGTAGTTATCAGCACGTTGGGGCATGCCGAGCTCATCGTAGTAACGAGCACGTTCCTGATAGAAAGTAGCTCGATCCAGGTATTTGCGATAGAAACGATCCGCTTTATCGTAGTCTTCTAGCTCATCATAAAAAACGGCTCGTGCTTGGTAGTAGGAGCGATCATCGGGATAGGCGCGCCGGAGGTCAGCTTCCGCCTTGCGATAGGCCCCCAGTTGATCGTAGCAGTGGGCACGTGCCTGGAGGTATTTTTTCTGGGCTTCGCCTTCAGCCAATTGGATGGCTTTGGTATAAGATTGTACCAGAAACTGCTCTTTCTGCTGATCTTCCCAAGGATAAATCTCATCGAAGAAAGCTGCCTTTTGCGCATGATAAGTGGCTTGCTTTGGGGAGAGGGCATTTGCTGTAGCATAGCGTTCATAAGCTTCAAAAAAGAGTTGTTCATCAGGGATTTGAGCATTGAGGTAAGTCTTAAAAAAGTCGAAATGCTCCAAGCATACCCGCAAGGCATTTGCTGGTTCCAGATACCCTAAGCCTTCCCACACCCGATCAATGTAAGCGATACGCTCCTTTTCGGCAATCGACTCTGACTCTACCAGTTCGAGGGCTTGCAAAAAATTGCGGCGGGCATACACCTCGCTTCGATCCTGTTGGGAAGCAGAATCATAGAACAGCTCTGCTTGTTCCATCAGAATAGCTATCTTCGTATTGGCATTTTCCGCTTCGCGCAAAGCTAGTTCGAAGTCTTGGAGGGCATTGTCCAATAGCCGCATGGAGTCGCGGTACATTTTGGCTCTAGCCAATAAATACTGAGCCTTCTGCTCTGGATAGGGGGCCAAGTGGATGAGCCGCTCCCAATCTTGGATGGCATTATCAAACCAGGCACGATCCAGGTAATTGGCCAAGCGCTGTTCTAAGAAAGGGATTCTAGCCTGTGCTTTGGATAGCGTAATCGCTCGATCCAAATCCGCCAAAATACCACGAGTAGCTGCTTCAGAGGAATCCATCCGTTGGGTATAGCTGGCACGAATGGCATAAAAAGAGGATTGCTTAGGTTGGATAGCAATAGCTTGATTGATATTTTCAAGCGCAGTTTCCAAATCGCCCGCTTGGGCTGCAAGCATTGCATTTTGATACAAGCTTTTAGCGGCAATCTTTGCCGTTTGATCTTTACTGCCTGTCATTTGAATGAGTGCAGTTGTCAACAAGAGTATAATGGTTACAACTAGCACAATAGGCAGTAGCCGCCGCTTTGGGGCGTTACTGAAGTTTCTGGGATGCATAAAAGTAGCCTTTGATTTCCTTCTAAAAAAAATACTTTTCAATCGCCTGTTAAATTAGTTTTTTTTAAATAAATAAAAAAGCATTTATATCTTTTTGGCAAAATAAAACCCTATGCAGCTCGCTTCCAGATTAGAAAAAAATATAAACAAACAAGCTGCCGTCGCCATCGCAACGGAAATTATCCAAAACGAAGCTTTATTCACAGAATTATGGGCTACCATACGAACTGGGGAGCCCCCCTTGCCGCGTCGGGCAGCATGGGTATTAGAGTCGGTAGTAGCTCGGGCGCCCTGGCTCTGGCAACGCATCTATGACGAGGCAGTAGAGGTCATACAAGAAGAGCAGCATCACGGCGCCATCTATCGCAACCTGATGAAGCTATTTGCCGAGCAAGCTGTACCGGAACGCCACGAGTCGTTCTTATATGATTTGGCTTTGCAGTGGGTGTTGCTTCCGCAAAAACCAGTGGCGGTGAGGGCGCAGGCGCTCAGCTTGGCTGCCAAAATTGCAGCACCTATCCCCGAATTACGGGAGGAGGTATTGCTGGTCTTGCAAGAGATATTGGAATGGGGCGAAGCAGCTATTCAATCCAGGGGAAAGAAAATTGGAAAGCGATTTTCGAAACGATCGTAACCTATTTGATCCATAAGGCGTCAAACCCCATCCATATCCTAAAGAAACGTTTACTATGAATTATTGGTCTGGCACAAACATACGATTGCGAGGTATTGAACCTGAAGATTACGAATTCTTCTACCACTGGAACTTAGATACCGAAACCGCTAGAAACTTGGCATGGCTCTGGTTTCCTACTTCCAAAGAAAGCGTACGCGAGTGGGCCAAAGCGGAAAGCTTAAAGAAAGGTGCAAACGATGAATATTTTTTTGTCATTGAAACGGTGGAAGGAGAGCCAATCGGAAGTATTAACTCCAATACAGTGAGCCGACTGGACGGTTCGTTCCGCTATGGTGTTGCGATTGTGGAGCACGCAAGGCGGAAAGGCTACGCTAAAGAAGCCATTACCCTATTTCTAAACTACTTTTTCAACGAGTTGCGCTACCATAAAGTAAATGCAGCGGTGTATGGTTTTAATGAGCCCTCCATTGTATTACATAAACGCTTGGGCTTTGTGCAGGAAGGGCGCCTGCGAGAAGTGAAGTATACGCAGGGGGAGCATTGGGATATGTTGTTGTTTGGAATGACGAGGGGGGAGTTTAATGAAATGTATAATGGTTAATCATTTTCCAGAATCGTCTTCAAATCAGCAGGCGAATAATTAATAGACTTTAGGGTTTTATTGTCCGAAGTGCGGAAAACGAGGTAGAAATCGCCTTCTTGTTGGATGTAACTATCAAAGCCTTTTTCCTTTTTGTAGTGCGCTGCGGTTGCTTCTGCTTCTTCCAGCGTTTTGCAGGTTTTACTCATATTGGAGCGTTGTACTTCGTCAAAAAGTGCTTTGAATTTTTGGCCTAAGCCAAACTCTAATACGGCACCAGAAAGGACATACTGTATATCGCAGAGCGCATCAGCGATTTCTACCAGGTCTTGGTCGGCAATAGCTTCTTGTAGTTCTTTTAGCTCTTCGGCTAATAAGTTGATGCGGAGCTGGCAGCGGGCCTCGGAGGGGATGCTTGGGGTGTCAAGGATAGGATGTTTGAAGGTGCGGTGAAAAGTAGCGACTTGGTTGAGTGCATCGAGTTTTTCCATTGGTGGTTGTTTTGCTGGTGCTGGAAATTGAACTGGCATTTAGCGACAGCGAAATTAACAGCAGATCGGACAAAAAAAAATTGTAGGGTCTGCTAAATATCAAATATTACCGATAATTTTGCTCCGCAAATTCTAAAAGTCCTACGCTGGTGACCAACAAATACGCTGATCTGATTGATCAAACCTTCTATTTCCCTCAAGAGGGCTTCGAAATGGACGAGGGGTACTTGGTTTTCAATGGAGTACCCATTCACCACCTAATCAAAAAATACGGCACGCCGCTCCGGCTGACCTATTTGCCTAAAATTGGAACACAAATAAAGAAGGCTCGCAACCTCTTTACGCGCGCGATGAAATCTATCGGTTACAGCGGGAAGTACTACTATTGCTATTGCACCAAGAGTAGTCACTTTAGCTATGTACTGAATGAAGTACTACGGCATAAGGTACAGCTAGAAACCTCTTCTGCTTTCGATATCGATCTGGTGCGGCGATTATTCCAAAAGGGGAAAGTGACAAAGGAGACGCTAATTATTTGTAATGGCTTCAAAACGGAGTCCTACAAAGAAAAGATTGTCAAACTGATTAATGAGGGCTTCCATAACGTGATTCCGGTGTGTGATAATACGGAGGAGTTGGACTACTATGAGGCACATGTGGAAGGCAAGTGTAAAATTGGTATTCGGGTGGCGACAGAGGAGGAGCCCAATTTTGAATTTTACACCTCCAGGCTGGGTATTCGCAATAAAAGTGTGCTGGGTTTTTATAGAGACCGTATCGCCAATAATCCAAAGTTTGAACTGCGCATGCTGCATTTTTTTGTCGATACGGGCATCAAGGATACGCTATATTATTGGGGAGAGTTGAAAAAGGCAGTTAAGCTATACTGCGAGCTGAAGCAGGAATCCGATGCGCTGCATGCGATCAATATTGGGGGTGGTATGCCCATTCGCAATTCCTTGGGGTTTGAATTTGACTATAAGTATATGGTCAAGGAAATTGTGAAGCTGATTTCGGAGGCTTGCGAAGAGGCAGCAGTGCGCGAGCCAGATATTTTTACTGAGTTTGGGAAATATACAGTAGGAGAAAGCGGGGCGACTATTTTCTCGGTCTTGGCCCAAAAGCAGCAGAACGATTCAGAGACTTGGTACATGATCGACAATTCCCTGATGACGACCATTCCTGACGCTTGGGGCATTGGCGAGCGCTTTATCTTACTACCTATTAATAAGTGGCACAATGAGTATCGACGAGTAAATATCGGCGGCTTGAGTTGTGATAATTCAGACTACTACAACTCAGAGGCACACGAGAGTCAAGTATATTTACCCAAATATTCATCTGATGATCAAGAGCCCTTGTATCTAGGCTTTTTTCATACGGGCGCTTACCAGGATTCACTGAGCGGATTTGGGGGGATCAAGCACTGCTTGATTCCGGCTCCTAAGCATATTATCGTTTACAAAAATGCCGAAGGCAACCTTGTGGATATTCTCTATCAAAAGGAACAAACGGCAGAGGATATGCTTCGTATTTTGGGATATTCTTAGGATAATTTAGTAGCTTTGAGTCAGCAACTACCCCTGCGTTATGACCCTTTTTGAGCGTATTACTTCTTGGATTACCGGTCGTCCTAGACCTATTATCGATACTGCTTCTACAGAAAGCGGTCAAGCAGCGCAGAACAAAATACTAGAGCTAACCACCTCAACTACAAACACTAATACCACCAAGATCATGGTTAACACAATTACGCTCTCTTCCGACATGGAAAAGCTCTTCCTTATTGATGACGGCAGAGTAATCGAGTTCAAAATTTCTGAAGATAAAGGCATTTTAGTCGGCACCTTAAATGGGCAAATTACCGTAGCTACCGCTCTGCGTCCGCCACAAGAAGTGGATATGCCCTTAGAGACGGGAGAAGATGACACGCCACAGCCGGTAGCGCCGGGGGCAGAGGGAGCTCGGGTGAAGCCGGGGATGCCGGTGGGGGAGAAGGTGGAAGTGTCTACTAAGAACAGCCAGTATACTGTATTTTTTAATCGTGGTAATACTGTGATGGGTCTTATAGGAATTGGAGAGATTGATACAAGTATCATAAGCCCTGAAAGGATTAATCCTGAAGTCTTTTTCTTTTCTTTAACAAATAATGTAGTTGATATACGTCGAAAAGATGGGAAGATCACGTTCCAACTAATTCGTCGATTCTAAAAAAGTATTCAATCAATTTTTTCCTATTTGTTCAAGAATCGTTTTTTGTTCTAGCTTGCTAATGATCCAATGTATTAGCAAGTCATCTAATCCAAAACTAACTTTCTCGTTTTGGTCAGCTTTAATCGTTTCAATACGCGATTTAAAGTCTACTAGTAGCGTTCTTGTTTGCGATAAAGGATTGGTATGCAGCTTTTTTGTGTAGCTGTAAACTATTGATTCGAAGTTGGTAACCTTTGTTGTTGAGTTAGAGCGTAGAAACCTTTTAGTAGTACGAAGGGCACTTTCGAGGGCTTCAAATTGCTCCAATTCAAGAAGTGCAATCATGTGTAGTAAGTATATTCCCTTTTGAATATCATATCTACTTTGCATTCTTTTGTTTTTAATGACCTTTTGGCACCATTTTACACAGCTTGCATAGTCTTCAATGATGAAAAGTAGAATGGCTGCATTCCCACTTAAGATGAGCTGGCTTACTGGATTAATAGAAAACTGAGCTAGGCCTTTTTCGATTTCATCAACTAGCTCATGAACGCCTTCCGATTTACCAGAATTCATGAAGTATACTAATTTATAAATAGACAGCTTCTGGAAAGCAACTTTTTGATCATGGGCGTTTGAGGGAGGTTCCTTTTCAATACGATACAGAAGCTCAGGAAAATTGTCATACTTTTTTGTTTGCAGACAGATAAATAATAGATTGGACACATCAACTACGTATCTATAATATTCTTCACTTTTGTATTTTGGGTTTTCATCCCACCAGTCTACTACCTTGCTGTAATAGCTAAACACTTGATTTAAATCTCCTAGTAGTTGATAATAAAGTGCCGCAGATTGATAGAATCTTCTCCGAGCATGAATATTATCTGGCGTAGTATCTACTGTTTCGATCAACGAAGCAAATTCTGAGCGGATATATTGCTGTTGGTCTTTTTCTGTGAGGTTAGGGTGGCTGATAACTGCCATTGAAAGCTGATCATAAATACCTAAAAATTGGAATTCTTCTTCAACTGATTGTATGCTTTTTTCTGACTCTTTGTTCAAAACTTCCAACCTATCTTTATGACCTGTCTTCCTCCTATCCCGAATTACTCGCCGCTCCTCTTTTAGGATTTCCAGTTTTGCAAGTTGGTCACCAAGTTCAATAGCTAAACGCTTTGCTTCCGACAGTCGCTCTTCACACTGATCATACAATCCTCTTTCATACAGATACTTAGAATCCATAATCATCTCCTTCATTTGAGCAAACCTAGATTTTGAGCTCCTGTAATCGCGCATACTCCGCATAATCGCCTCATACAAATAAGCCTTATCGGAAGATAAGTTCTTCGGAAAGCGCTGCTTGAGTGCCTGCTCTTCATACCGCTCCATCCCATTAATCGCTTGGAAAAGCTCCAAATACTTACTGCCCTTGCGGCCCGATTTCTGGGCATCTAGCGTAAAGTAGCGCTTTTCAGAGCGCGACATCGCTTTGATCAGGCGGAATAAGTCTTCTTTGCGCTTCATCTTGCTTATGGTTTTTTAAAATATGTGCTGTATGAAAAGGTAAACGGTCTTTTTTTGAAAGAATACGGTTTTGATTATGGCGTTTATCGACTTGTTTTATGGGGTAAAAGTACAAAAAAGAGCTTGAAGTGTTATGAAAATGTTAAAGCAATGATTTTTTATAAAGTCTTAGAAACCTCAACTTATTGGTGCACAAAATAGGTAAAATTTTAACAAATGGATACTACAGTAAATTGGATTGTATTTATTTTATATCGCTGTAAATGAATAGGTTGTGGAGGTATTTAGTGTAGTTGGTTGTTAATTAGGTCTAAAAAATGTACTTGAGTTAGCCTGCTTTGGAAGACTTTAGAAACCTCAACTTCTTCTAATTGCTGGTTTTGCTGGCGTCGCTTTGGGGTATAAATTTGTAAGCGTAATCAAAAGGGATTACAACAAACAATCTGAAAAGTAAAGCTTGTGAGAGCAATCATACTATGAAAGAACAACAAAGTTCATAGGGCAATTCGGAAGCCCTGCCTCCACATGAGGAGCAGGGCCACTTTTTCCAACAGCCTTCATGCACTTACAAGTTAAAAATATAAGATTGAGATTTTGAAATAATGGGTGGGGACGAAGCGGTATCTGAAGGAAAACTTGTAGCACTTTAGCTGCCTATCAAATACCATTGGGATTACTACAAACAAACATGCTGCCGCTCTTGTCCCCACTATTTTAGTTACTTTTTTCGAAGTACTCAGTCAAAGATTAAAGGGTGTTTTATTTTTCAGAAGGGCAATTGGAGATAAGTAGATAGTTGCTATTATTCCGGGCTGGGTAGCAGTAAAAGAGCTGCTGCCCAGTTTTCTTTTTTCTCTCCATCGTGCCTTTGGCTTCTACCCAACAAAACGAAATACACACGTATTATTTACGATATGAAAGAGTTATTCTGTAAGATCTTGATTTGTTATTAGCGAGTTTATTGACCCTAAAAGACCATTGAAAACAACACATATTGAATTTTCGAGTACAGGCTTTTTCTGGCTTTTGGCCGGAAAAAGTCCTGTTTTTAAATGCCAAATTGTATTTTAGTCGATTAGTACTCTTTTAACCCCATTTGAAAATTCAACCACAGCAGCTATGAACCCAAAAAGTTCAACCCCCCAACTTCAAAAGACAATTCAATTGTTTGTTTTAGTAGCCGTGCTACTATTCGCTTTTGTGGATAGTAGCTCGCTATTTGGGCAAACCCTAGAGCCCAGTAAAACGGTGTCCGCCGATCCTGGAAAAATAGCATGGGAACTCAGTGGCATGCCCGAGCTAGTGCCTTTCAACTCCAACGACAAACTCCAGCCGCGTTATTCTCACCTCTGGTTTTTCAATGATGGTAACTTTATAGTAGGTACAGAAGATACTCTGGTCATCCACCAGTCGGGAGCCACCCAACAAGCTGAAAAGAAAAAAGGCCATACCTCCTCTACAGGCTTGTATACCGATACAAACGATCGCCCACCAAAGATTGTCATCAGCCCAGACATTGACCAAGCAACAACTACTAGTCAAGGATATACTCCAACAGAAGCGATTACCGATTCTACTGCTTTTATAAAGCTAGAGAAGGAGCATGTTAATCTAGTCCCCAACGATACGACGATATGGATTTTATCGTTTAGAAATCTCCTGCCTAATACACCACTGGTTGGTCAGCTGTATCTATTCTATGATGCGCCCATTGAGCAGATTTATATCGATCCGAAGGGTAAAAAAGAAAGTCGTGAGTTAGCGAAGAACGCCTCCAATGAGGTCAATTATGGTTCATTCGAATACGAGCGCAAGTGGCTCTTTTTTGATGGCGTAGATCCGATCACCTATACGATTGATACGTTTAACTTTCCTAGCCTGGCAAGTGATTACAGAAAAGCACTCGTTTGGAGTTTTAGTAAGTTGACTAATGATGCCGAGAAGCGACTATTCCTGCAGTTCAAAAACGATGAGAACCTTCTAAAAAAGTTTCCAGCCAATAAAATGGGAGCTACAAAGTTTATGGCTGTTTTTGTTGCTGATACCACTGTACTTGATGCAGCAGCACTAGAGCCAGCACTCACTGCCGAAGAAGGGGAACGAATTGAAAATTTAGGACTTAGTACTTTCATTAGGAATGTACCTGAGTATCTAACCTATAATTTTGAAGACGAACCAGAGATAATTGATACTACAGTTGAAACTACTACACCACTAAATACTAGTAATTTACTTGGCAATCTGGGGAATCTGATCGTAGACATTCAAGAAGTAGAAACCCGCCTTTCTAAAGCTCACGATCCTAACTACATGCGTATGGATGCTTGCGCGTGTCCGCCAGAGGGGGAAGGCGAGCAATTACTAGTTACTACGGTCAACTTTGTCAACGATGGGAATGCTCGTACTGAAGATATTTTTGTGAAAATCAGCATTCCTGAAGAAATTGATTTCAATAGCATCGATCCGACACCAGTGAGCTTTTTCCCACCCTTAGATCCCGCAGCAATCAATTCATCGGTAACGCTATCAAAAAACGAAGCGACCCGGGAAATTACCTGGACATTCGAGGCTTTTAGTCTCAACACAACTAAAGCAATGGGTGTAGGGCACCCTGATACTGAGGGTCGAATAGTGTTCACGATGCTGACCAACAAAGGGGTTGATATAAAGGATGTGCCCAGCATGTGGGCCTGCATTAATTTCTCAGACGATCCACAAGATGAAGTATGTACCCCCGAGGTTGCACCTAGCCTAGTGGAGGACGATGTAGACGGCATTTTGCAATGTGGTGAGTGTGTGCTACCTCCTGCACCGATTATTCCTGAAGGAGAAACGATGCCGTGGTGGATTTGGCTTATTATCTTGCTAGCTTTTGGGGTTGCCGCTTGGGCTATTTACGAGACTCGCTAAACCTCTTTCATACATCGCACAACTCTATTTATGCGCTATCTACTTTTTATGGCCTGTTGTCTGGCAGCAGGCCCACAGCTATTGGCTTTTAATGAAACCAATCCACTTTTAGCCGCCGCTACGCAGGCTGCTGCTAGTTCCAATTGGGACAGCACCGCTATTTACCTCGAACAAATTAAAACGCAATGCCAAGCTGAAGATAATCTATCCGATTGGATGGCAGCATGTAAAAAAGTAGCTCGCGCTGCTGACGATATGGGCCTTCCTTTTCGAGCCATCGAATACTTTTCTCTAGGGGCTGATCCCCAGCAATTCCGTTCGCCAAAAGATTCTTTGGAGTGGGACGCGCTAGGGTGGTTGCATGTAAATATAGCATTCACCTACTATCAGCGCGTTGGACAATTTGCAGAAGCACTGGAACACTACAGAAAGGCCAAGCAAATCATCGTAGATGACTGGGGCGTAGAGGATTACTATGTGGGGCGATACATATACAAGACTATGGGCAACATCTACACCCGCTATGGTGATTATCAGGCGGGGGAGGTACTACTAAAGAAATACATTGCGATTAGCGAATCGGTAGGAGCCAATAGAGACGTAGCGCAAGGGTGGTGCGATTTAGCGGCTGCCTACTATGCAGATGGGCAGTTCGAGCAAGCGCAACTAGCTTGCGAAAAAGGCCTGCAAATTCCAGGTCTTGGCAACGATACTAGAGGCATCTTATGGGCTAATTTATCACTCGCCTTAGAAGCAAGCGAGCAGTACGAAGCATCCATTGCACTGACCAACACCGCACTAGCCACACTAAAGGCAGAGCAGGGCCAAGCATCTGAAGGACTACTTGATGCCGCTATCGGCAATATCCATATTCGCCAAGGAAACATCTACCTTAGAAATCAAGACTACCAACGAGCTGATCAGGCTTTTCAGCTCGGCTTCGCCGCTTACCAAGCCTATTTTGAGACCGATAAAAACCGAGAAATTAGCAAAATCCACAACAGATGGGGAGCCCTCAAGTACGAGCAAAATGATTGGACAGGCGCTATAGCACAATATCAAAAAGCACTAGCTTGTATTATCCCCAATTTCGAGCTAACTACCGATGAGCGCAACCCCACGCGCACCCAATTATTTGCAGAAAATAGTATCCAAGAAGCCCTACTCGGCAAAGCCCTAGCCCTAGAAAAGCGTTTTGAGGACACTCAAAAAAAGAGCGACCTAGAGCTCGCCTTGCAGAGCCACCAGCTCATCTTCGAGGTAGAACAAGCACTCCGCAAAACACACAATTATGAAGCTTCGCGACTCAACAGCGTAGAAGAAACCCGCGAGCGTTGTGAAGCAGCCATCCGAGTGGCGCTACGGCTATGGGAAGTGACCCAAAACCCTGCCTACCAGTTCACTGCCTTCGAATTTGCCGAACGCAGTAAGAGCATCCTACTACTACAGGCGACGAGTGCCGCCAAGGCTGTTGCGGTAGCTAACATCCCGGCTAGTAAACTCAAAGAAGAAAAAGCTCTACAGTACCGCATTACCAATTTGGAAAAGCAACTTTTTGGGCAACCCAATCTATCCGACTCGCTACAGCTAGCGCTGGAAAACGAACTGCTAGAACTCCGCCAAGCCTACACCCTCTGGCAAGATGAGCTAGAAACCGAATATGCCACCTATTACCAACTAAAATATAACCTAGCGCTTCCCGATTTGGCAACGATCCGCTCTAATATTCTACGCCATGACCAAGCGCTGATCGAGTATTTTGTGGGAAATGAAACCGTCTATGCCTTTTATATCGACCAAGAACAATTCGAAGTGATTCAATGGGATAGGCCCGAAGACTTGGCCGATATGGTCGTACAATTCCGTGCAGACATTGAGCAATTTCAGTTCTCTAGCCAAGACCGCACCGCTCTTTGCGACAGCTATACTCAAAAGGCAGTGCGCCTGCACGATGAACTGCTAGGCCGCCTCCCCAATCTACCGACGGATCTACTGATTATTCCATCCGGAATCCTAGGATTCCTTCCCTTTGAAGCCCTACTCACGACCGCTCCCGCTCAAGCTTGTGCGTTCGAGTCTTATCCGTATGTGCTGAAGACGCATTGCATTAGCTACAGCTACTCGCTCACCCTGCAACAATTGCTGCAAGCAGGTACCCAATCGGGGCAAGCGGACTACATCGGCTATGCCCCTCGATTCGATGGAAGTGCAGGCTGGGGCAAATTAGCCAACAACACCCTTTCTGTGGATAAGGCTGCTGCTCATTTTGGTGGTCAAGCCAAAATCGCAGGAGCCGCCAATATCCGAGCCTTTCAGGAGACCGCACCCCGCTACGAAATCATTCAGCTAGCCACCCATGCCACTGCTAATACCCAAAACGCTGATTTTTCATGCATCCTCTTTTCTGATGGAGCGAATAGCTACGATACCCTTTTTGTAAAAGACCTCTACCTGATGGAACTCGAAGCCGACCTCGTGGTGCTGAGTGCCTGTGAGACCGCCATCGGGAAGCTTTACCAAGGGGAGGGCATCATTAGCCTCGCCCGTGCCTTTCTGTATGCTGGCGCAAAAAGCGTGGTGACTACCCTCTGGCAAATCAATGACGACGCCACGGGAGAATTGCTAGATCACTTTTATGTTAACTTAAAAAATGGGGAGGACAAAGCGACTGCCCTACGAGCAGCTAAACTTTCTTATCTGGAAGAGAATAAAAGCCTCTATGCACACCCGGTCTATTGGGCCGGTTTTACGCCGATTGGCAATATGAAACCGATTTATGCGAAGCACCAATGGT
>JBCCRH010000138.1:0-13146 GCA_039208045.1 Bacteroidota bacterium
AAACTCATAGCTCTTTTCCAAGAGCGTACTCGAATAGTGGTAATTGATCAAATAATCCTCAAACAAATACTCCAGTACTTCCGGTGAAAAAGTAATGTCTCGATCTGCCAAACGCGGATGTTTCCGCAGCAATACCTCAAATGGCAAGTATCCCAGCGCATCATCCGTCACCAGCAAAATCCGCTCGGTTCCCGCTGGTAATTTCTCCGCAATCGGTGCAAAGTACAAATCATACAGTTCGGACGATTTACTCAGAATAGCCTGATAAAACTGCACACCATTATCCACCTCCAAAATGGCATCCCGCAATGCAAAAATCGGAACCTCATAATCCTCAGCCTTCTCCAGCGCTATCACCTCTGCTGCTCCCTTGCTCACCACAAACACATAAATCTTTTCCACCCCCACAAAATACTCTACCAGCGCTTCCCCATCCTTAATCACCCGCTCCTGCAAGCCCGAAAGACTAGCCAAATGCGTATTGTACTTCATCTCATAATACTCCGGAAATTCCCCCTCCAGCCGCTTCACCAACGCCTGATAATCCTGCTTATACTCAAATAATTGATTCTCCCAGAGCTTCAATTTCTCCTCATCCGCTTCCTCTTTCTGCCGCTCTTGATAAATCTCTTTCTCGTAAAACGCAATGTTAATCCGCTGATCCTTTTCCTGTTCTAGCGAGCTATCTGGTATTCCTCCATAGCTCTTGGCTACCGTCTCATTGATCGATTCCAAAAGCAATATTGCTTTATTGCTCTCCGCAAAGGCAAAGGCTTCTTCCAAGTACTTTTGATCTCCCTTCTCCTCCTGCAATGCCAGTGCAATCTCTATCCCCGTCTCATACACTTCTAGCGCATCGCCCGCCAGCTTTTGCTTTGAGCCTTGCGTCACAATCTCCTGCCGCGATTTTTCGACTAGCGCTGCGGATACTTTAGCGGCGTCGAGGGCGGCGTCGAGGTAGCGTAGGTCTTGGGTTTGGTCGAAGAGGCGGTGGAGGGTTTTGGCCTTGTAGTGCAAAATCTTAAACGCCAACGGCTCAGAAATCATTTGCTGAATAGGAGGGTTGCTCGTGAATGAGGTGTCCTCGTATTCGAAGGTCATGTTTATGATGGCGGTTTGGAGGTTTTGGAGGGCATTTGTGTAGTGCCCTTCTTCCAGGTCGATTTCTCCTATCAGAAAATATTGTCTGGGCTTGGCCTCTTTATCTAGAAAATCCTCAGTCTCATTGATCTTATCGATTGAAGTTCTAAAATATTTCCTTGCAGCAGCACTATTTCCTTTTGCATGAGCAATTTTTCCAAGTAGTTCGAATGATTTGTACGCTCTTATGGAGAATTTGTCGAATCTAATATTTATTGCTTCAGATATGTAGCTACTTGCCTTATTTAGGTCGCCTTTTTCTAAAAATAGGTTAGACAAGTTCTGATACAGCAGTAAGAGATTTTCTTTATGAATACTACTTTCTAAACTTCCATTTTCCAGATAACCCAAGGCAATCTTAAAGTTTTGTAGTGCTTCTATGTAGTTTTCTACTTTTGAAAAAGTATTGCCCAAGAGCGCATATCGCCTTCCTAGATTAAAACGCTGTAGATCAGAACCGTCATAATATTCAAGACTTAGTCTAATCGACTTCTTTAAATAAAATATTGCCTTTTTGATATCTCCTAAAAGTTCAAATCCACTACCAATATTTTGGTAAACAACAATAATTGTTGATCTTTGATCTTTAGTCATTTCAATTTGATGATACCTTTCAATGGCATTTTGTAAAGATTGAATTCCGCCTTTAATATTCCCTTTTGTCCTCAATAATATAGCTTTGTTTACGGCACATGCAAAACACTCGTAGGTGCTTATTTCTAAATCAGTCGAACAAATTTCAATAGCCTGATTGATCCAAATATTAGACTCTGCAAATTCTCTCTTGTAATATGAGAGCACGAATAAATAGTTTAGGGTACTAAGTATTTTTTCATTTTGATGCACTTGTTGATAAAGCTCTAAAGAACTTTTAAAATAATGCGTTGCTAAACCCAAATCGAATTTCTCTGCTAAATAGTATGCACCTTTATTATAAAGACTATCCGCTGAAGCAATAATATCATCAGTTTTAATTTGTATAAGTTTTGGAGTATCACACACTGCTTTGACCTGAATACATGCTATAAATAGTATTAGATAAGTCAGTTTTTTATGAATTTTAAACATTTTCTATTATTTGGACTAATTAGCAAAATGAAATAAATTCCATTATCAAGTTGTTCTGAATTAAGAATATCCTCATCTTCTGTGACTAAGCCATTCATATAATTCTTACTCGAAGTATCAACTATGGAAGATATGACTTTAGAATCATCTTGTATTCCTTGTAACTGAATGAAATTGGATTAGGAGATAGGCTGATTGACCCATGAACTTCATAATTGTTTTAAGAGCGGTACTAGTATCTTTGAAACCAGGTTTTTTGATATGTTAAGTTGTGTTGGTAGATTATCAGTAATTAGACTCCCTAGTTAGATGATATTCTTTATTTAATACCCTCACCTCCAAAAAGGTAATCGATAAAACTGGATTATTTTGAAATTTTTTATGATTAATATATAAGTATTTGTGGTTCAGTAGTATTCTTGTCGGTTTGTTGTAGTCAACAAGCCAGCAGTTTCGGCTGCTTCATGGCTAGCATTTCTTAGTGGCCAGATGATGTATATACTTACTTCGAAACTTCCTGATCCCTCCCAATAGTATATAACCCCATTTTCTCCTCCTTCCCCCTCAAAATAGCATAATCAACAAACTGAGATTCGTAGGGCGGTGCAATATTAAGTTGATCTTTTAGCGTATCCGATACTAACAGATCTACCCCATACGTATTGCATAAACTCTGAATCCTAGCGGTAGCATTCAGCACATCTCCTGTGAAAATGATGTCTTTTTTGAGCACCCCAATTTCTCCAGTACTTACTTTCCCTACGTGTATCCCTGCTTTAAAGGTTGGGATAAATCCAAATTGGGCCTGAAACCAATCACTCTTTTGCTGTAGGCTTTTCTTCATGGCAAAAAAGCAATCCAAGCATTTGGCATTTCCTCTATTGTGCTGGACATTCCACGACAAAATGATTTCATCGCCTACATATTGATAGATTTCTCCTTCATAATGTACGATGGCATCGGTGAAGCACTCGTAGTAGGCTTGTAGCAATTTGAAGTAGTCCACGTGGCCCAGTTTTTCGGCAATGGTTGTGGAAGACTTCATATCTAGGAACATAAATATCCGTTCTTCTTCCGTTGGGGTATGATACTTCCCTTTTAGGAAATTAACGAGAGTGCGCTGACCGATAAATTCGCTGATTTCCGCATAAAAAAGGGAGATGACGAGTGAGACAGATAGTTGTAAAACGGTGCTGAGACTGGTGTAACTCATTAGAAAAGTAGCATACTTTGCCCATACGCGCTTGTCGAATGGGTGGGTGTCCAACTCCAAGCTGCCTGCGATGGGAAATAGGATCAGAATGACGATAAAAAACAAGATACCGTAGACCAGCAGTTTAGAAAAAAATCGCGTGGTAAAGCTTTTATCGGCAAAGAGCTGATCCAGATATTGGAGCTCTATAAATCCCAGAAGCAGACCGACTCCTGTAATGGCAAAGCTGGCAAAAATAAAAATGGGGAGATCCATTTTTATAGCAGTCATCGGTACATTATTAATGCTATGGGTGGCTGCAAACTCTACAAATAGAAATATCCAGGCCAACATTGGCCAGATGATTCCAAAAGGAATCAATCGGCCAATGGTTCGCTTTGTTTGTGGGGATAGGGTGCTCATCTAATTCGCTTGAAGAAACTGACTAATCACTTGATCTACTTGTTGAGCGAGCTCAAAGTAGGCCGTTTCATGTTCGGAAGTAGAGGCGTCCATATTGGTCATCAAAAGATAGCCTGCTTTGCCGTCTTTGGTGAATTCTAGGCTACAAGTGGTACCAGGGTCACTTCCATCATGCTTGATGATATTGCCATTCAGAAACCAAAAGATTCCCTGGTTTTCGGCGAAGCTAGCAGGTGTTATACCGTCAGGGAGCAAGGGGTCGAAGAGGAGCGCATAACCCGCATTAGAGAACAGCGTGTTCGATTGGCCTTTGACTCCTTGCATCATATTTAGTAGGTACTTGCTTAAGTCTTCGTTGCTCGTGTAGATGCCAGCGTCTGGGTACGAATCATTACTATATTGAGGAAATGGGGTGTCGGCGTCCCAATAGAGTTTGGCTAGCTGATTGGCGTCCAATTGATCGAGATCGTAGGCCGTATTGTTCATACCAAGTGGTTGCAGAATGTGGGTAGCAACGTAAGTTTTAAACGGAGTCTCAGTGGCTACTTCCACCAAATAAGCCGCTAAAGAAGTAGCAATATTGGAATAATTCCAAGTGCTACCAGGAGTGGTCGCTGCAAAATTATCCAAGCTGTACAGGTCACCATCTTCGAGATAATAGGAGGCCAAGAACTCATCTAAAGGAGTTGCTTCGCGCTGCCCCGCCCCAAAATCATCGCGCATGATCGCTGCTCCAGGGGTAGCCATATCTTCACCTGGTAAGATGTGGTACGCTTGAAAATAGGCGTAATAATTGTCGATAAGCCCAGAAGTATGGGTTACCAAATCTTTGACGCGGATGGTAGCATTAGGTTGCATCGGGTTCTTCAGCTCTACGGGTAAAATGTCGTTGATATCGGTATCCAAGGTAAAATGCCCTTGCTCTATCGCTTTGACAACAGCAGCCGCTACAAAAGTTTTGCTAATCGAGCCGATTGGCTGAATCGTTTGATTCGTATATGCCTGATCGTTTTGAATATTGGCCTTGCCAAATGTTTCTTGGTAGAGTAACTGATCATTTTTAATAACGGATAGGGCAAAGCCTGGGGCGTCTGCATTCTTGTAAATGTCCGTTAGTGCAGTAGTGAGTTCTGCCGGAGTCGTAATATCACTTGTTGTGGGTGTAGAGGGATTATCGTCTTCATCGCAAGCAGTGAAAGTCAATACTGTGATGAAGAGGAGGAGTGGAATTAAAGTTAATTTTTTCATGTCGTTGAGTTTTGATTAGACTTGTTCCGCCAGTCATGAATGAGCGAAAGCGCAGCAAATTTTATTCTGGGCAAGGCAAAAAACGTAGGCGATGCCCAAGC
Organism: Bacteroidota bacterium; assembly: GCA_039208045.1. Classification (GTDB taxonomy): domain Bacteria; phylum Bacteroidota; class Bacteroidia; order Chitinophagales; family Saprospiraceae; genus JBCCRH01. The sequence goes on from JBCCRH010000138.1 coordinate 5,173, forward strand.
ATCGGCGAGGCTTTTTAACGAAGCACAGGATAAAACTTTGCCGCTTGCAGCCATTTGATGACTGGCGAAACAAGTCTATTAATTAATTGATACCTCAAAGGTGCAGTGGAAAAGCATGCGTATCGTTCGGAAATGAAAATGTGAACCTTTTTTGAGTCACTTTTAATGTTGTTCAGCCATTAATTCTAAGGAACTAAGTTGCTCCCCTTCTTTTGCCAGATCAAACTGTATCCACTCCGGGTTTAGGTGGATATCCAAGGTATCTAGCCTTCCAGGGCCAAGATTTTTATAGGCATGAGGAATGTTTGCCGGTCCGATTACCAGATCGCCCTCTTGAGCAATGATCTTTTGATCGCCGACTGTAAATTCGGCTCTACCATTCAAGATATGGAAGACCTCATCGTATGGATGCACATGCAGGTTAGGGCCCTCTCCAATGGCATCAACGCTGTAACGGATTACTACCGCATTGAAACCGTAAGTATAGCCCTGTACGACGCCCTTTGGCGAGCCTTCTGCTTTGATCCATTCAGATTTCTTGATGAGTATGGGCTCAATAGTTGATGGTCTAGGTTTTTTGATCTTATTAGTCGATTCCATGCTATTTTATTTTTAAGACTATTAATAGTTAGTGACTCATTCTCTCTTTGAAGAAATCCTGCAGGCGATGCCTGCCATACTGTGGAGCGATCTGGTTCTCAGCCATTAAGGTCAAAAAGAACTCGATCGGGCCATAGACCTTCGGACTGGTGAAGGTGCGCATAAAACCAATCGTGGCCCTACGTAGCCAGTTGGGCAAGTGCGTGATCTTTACTGGTTTTTGGTGCAGCTTCAGGGCGATTGCTGCGATTTCGTTTTGACTGAGCAACTCTGGGCCTCCCACTACTATCTCCTTTTTGGGGGAGTCGATGGCATCGACTACTACTTCCGCTAAATCGGCACCATGAATGGGGTTTAGCTTTTGGTAGCCATCACCAAACAGGAAGATTTTGCCCTTTTTAGCCATCTTTAGGAAATCTTCCATGTCTGAGAAGAAACCATTAGGACGAAGGATGCTGTACTCTATTCCTGATCTCTTAAGTTCGTCTACGAAGCCTTCTTTGGCTTCAAAGATTTTTAGGTTGCGGTATTTGCTCCCACCGATTGCTGATACGTAGATAAATTTTTTGACGCCAGCTCTTTGTGCTTCTTGTAGCAGATTCAGATTAGCTTGAAAATCGACATCCATATAGCTAAGGCCGTCCTGTTGTCTCGTGATGCCTACTGTAGAAATTAACACATCGATACCTTTCAGGATACCGGATAAGCTCTCTGGCTTAGTGACTTCTGCCTGGATGACCTGCAAAGAAGCAGCACCACTCAAGTCCTGTAGTTTCTTCGGATTTCTTACAATTGCTAAGGTTGGGATATTTCTGTTTAGCAGCTCTTTTACGGTATACTTACCTAGGTAGCCACTCGCACCTGCTATTGCTATCTTTTTCATAGTTTTAAATTTTTATAGTGGAAGATATTAATGGAATACTTGTCCCAACTGCTTCACTTTCTGCAGCCAGGATTTCCTGAATGTTTCCGTAGAATCTTTAATTGGAGCGATGTACGTCACCTTCACGCGCTTGATACCCACAAATTGTAGCGTCCCTTTTTTGAACTGGTTAATCAAAGGGCTTCCCATGAAGAATCGGTCGTACCAGCGCACCGTATCCGCTGTAATGATTAGGTGGGCGGTTTTGCCTTTTAGGAGCTGATCTGGAAACAACTTGCCTTTCTGATACTTAAAGAATATACCAGGGAGGAAGGTCCGATCGATGAAGCCTTTCATTAAAGCGGGAATGCCGTACCACCACATTGGGAAAACCCATACTAGATGGTCTGCAGCCTTGATACGTTCAATGGCATCTAGCAGATCAGGCTCTAATGGACTGATCTTGCGGTAGCCATACGCCAGGTTCGGATTAAATGCCAAATCTGCTAGGTTGATCTGATCAACAGTGACTTTCGTTCGATCCAGTCCCGCCAGATAAGCATCGGCTAAGGCATAGTTGAAACTTCCCTTATCGGGGTGACCATTGATGAGCAGTACGCGCTTTCCATTTGGAGAGTTAGGCGTACGATCACCTCGTTGATTATATGTTCCTGCTTTTACGTTGGGTAGTGTATTCATGATCTTTTTTAGGGGCAAGATCAATCAGAATACAAGGCCAATCGTGTTGATTTATAAAATGAAGCTCCCAGATGAAAATCAGGACGCTTTGCTCGTCTTAAAACATATTTAGACTTTATAGCAATGAGTAGCGTAACGGCCGTGCCAAAAAAAAGCTCCCAAATGCTTTTAGCGAATAGATTGCCAATCTTAGGCCAATTAGCACTGCATAGTTCTCTATTTCTTAATATAGGTTAATGACTGCTACCTACTGGCAGCACTATTTTTGCGTGAATCGTCACCAAATGTGTCTTTGATGAAACAAACCTATTCGCACTATGATGTCCTAAAAAGAGTACTGAATCAATTTGATGAACGAATCATTACGGAGCTGTGGCCAGAAATAAGGGCCAATTCTAAAGTGATGCACCTCAAAAAAAATGAAATCTTGATTCCCATCAGTAAGGTGCAGACTTACTCTTATTTCATTGTTGCAGGGAGTTTTGTAACTTCCTTCATCTCAGCAGATGGAGTAGAGAAAGCAGTTTGGTTTAATTTTGATGACCAGTTTAGGATTGTCATTAGTGCCAATAGCTATTTTTATGAAGAACCTTCGATATACAAGACTACTGCAGCAGAACATTCTACCGTAATCCGCTTCGCCAAACGGCAGGTGGATGAATGGGCAGCGAAGAGTAGTGCTTTTAATCAAATGTACTTTCAAGATGTAGTCAATTACTTTGTCTCGCTTCAAGAGCTTATGGCCTACAAGCTCAGTCATACCCCGCTGCAATTTCTCTCGTTTCTGAAAGGAAAATATCCTAGCTATTTTGAACGCTTATCTTCTAAGCACCTAGCTCATTTTGCTGGGGTGAGTCCAGAGTGGTATAGTAAGTTAAAGAAAAGACTGTAGTAAGCTCGTTTAGTAACTTCTTCTCTTGAATTAATTCAAGGCATTACGGTGGTATTTTTATTACTTAGATAGAAATATGATGTAATTAAGTCAAGTTAGGAAAATATGACAGAAGAAGAACTAGCAGCATTTAAAGAGGAGCTAAAGCGAGAAATAAAGGCAGAAATCAAGCCTGGGAAACATAAAAAGAAGAAGAAAAAGAGCAAGGAAGAGGAGGAGGAAGAAGAAGAAATGCATGGGCTTTATTATACTAAAAGCGAACCTCGAAAGTCCTTTGCAACCTACATGCGGAACCAGAATAAATTCTACGTGAATTCTTTCAATGTCATTGATCGCAAAGCCGCGATTATGATTCGTGTGAATTCAACGATTATTTCTGCTATCGTCGTTTTTTTCGAGTATGTTCAAAGCATTCAATACGGTACATTCATTGCAGTAATTATGGTCTTTTTCTCTTTTATTTCTATGATTTATGCAATCAATGCCTCTAGACCAGCAGTATTTACGATGTCCAAATATTATAAAAGTAAAGTGGAGCATAAATACCCACAAAAGGAAAATAATCTTTTTATCATAGGGATGTATCCCAAGATATCCTTAGAAGAGTATGAAGCTGCATATGATAAATTGGTAAGAAATCAAGAACTACAGATCGGGAATCAAATCCGTACAATGTACGTTTTTGAAAAGCAGGTTTATCATGCCTTTCACCAAATTGAAATAGCCTACTGGGCCTTTATGATTGGGTTTTCGATCGTAGTATTTGCCTTTGTTTTCGGCATATTTAATGGAATAGTATAGTCTTTTTGCTAGAAGGCCTCCGCCACATTCAAATAGTAGTTGTTCGACTCATTATTGAAGCCCCAGTCCAAGCGGATATTGAGGTTTTCTTTTTTGTCGAGCAAAAAGCGCAGGCCGATACCTCCCGCTACTTTGACGCCATCGAACGAAAAGTTTTGAAGTTGATCGGCCACTTGCCCAACACTCACAAATGCCACGGCACCCAAGCGGCCCCAGATATTTTTCCGATATTCAGTCTGTAACGTCATGAGGTGGCGATCTACAAAACGCCCCTCATAGTAGCCGCGCATGATCTCTTCGCCGCCTAGCATCGCCAGTTCGCGCAGAGGAGCATTACCTGTGGTGAAATGCCCTTTGAATTGGATGCCGATTACATCCGTCAAGTTTTTAAACGGTTGAATAAAGCTGCGGATATCAAAGCGCGTCAGCTGAAACTGTTGGGTGCTGCCCAGAGCTTGGTCATAAAATCCATGCGTGATTTCAGCATACCAGCCCTTAGTCGCATTAAGCAAATTATCGCGATTATCGTAGACTAGAGCTAACTCTACTCCGCCCGAAGTAAAACCATTTACACCCTCCTGCGTACTATTTTCCAGCAAGCCTTCCGGCTGCAGCTTCACATCCGTAACATGGTTGTAGCGCAAGCCTGCTCCCACAAAAAGGTAGCGAATGGGCGTTTGCTTCAGCAAAATGGGCTCAAAAAGGAGTTGGAAGGAATCAAATTCTTCTTCATTCGCCAAAGGTGTATTATTGCCAATTCCATAGTAGAGCAAAGGAAAGGACTGAATATTAAAATTACCCGACAGCATCCACTCTTCCCGATTGGAAAATATCTCAAAGCTCGATCCAATAATAAACTTATTCTGTACGGTATATTGCACGGATACGGGTAGGTTGGAGGTGCGCGTTTCTTCGCCAGAGCCAGGGAGTTTGAACAAAAATTTAGCACCCACACCTAAGCCCAAGCTCGCCTCCGGCGAGTAAGTAATGACGGGTGCCAGAATCGCTTTGGCAGGGTATAGACTAGAATCCCTTGCTACCGCTCGCTTGTTGATTGGAACGGTAAAAAACTCAGTGAGTCGATCTAGTGTGGATTGTCCATAAGCAAGATTGCCCACCAAAAGCAGGGAGGTACAAAAAAGAAAAAATCGGGTCATCATATGTAGTTTGTAGCTATTGTCTTCACTTTGGGAATGTATACAATGTGGTACTAGTTAAGGTTGTATACTCTGAGGGAAATATGGACTTTTGACGGATTTTGTTTGTGATTACAGTTCAATGTTTCTTTGTATAAAAAGACATATTGTGATGAATATGTCTCTTTGTAGAAAGATATAAATGGTAAAAGATGTCTTTATATGAAGAGATATATTTTGGTGTATTTAGTAGCACAAATAACGTTCTAAACACTAAATTAGGGCATGAGTACCGAAAAGACATTACAAATTTTTATAGCCTATTCTCGCCGAGATGTGGAGATACTGGAAGAGTTGCGCATCCACTTAAAAGTCTTAGAGCGGTTCCACAAGGTCAAGATTTGGTACGATGGCCTTATTGAAGCGGGCCACGATTGGGATCAGTCCATCAAAGCAAACCTACACCAATCCGATATTATCCTATTACTGATTAGCCAAAACTTTTTAGCCTCTGACTACTGCTATGATGAAGAAATGATGCAAGCTTTGGCCTTGCATGAGGCGGGAAAAGTGCGCGCGATACCCATTATTGCTCGGCGCAGCCTTTGGAAACGAACGCCTTTTGCGCGCTTGCAAGTATTGCCCAAAGATGGGAAACCGATTAGAGGGAATTGGGGTGAGGATAAGGAACTGCCTTACATCCAAATTTCGGAAGCACTGGAGTCGGTTATTAGTGCTATTCGAGTGCAAAAGGATGGCGAGGCGGGGCCGTCTAAACTTAAAATAGATAAAGAATCTCTGCCTTCTCTTGAAAAACTATTTGGCGTAAGCTCTAATCAATTTATCGACCCAAGAGATAGACAGACGTATAAAACGGTGCAGCTACTGGGTAAAACTTGGCTAGCGGAGAATTTGAATTATGATGTGGGCGGCGGTTGTTGGTTTTATGAAAATGATCCGGCAAATGGTAAGAAGTACGGCCGCCTGTATACTTGGGAGGCAGCCAAGCGAGCTTGCCCACCTGGCTGGCGCTTGCCTAAGTTGGAAGAAATTGATGCCTTGCTGCAGGAGTATGGAAGTGGGGAAAAAGCGTATCAAGCAATGATAAAAGGAGGTAGGAGTGGATTTGATGCCCTTTTTAGTGGGTACCGTATGACTGGGGGAATGTTCGCCTTTCTTGAAGTCATAAGCGACTATTGGTTGGCTACTAAGTCGGGTAAAGGTAAGGCCTATAACTTCCGTTTCCACCTCATCATTAAAAGCCTCGAAAAGGTTATTAGCAATCAAGGCTTAGGCTTTTCGGTTCGTTGCATCCGAGATTAGCCCACGCTAGAGCGCACTTTTTACCGAAAGGTCTCCAACAAAAACAGCGTTTCCATCGATAACTCCTGATCGACTTGGGCATTGCTGTATTGATTTTGGCGTAAGCCGTAAGTGGAGATGAAGGTATTGAAAACCGTATGTTTAGTCTTGGATAGTTCGATGAAGCGAGTGCGCCGCCGCCGGAGTTTGTTAGACTCCTCTTTGCTTAACGCAATTTCGTCATTGTAGAATTTGATTTCACAAAGGTTAATACAACGATCTGCTCGATCGATCAACAGATCGATTTGGATGCCATCGGTATATTCGTCACCAAGGCTCCGAAAGCCCGACACTTCTGTTTGGATGCCCGAAATGCCTAAAGCCATTTTGATAGCTTCCACGTGTTTGATGCAAATATTTTCAAAAGCGTAGCCGCGCCAGATTTTGTACTGCTGCTCTTGTGATGTTTGTAGCCAAATGTCTTTTTTGCCAGGTCGTTGACCCTCAATGAAGGTGAGGTAGAACAGGGAGTATTCATCTACCAAGCGGTAAAGAATATCCCTTTTTTTCTTCCCAAAGGGAAGTATTTCCATAATGAAGGAAGAACTTAGGAGCTCTTGCAAAATTTTAGTTAAGCTACCTCCATTCGCCAATCCCGTTAGTTTGATAATTTCATTGCGGGTTAAGCCTTTCCATTTGCTACCCAGCGCTCGGATGACGGCAATGTGTCGATCAGGCTTGTCAAAAAGGGCATGGTACAGGTTATTGAATTCATTGCGGAGAATCCCATCTTTATCGAAGCAGAGGCGATCAATGATTTGTGCGGCTGATTCCCCTCTGCGGATGTGCTGAAGGTAGTGGGGGATACCACCGATGGACATGTACAATTGCAGTAGTTGGTATTCATCCAAGGCCTGATTGATCGTGTGTACATAGGCTTTTACTTCCTTCAAGGTGAAAGGCTGTAAGTGCATGTACTCTGTAATTCTATTGTGCAAGCCCCCCTTATTATTCACTACTTTATCGATCATCCAGGAAGCAGCCGAACCACAAATCACCACTACCATGTGCTGCCGACTAGCCCAAACATTCCACCAATAGGCAAACTCATCCAAGAAGTTAGAGCGACGGCCAGCAATCCAAGGAAATTCATCAAAAAAAATGACGGGTTTGATAGCTGTTTTGGGTAGTGCTTTTAGGTAAGTCTTTAATTGGATAAATGCTTCGGCCCAGTTCTTTGGAGTAGCTACTCCTAATGCACTACCTGTATATTCCGCCAGCTTCTGAGCAAATTTTTCTAACTGATTCTTGTTATCTGCATACTGCGTACCCGTAAAATCGAAAACGAGTTGTTGCGCATAATGCTCTCGAATCAAGAAGGTCTTGCCCACGCGACGTCTTCCAATAATCGCTAAAAGCTCTGCTTTTTTACTTTCAAGTAGGTAGTCCAGCGTTTGTCGCTCGACTTTTCTGCCGATCATTTCCATAAAGGTATAAGTCTTATCTCGCTATATCTCCCAAAAGTAACAAGTTTTAGTGATTTATAGGTTTTTATAAATCGCTAGAACTAAGTAAAAATAGCAGGTTTTAGCGAGGTAAGCCCCTGGTTTCACTCCATACACCCCAAAAACGTCCTAACAACCTGCTTTCCTACCTGCTCTCCAACCTTTAGCCCCACTTCA
>JBCCRH010000139.1:0-12926 GCA_039208045.1 Bacteroidota bacterium
AGCGATCCCAATCCAGTGCCGTCTGAATTAAGCCTGCTTCCATTCCAAATTTGATATGCCAGTCATCCTGAATGCGTAACTTATAGCCATATACTAGATTAACAAAGTTTGTTTTGTACGTGCCCGAGGCAGCATCATCGGCCATAATAGTGATACCAAAGCCACTATTGAGGCGCTCGATCGATTGCTCATAAGAGGCTGCGAAGGTTTGATAGCCTTGCTGATCTACTGCCATCCATTGGTTGCGATAGTTGAGGTTGATGCGGGGAGCGAGGGTGGTACCGGCAAAGGCGGGATTAAACTGCAAGGGAGCAGCATAAAATTGAGAAAAGACAGGGTCTTGAGCTTGCGCTAAACTCAAAAAGAGACAACCTGCGACAACAAAGAGTATTTGTCTTAACATTGACCTAGGATCGTTGTTTGTAAAAATGGAAATACAGTAAGTTTGTATGGTAAAATCATCTTTTTCAAAAGATGTTCCAAGTATTTTACCAAATTAACAATACTTCATACAATAGACGACAAAAAGGGGATATTAAAAAATCTTAATGTGCAATAGGCAAAATCCCTTAACGTTTCTGTAACAAAATAAACGATTTATCTAATGAAGCTCTTACTCTCTACCCTCTTCTTGGTTGGTCATTTAGGTCTGCTCTACAGTAATACGACAGAGCTAGAATATACCTTTAACTGGGCTGAACAGCCGCTCACGTTCGAAGCCGATGGCCAAACGCTAGAGCGATATACGTTTAAAGGAGCGATGAGTAGTGAACGCTACCCACAGCTTCCCTTCCTGATCGAGACATTCCCTGTGAATTTTAAGGGTCGGCTTCGGGTGCAAGTTATCAGAGCCAGTTATGAGCCTTTTAGCTTTGAAGGACCTGCTCCAACAAAAGGGGTACAAGAGACAATCGATTTTGAGGCATTCACCTCCAAGGGCCCAAATGGAATCGTCGGAAAGATTAGCTTCACTCCAATCATTCGAAAAGGCAATGCTTATGAGCGCTTGACTTACGTCAAATTACGGGTGGAACTATTACCTGGAGGCAACAACCTAAACATTGCAAGCCGTGATCCAGTAGATGTTTCCGTATTAAGTGAGGGAGACATCTACAAAATTGCAGTGCGCGAAGATGGCGTCTATCGCTTGAGCTACGATTTCCTAAAAGATGAGCTGGGTATTGATATTGATAATGTCGATCCGCGCACCATTAAGCTTTATGGCAATGGCGGCGGTATGGTACCAGAGTTACCTTCCGTGGAGCGTATTGATGACCTACAAGAGAATGCCATTTTAGTATCAGGAGAAAGCGATGGCAATTTTGATGGGGGGGATTTCATTCTGTTTTATGGGCAAGGGCCCAACGAATGGGCCTTTAACGAGGATAGCACGCAGTTCAATTTTATCCCTAATATTTATGATACGCGCAATTTCTACTTCATCAAAGTGGGCGGCACCAATGGGCAGCGTATCGGCTCGCAGCCGAGCTTGCCTAATTCGGTGTACACTACCACTACTTTTAGTGATTTTGCAGCGCTTAATGAAGAAAAGGTCAATATCTTCCACGATTTTGTGAAAACACAGGGTGGTGGCCAAATTTGGTATGGCGATCACTTTAAAGTAGCTAGAGACTATCAATACGATTTTGACTTTCCCAATCTGGATGCTAGCGCACCTGTGAAAGTTACGGCTGCTATGATTTTGCAGTCCTCCGTGACTTCTAGGTTTAACGTTACCGTAAATGGCCAGACGCTTCAAAGCTCTACTGCGCCACGAATTACTACTGGAATCGATAGTGATCACAATGGTATTTCTCAATACGCCAACTGGGCTACTATTGATGGCGAATTGCAGCTCAGCAGCGATAATTTTGATGTGACGGTAGAATACCCCAACTTGGGGCAAAGCCAGGGCTGGCTAGATTATGTACAGTTTAATGTGCGCCGCGAGCTGAGTATGGTTGGCAACCAAATGCACTTCCGTGACCTCAACTCCATGAATTTTTCTTCCACTACTTATCAGCTCAGCAACATAAATAATAGCTTTGTCATTTGGGATATTTCTAATCCGTTGGCTCCCAAACTTCAAGAAGTAAGCTCCATTGGAAATACCTTTTCTTTTGGAGCCAACTCTAGCAACCTACGCACCTACATTGCCTACAATCCACAAGATGGCCTGCTTGCTGCGGAGGCAGTAGGAGCAGTTCCCAATCAAAATCTGCATGGTATCCGAAATATCGATATGCTTATCATTTATCCTACTGATTTTCAGCAAGAAGCAGCACGGCTCGCAGAGCATCGCCGTACGTACAATGGGCTAACGGTAGAGTTGGTAGATGTCAATCACATCTGGAATGAATTTGGCTCAGGTCGAAAAGATGCAGCCGCCATCCGCGATTTTGTGAAAACAGTCTACGAGCGGGATGAGCGCCTAAAGTATCTACTGCTATTTGGAGATGGATCATTTGATGCAAGAGATATTTATGGCCTGGGGAATGATTATATCCCCGTATTTGAAGCCGAAGGGCTAAATCCTATTTTCTCTTATCCTACAGATGACTTCTTTGTCATTTTTGAAGCAAGTAGTACTAATGTTCTGCTGCGAGGAGATATGAGTGTAGCGGTAGGGCGTTTGCCCATTAATACCCCAGATCAAGCAAGGGCAGCAGTCGATAAAATCATTAAGTATGATAACGATCCGAAGAGCTTTCGTGACTGGCGCAATCGCATGGTCTATGTAGGTGATGACGAAGATGGATTTATCCACGCTCCGGAAGCTAATCAAATTGCTAACTTGATTAATAGCGAGCGGCCTCCCATCAATAATGAAAAAATATTTTTAGATGCGTTTCCACAGATCGCTACTCCTGGGGGTGATCGTTTTCCCAGCGCTACTAATGCTATTAATAATGCGATTTTTAAAGGAGCGCTTACCATTACCTATTTGGGGCACGGTGGCTCGCAAGGGTGGGCACAAGAGCGCGTACTCAATATCTCTGATATTAATAGCTGGAATAATAGCGATCGTCTGCCTGTATTTGTAACAGCTACTTGCTCTTTTGCTGGTTATGATGATGCTGGGTTTACAACAGCGGGCGAGCTGGTTTTTCTGAATGAAAATGGGGGTGCCATCAGCCTCTTAACGACGGTGCGAGCTGTTTTTGCTAACCAAAATGCAACGCTCACAGAGGGTGTACTGCGCAAGATGTATCAGTTTGACATACTGGATCGGCCGCTTACCTTTGGAGAGATTATGCAATACGCTAAGAATGAATTGACTAGTTCGAGCACGCTCACCAACTCCCGAAAATTTGCATTGCTTGGCGATCCGGCTCAAACACTAGCTGTGCCTCGTTTTAAGGTAGCCACGACAAAGATAGGTGGAATAGGCGTTACAGCTGGCAGCCCTGATACGCTCAGAGCACTACAGCAGGTAGTGATTGAAGGCCTAGTAACTGATGAAAATGGAGCAGTATTGGATAATTTCAACGGAATTATTTATCCTACGATCTTCGATAAGGAAACCATCAATTTCACCTTGGGGCAAGATGAAGGTAGTCCAGTATTTGATTACAATGTGCAAAAAAATGTCATCTTCAGAGGGCGCGTCAGCGTGACAGATGGCCGGTTTAGCTTCACTTGTGTAGTGCCAAGAGATATTAATTATCAGTTTGGGATTGGAAAAATTAATTACTACGCCGCTGATGAAGGGCAACTGATGGATGCTGCAGGAAGCTACAACGTCATTATTGGGGGGACAGATCCGAATGCTATTTCGGACGATGAAGGCCCGCGTGTAGAAGTGTATATGAATACCCCTGACTTTGTATTTGGCGGCATCACTGACCCCGATCCTACCTTGTTAGTGGTATTAGAAGACGATAATGGGATCAATGTAGTTGGCAATAGTATTGGCCACGATTTAGAGGGGGTATTAGACAATAATACGCAGAATACGTATTTACTCAATGATTTTTACGAATCCAACTTAGATGATTTTACGAAAGGAGAAGTGCGGTTTCCATTGAGTGATATTGAAGAAGGCAGGCACGAGATTCGTGTGAAGGCGTGGGATACCGCTAATAATTCTTCGGAAGGCTATACCGAGTTTGTGGTGGCTAGTTCTGAAAATGTCGCTCTAGAGCATGTACTGAACTACCCTAATCCATTTACTGATCGTACTTGTTTCCAGTTTGATCACAATTTAGCCAATCAGGAGTTAGAAGTACTCATCAGTATATACACAGTATCTGGACGTTTGGTGAAAACCATAGATGCGGTCTTACTTTCCGACGGCGCCATTCGCCAAGATGATTGTATTGAGTGGGATGGTAGAGATGACTATGGGGGGCAGTTGGCTAGAGGGGTCTACTTATATAAGGTACAAGTAAGAGCTGCAAATACCGGAACGGCGACTTTAAGTGGAGAAAGTGAGTTTGAAAAATTGGTGATCTTAAAATAAGTCTGCTGTTTTTTCGTATCAATTAAGAGTATTTTAGGATAAACTCCTAATGCTTTCTTAAAAGTGGCAAGGAATTTGCACTACGGTATTTATTAGTAATAGATGGTATATGAGTTGGAAGGAGTTCAATGAGTATGCTATATTTGCAATATTTTTAAAAAACTACAAGTATCTCATGAAGAACTTAGTACTAAAAACTGTTCTCTTTGGTTTGGCAACGCTGTTCAGCTTCTCTACGCTGAGCGCTCAGGGCCCTTGCTTCGAAGGTGATGACGGTAAGTTCTATAATATTGATGGAACCCCATGTATCAATACAGTCGTAACGGCTGTTCCTTTTCTAAGAATTGTTTCCGATGCACGCTCTGGTGCGATGGGGGATGCTGGAATTGGGCTTTCGCCAGATGCCAACGCCATGCACTTTAATCCTTCTAAATTAGTATTTGCAGAAGAAGAATTAGGGGTATCTGCGACGTACACTCCTTGGTTACGATCGTTAGGCTTAAATGATGTCTATCTAGCCTATTTAACAGGCTACTATAAATTAGATGAATTTCAGGCCATCGGTGCGAGCCTGCGCTATTTCTCTCTAGGTAGTATCACCTTTACCGACGAAAACGGTCAGATATTGACCACCGGTCGTCCCAACGAATTTGAATTCGCGGTGTCTTACGCTCGTAAGTTAACGGATCGGTTTTCGGCCTCGGTAGGTGCTAAGTTCATTTTCTCGAACTTGGCAGCGGGCCAGGAGGTTTCAGGGGAAACCATTGAAGAAGGTCTAGCAGGAGCAGCTGATATTTCTTTTACCTATAACGGGCCAGTAGAGCTGGGTGAAACCGAATCTAATTTAATCGTAGGGCTAGCATTGACCAATATTGGTTCAAAGATCACTTATACTAATTCGCTAAATAGAGACTTTTTACCTGCCAACATTGGCTTAGGAATAGGATGGGAATTCTTCCTGGATGAATACAACTCTTTGACCTTCGCCTTCGATGTCAATAAATTGATGGTGCCAACCCCTTGTCAGGGAGATAATTGCGATGAAGATAACGATGATATTCCTGATTATAAGCAGCAGTCCGCCGTTGGTGGTGTATTCTCTTCTTTCAATGATGCACCAGAAGGCTTTGCAGAAGAGTTAAGGGAATTGATGTTTTCTACTGGTATTGAGTATTGGTATGATAAGCAATTTGCAGTGCGCGCGGGCTACTACCACGAGCACGTACGTAAAGGAAATCGCCAGTTTTTCACCGTAGGTTTAGGATTAAAATACAACATCTTTGGCTTGAACTTTTCCTACCTCATCCCTACCACCAACCAGCGAAATCCATTGGATAATACCCTCCGCTTCTCCTTATTATTCGACTTCGCCGCGTTTGACGAGGTAGACGATTAAGAAGATACGTTTTTGCCTGCCTTAGGCAGACAAAAAAGGGGTTGCTCCTCCGATCAAAATCGGTAGAGCAGCCCCTTTGTGTTTTCCGCCTATGGCAGATTAAAATGCAAGCATATAAGCCGGATTTTGTACCCCGATAGCTATCGGGGCCCCTATCATTTATCTAGCCCCGATAGCTATCGGGGTCCATCTGCCTACCCTTCCCAACCGCTTGCGCGACAGCGCGAGCAACGCTGCTTCCAAAGAAATTGAGATTTACATGGCATTTCAACCCACAAGGTTTATCCCACCTTCCTATTGCTAGGGAGGTGCGTGCGCTCTTACCGCACGTTTTCACCCTTGCCCGCCTGAGGCGGGCGGTATAGTTTCTGTGACACTTTCTGTCTGTCCCGATAGCTATCGGGAAAGCCCATCCGTTAGATGGTGTGGTGCTCTACGTTGTCCGGACTTTCCTCACCCCTCCCGATAGCTATCGGGAGAGCCGCGATAGAGCTGCTTGCAGCGCTAAAGGTCATACCTTTGCGGTAGAAAATCAAAAAATACTGGAAATCGATACAAATTTGGCCAATTTTTTGGCAGAAGGGTTTAATAAAAAAAATTTGGTCGTATATTTATGCCACAAGAAATAATGTAACCGTTTAGCATTGAACATTTTATAGCAAGTAAACAGAGCTTATCTACAACAGCCTATATTTTTGAAAGGCGATCTTAGCTATCAGCACACCTTTAGTTTCAAATAATCTTATGTTAGAGTATGTTTAGACTTTGCTTTTGTACCTATTGTGCAAAAAGTGGCGTCTTAAATGATTAGAGGAATAACAAGGAAGGCGTTTCCTTCCCATTAACCAATACTGATTTAATGTTTTTCTAAATCCTATGACTATGAAGAAAAGAGTTACACTAGTAGCAGCCCTATTATTCGCGCTGTGTATTAGTACGTATTCACAAGAAGGAGCTGCTCCTGCTACCCCTAGCTCTAGCTCCGAAGAATCAACTTCAAGAAGGGCTCCACGCAATATGTGGGAAGTAGGCGTACATGGCGGCTATTTCTTTGTTGCCGGAGATGTTGATCACTTACCCAGCTGGGGTGCTGGCTTGCATTTGCGTAAAGCAACCGATTATTTGTTCTCTATCCGTTTAGATTTGATGTACGGCAATCCTATGGGCGAAGGGCCTGGAGCAAGAGAGTTTGACAATTCTTGGGCGTCTGGTGCTATCCAAGGGATATTTACATTAAATGGCTTTCGCTCTGATAAATCAGAACGGAAATTCAATTTGTATGCTTTAGTCGGGGTAGGGGCCAATTACTTTGAGACCAAGTTTTTTGATGACCCAGTAGATCGATTAGAAAAAACGATTGACCGAGAGTTAGCCCTTCATGCAGAGCTGGGAGCGGGTGCTTCTATACGCGTGAGCAAGCGCTTTAATATAAGCGTAGAGCACAAATCCGGTTTACTATTCGGAGAGCGGGTGGACCTGATGGATGGTATCAAGCTAGAAGAAAACAATAGCTCGGTATTTAGAGACATCTTCAACTACACCAGCTTACGCTTAAATTTCAATATCGGCAACTTTACTAAGCAATCGGAGCCACTCTATTGGGTTAGCCCATTGGATAATGTATACAAAGAAATTGACGACCTGAAAAAGCGCTCTGATGTAGCTATCGAAGATACGGACGAGGACGGGGTGATCGATGCGATTGACCAAGAGCCCAACACGCCTCCTGATGTGCCAGTGGATACCAAAGGCCGTACACTGGATAGCGACCGCGACGGCGTGCCAGATTACAAGGATAAAGAGCCTTACTACCCACCAAGAGCAGGCGAAGTAGTCAATAGTGAAGGCGTTGTGACCAATCCTGTTGGTGGCGGTGGTGTTACAGAGGAGCGGGTAAAGGAATTGATAGATGATGCTTTGAGCCAATATAATCTAGGTGGTGCTGCTGGAGCAAACGGTGCTACTGGAGCAACAGGTGCTACCGGGGCCACTGGCGCTGCTGGTGCAGCAGGAGGCCTTACCGAGCTCTTCTTACCTATGGTACACTTTGGTACAGAAAGCACAAGAATTAAGTACTCTGACTACGGCACCCTAGCCGGAATTGCAAGGGTATTAAAAGGTAATCAAAACCTGAAATTGGTCATTACTGGTCATGCAGACAAAACAGGGGATGAGCAGGTGAATAACCGCTTATCTTACGACAGAGCGAAGTCTATTGCAGACCATATTGTGGAAAATCACAATATTGGCCGAGGTCGTATAGTGCTGCACTGGAAGGGTTCCTCCGAGGCATTAGTGCCAACGACAAGTAGCTACATGAATCGTCGGGTAGAGTTTAGAGTAGCTCGGCCGGATGATGTAGAGATGGATCCTCCAAGCGGTGGAACGAAAAATACGGATGATGGATATTAATCTAAACGTCCAAAAATAGAATAGTACTGAAAGGGGAATCGATGAGTCGATTCCCCTTCGCTTTTTTTACGAAAGGTATGACCTAAAAGTAGCTTCAGCTGTTAATCTAGCAACTAATAAACCACGCGGATTACAAATCCACTAGGCACGGGCTAAGCTTTAGAAAAAGCACAGTCCGTGCTTAGCGGATTTGCGATCCGCTAAAGGATGTTTAAATTTAATTATGTTACCAGTGTATTATGGAGGAAAAAAAGAAACTACTATCCAAATGGGATAAAATCTGGATTTTTGTAGTCGTACTAATTATCGCCTATGTGGTGCTACAAAAATTTGGGATTTATATGGTACAACAGACAGAAGACACCGAACTTATCCAGCGACCTCATCAGGACTAGTTTTATCCAATCGCTTTAAGGTTTCAGAGGTAGCAGCTACAGTACCTACAGGCAGTGCAAATAAGAAGCCAATACCTGTCAGGAGCAAGGCCATGAATACCATGCCATTGCCCAGGGCTAAGCCACGATTTTTGCGCACAAAGCGCACACTATCGCGCATGCTGAAGTGCCGTTCTAGTGTGTAGTCAATATTCCCAAATCCGGCATAAAACGATTGAACCAAGAAAATTGCAATAGGAATAGCTGGTGCGAGAAAGGGGAGGAGCAAGCCCATCAAAAATAAGACAAGCGTGTAGAAGAGTTCTCGAATAATATTGCGTAAAGCAATACGTAAGCCGCGCACCATATCCGATAAAAATTGACTGATACTAAAAGGTGGAGCACCACCATCCCCCGTTAGCTTCTTTTCTACCGTTTCCGAAAGGAAGCTCATAAAGGGAGAAGTAATAGCCATCACCAGATGGCGAAACAGAATGAGGCCTACAGCAGCCACCAAAAGCCCGCCAAACACTTCTGCTATCCGAAGTAGCCACTCTTTACCCCATTCGAAAGGGTAAAAATGGATAAGCCACTCTCCAATATTACTGGAAATACCCCACGCAAAGCGAAAGATACCAACCCCTAGCGTCAGTCCAACAATAAGCGGGACAAGCAGGTAAATCCACAGTCGATATTTAGAGATAATCCGGAAAGCTTTCAAATAAGCTACAATGCCGTCTATAGTACCCTGCATGATATGATTAGTTTATTGGCAAAATTCAGCTAGTAGCGCTCTAACGTCTTCTACTGTAAGCAAATTATAGCGCGCATGTGTTTGCTCCATGCCTACTTTAATCGTGAAGGCACTATCGGGGAGCGCCTTAAAGGTATCTTCATCTGTATGGTCATCTCCAATAGCAAAAATGAAGTCCCAATCTTGCTCATTAAGCCATTGTAGGGTGGCTTTCCCTTTGTTGACCCCTGCATTTTTTATTTCTACTACTTTATTTCCTTCCAGCACTTGGAGGTCAAGATTGGCCGTTAAATACTGTAGGACATCTCTAAATTCGCGCACGCGCTTCACCCCAAGGTCACGGTCAATGCGGCGGTAATGCCAGGCAATGGAGTAGTCTTTATCTTCGATAAATGAGCCGGGGGTGCGCTGCACTAATTCTTCGATGACGGGCCGCACCTCTTTTTTCCAAGCATCTGCTAAGCCATCATCTTGCCGCCATTGTTCGCCCTTTTTGATCCAGACACCATGCTCAGCTGCCATATCGATCTGAAGGGGGCCTAGCCACTTTTGCAAGGTGTGTTTATCTCTGCCGCTATTGATCACCAGCTTGTTGCCAGCTTCTTGACTTAGCGTAGTGAGTAAATCCAGAAGATTCTGGTCGGGTATTACTGCCTGAGGATCGGGGTGGAAGCCCATGAGTGTGCCGTCATAATCACAAATGAGCAGGCGCTTTTTCGCGCTCTTGTAAGCCTGTACTAGTTGTACTTTTGCAGCTTCATCGAGTCGGTTAACGTGTTGGTGTTCTCGCGCTTTCATCAAATTTACTTGTTGAGTTACAAAAGTGGATGCCCATTTTTTGACATCGTATCGCTGCAATTTGGCTTGCATCTCTTCAAGCCGCCATTGCTGTTCTTTTTCGTGCATTTCGAGGGCTTGCACTAGCGCACTGCTCATCCCTTTCACATCTTGGGGATTGACAATTAGTGCTTCGGTCAGTTCGCTGGCGGCGCCTGCCATCTCGCTCAGAATGAGCACCCCTTGTTTGTTTTTATCTTTGCTGGCGACAAATTCTTTAGCTACTAAGTTCATCCCGTCGCGCAGCGGTGTGATCATCGCAATAGCTGCTTCTTGGTAGAGCGTAGACAACTCGCCAAAATTGAGCGACCGATAAAAATAGCGAATCGGAGTCCAATCGAAGGTGCCATGCTTACCATTTGTACGGCTAACTAGTGTTTCTATCTCATATCTAAGCTCTTTATACTGATCGACATTCGACCTAGATGGCACAACAATCATGACCAAGCTTACCTTTCCTCTGTATTGGGGATTGGTATCAATAAAATGGGCAAATGCACGGATGCGCTGCGGAATCCCTTTGGTATAATCTAGTCGATCAATGGCAATAACTAGCTTTTGCCCGCGCGCCATTTGCTTGATCTTTATGGAACCATCATCAGAAAAAGGATCAAGCTGCGGCTGAGCGTATTTGTTGTAATTGATCCCCATCGGAAAGACATCCACATTGACAATGCGATTGTGTACGGCTAGTTTGCCAAAATGATGCTCATAGCCACCAATTCGATAGGCAGCACTCAAAAAATGCCGCATATACCCAAAGGTATGAAACCCAATCTGATCGGCACCCAGCACACCATCCAGAATGGCTTTCCGCCAAGGCAATACTCTGAAAATTTCGTAAGAAGGAAAAGGGATGTGTAAGAAAAATCCAATCGAAATATTTGGAAAGGCAGCCCGAATTAAAGAAGGCAGCAGCATCAGCTGATAGTCGTGTACCCACACAATATCAGTGGGCCGGAGCTGCGGGATAACGACTTCAGCAAACTTTTGGTTGACTTGCTGATAAGCATCCCAAAACTGATCTTTATACGTGGTATACTGCGTGAAATAGTGGAAGTGGGGCCAAATGGTCTTATTGCTAAAGCCCTCGTAGTACAGCTCAATATCCTCTTTGCTCAAGAAAATAGGAACGAGTCCTTCTGCATGAAGATCTTTTCGGATTGCTTCTTGTTCCCAATCGTCGGCAATTTCTTGCCCCGGCCAGCCGAACCAGAGCTTATTGTCCCAGGAGGTATCAAGCGATCGTAAGCCAGTAGCTAACCCACCCGCACTAGGGTAATAGATGAGCTCTCCCGCTTTCTTATCTACGGTAATTGGCAGTCGGTTCGAAATAATAATTAGGCGCATACCAGTGGTCTAGCCCATTTACTCTACTTTTTTACGCTTCCGCTTCGTTTTGAATAGCTCAACAATTTCTTTCTCCTTGAGAAAACCAAAATCTTGGAAAACGGTCGATACAAACTTCTTAATATCTTGATAATCTTTACCCCGCTTGTCGGTATATTTTTTCAACAACTTTTTAACATACGACATGGACAGGTTCTTCAAGTGCTGGTTGAATTGCTGATTAGCAAATATACTCATATAGGGAGGGAAAAGCTTAGTTAACTCAAAGTAATCTGCATAGGCAGTCACCTCCAAATTATTAATGTACCGCTCAAAATAGCCCAGGATGGTTTTGCGAACATTCTCATTAATAGTTGATAAGCCCTCATTGCTAGTGTAGAATACACGGATAGCATCTTGCACATCTTCATTGGTGTAGCCTTTCGTATGAATATCGTAAACTAGCTGATAGTAGGGTGTTAGGCTATCCGCTATCTTATCATCTACAATAGTAGACGCTCGAAGATCAGCATCAATAGTCATTTCTATGGTAGTCGATTCATGCAATTCCAGGAGGAAATCCATATAGTGCTCATCAAATTGAGGCATGGTTTTGCGCGCAGCATTAAAATGCTTGGCGAGGTGTGCTTGGTGCTCTCTTTCTAGCTCAAAAAAGTTAGCGTACAGCGCTAAAATTTGTAAGTGCCCTTTCTCACTGTAAAATGCTTCATTGCCAATAAAATCTTTGATGGCAGGAATGATACTAGTGTTGTCTAGCTTGCTACTAATGCGGTAGGATAAGAAGTTTTTAAGTGGGCTAAAGAACACTTTTAGTCCGGTCACATCCGTAGGGAATTCTGCTGTCTGGAAAATTTCGTTGCGGAACTGACGTGCATAGCGATCATAGCCGATCTTACGCTCCTTATCATTGCGATAGCGATCCAGTTTTTGGCCTTGTAAAAAGTAGCGTACCCGCTTGTTGTCGATGCTATTGATGAGGTTGGTTACCCAAATGTCGCTACTCAGTGCAAAGCCCATTTGGATGGACTGTCCGATACGCTTGCGCAAAATGTCGAAATTAGCAGAGTTGCAAATGGCTAAGAGCACGTCTTTAAAGTGATCTTGAGGACGTACATATTTCATGCGTTGCGGGTGTACTTCGCCACGCAAGACACTGTAACCTAGTATTTTAGGCAGATAAAGCCCTTCAAAGAGCTGATCTAATAATACTGTTTCGAAGGCAATTATTTGGAGTGGATTTTTTCTTGCTACATCATTATAGAGTAGCGCAATTCGGGGTTCAAACGACTCTTTGAGTCGCATGTAATCTTCCTCTTCCTCCGTATCTAGATAGGCACTTAA
>JBCCRH010000140.1:0-12833 GCA_039208045.1 Bacteroidota bacterium
CTCCATCGCCAAACTCGGAAGCTGGAATGAAGACAAAGTAAGTGCCTTCTGATAGATTATCGAAGAGATAAAAACCACCGTTTTCTGTTACGTCCGTCTGAACAGGTGTAGCCATTGTCGGATCATCCCCTTGATTGTATAACTCAACAGTGACGTTATCTATTCCCATATCTGTTCCGCTATCAAAGTCGCCATCCTCGTTGTTATCCATGTAGATGAGGTTACCAAGGGCTACTCGTTCTACAGCCTCTATCAAACCCGCATCAAACGTATGATCCGTCTCGTCTGCCGTGAACATAATGACCGGCATATCTCCCAAGCCTGGCACGGTCATTTCGGAGACATCCGAATCATTCTGGTCAGGATTGGTGCCTTCGCCGTCATCTGCTGTAGTCAGTTCGTACATGATCGAACCCACTGTGATTTCATCATTGGTATCATCGTAGCTATCGCCCATAAAGACAATGAAGTAGGACTCGCCTCTCACGATCTCGGTGAAGCCGGTTTCCCAGGTTTCGCCGGTAGTGCCTTGGCCGGTGAAGTAATATTCGCCGTCTGCATCGGTTGTAGTAGTAGCTACTAGCTCAGCATTGCCCATATCGGGTTTGGTGTATAGCTTGACGGTGAGGCCAGGTAAAGGATTTTCGCAGGCATCTTGTACGCCATCCATGTCTGTATCAATCCAGACATAATTACCGATCTGAATAGGGAGTTCGCCGCAGGTTACCTCGATATCGCCAAGTCCGGCTGCTTTTCCAATGCCACTTCCTGTCGTACTGGCATTGCGATAGATTTCAAAAAATCGTGATCTAGCGCCTGTCCCCAAGTCTAAAGCATAGAATCCACCACTAAACTGAATAGCTGGATCTAGGATGGTGAGTAATACTTCATCAGTACTTGGCAACAAAGTAAGACCACCGAAACTACCTTCATCCCCATCCGTATGATCGTCATCAAAGAATTCGCCACTTGCAGTTGCTGGGATTTCTACATCCCAAGTCCCGGAGGCATTTGGTAAGGCCCTTAATACATCTCCAGCAGAGATATTGTCGAAGGTAGATGCCCCCGTTAATGCGTAGTTGGCAAAACCTAGTTGATGCCCAGCACGATCCATAATACCTAAGATCATGACACCATCTGCAGCGAATTCAATATCAGAAATGATTGGTTGTGGATAGACAATGTTGTTTCCAAAGCAAGTATTAGGAGGGAATTGATCGGTCCAGGCTTGCCATTCACTTGGGCAGAAGCTACCAAAACCTAATTCTCTTGGGTAATCGAAGGTCATATCTGCTACTTCAACCCAAGTACCATCATTCAATCTGTAAACATATCCTGCCAAGTCACTAACATTTTGGGTATAGCTTGCATCACAAACTGCTCCTACATAAATCTGACCTTCATGGAATTTTAGCGCCCAAGGACGCATCTCACCACTACTCCCGCAAACACCTGCAGGTAATGGGTAGCTTGCAATTATCATTTTGGTCACGATATCCAGTGCATAGACAGTATTGTCATTAAGATTAGTCACATAGAGTAATTTATTTTCTACGTCTATATCAATGTCTCCCAATCCTACTTTACCCACTTTATCATAAGCCTCTGCATCATTGCTTGGATCAGAAGTATTAGTCAAACCACGTGCGGCACTACTTGGAATGGTGCCAACAGGAATACCTAAGGTAGATACATCTAGCCATAATGCATTTGAACCTGTATTCAAATCGTGCGTAAAGATCGCTCCCAGTGGATTGCTTGCCCCACTGGTTTCTGCTAAGCCTGAATGACGTTTTAAGAAGGCAGAACCGTAAATGATATCTTCTTCATGATCAATGGCAATTCCCCAAACGGTACCAATTTCTTGCTTGGTTGCAAGCACTTGTTTGGTTGGAGCAGAACCGCCGGTTGCATCATAATCCATGATGACTAAAGCATCATTAGGTGTAGAAGGGTCTTCTGCGCTTCCGTTGATGTAACAAGGTGTAATGACGCGGAAATCATTGGTTGTTTCGTCTCCATCAGGTGTACCGAAGCAAGCATCTGATGTTATCACTCCATAATCTACTGTACAACTAGCAACATCAACGAATTGTACACTTGTTCCATTATCCGATCCTGCAAAAGAAGGATCAAGATAATCTTGTAATGGATTGGTGAATTCTACTCGGAAAGGAGGCATTAAGCCAGTTAAATCTACATTCCAATTACCATCAGCATTGGTGTAGGTAGTGGCTACTGGTGTATCATTATTACATTCGTAGATTTCTATTAAAATATTATTTTGTCCTGCTTCTCCGGCATCTTGTTC
Source organism: Bacteroidota bacterium (assembly GCA_039208045.1). Lineage (GTDB taxonomy): Bacteria > Bacteroidota > Bacteroidia > Chitinophagales > Saprospiraceae > JBCCRH01. The sequence goes on from JBCCRH010000140.1 coordinate 2,312, forward strand.
ACCATCACTGTCTACATCATTGAATACTATTCCACCTAATTGATCTACACATTCATCACCACAAGCAATTAGATCAACTGCGGTTGGTATGGCTGCACAATCCGTATCGTTGGAAAGAGTAGCACTAACAATCAGATCATAGGAAGGAGAAGTGAAGTTAAATACGGCATCGTCCGTTCCATCCTCGCTTGTTGGATTGATGGTCATGCTTTGGCCAGCTACGGAAACTACAATATCTTCATTTGCGAAATCCACATCTGTCCAATCTACTGTAACGGTTACCGTGAAGTCTGTGCCATTGTTACAAACTACCGCAGGTGTTACATCTATTTGAGGGACGACTACTCTGAATGACTCTTCATCTTCGCAAATCATTCCTCCGTTCCATTTGCGAGTCAGTAAATCTTGGATTGCCAGGAAGTCATTTAGTGGAAGGGTATTGCCATAGGCAATGATCTCTTTGATTGTGCCTGCAAAATGTCTTCCTCCTCCGATAACAGATCCAACAGCATATGGGAGATTACTAAATAAGACATTACCTCCAGTGCTTAAATTTTGTAGATTAGTCGTACCATCAAAGTACAATTCTGCATCATTAGTCCCATCTGCTCTGATGGCTAAGATGTGACAATCTGGTGTAATGTTGGCTAGGTTACTACTCGAAATGGCATCTCTACCACCTCCTCCATTTAAGAAGGTAACTACTTCATTAGTAAGGCTGACCGTTGCAGAACCTAAAAAGATCGCCTCTTGGGTCGTACTACCGATCAAACTTCCTCCGTTGGTACTAGTAGTTATAGTATTATCTGGTTCAAACACTACAAATAGAGTATTGCCATTAAAACCAGTGGCACCTTGCAGTCTGTCCGTACTATTAAACTGAACACCTTGTAAACTGGCATTATAAGCAGGATCATCACTCGCACTGACACTCAAAGCATCATTACTATTACCAGATTTATCTCTCCACGCGGCGATAGCTGTTCCATCCATTGGCACAGAACCATCAGCATTGACATCCTGACCATCTAGCCAAAGCGTCAAGCCTGCGGTATTTCGGATTAAAGCATCCTCAGAAGTGTAAGCGTAGAAAGTACCTGTTGCATTTACTGTTACCATATCGCCTGCTAGGTACTTTGTACCATTACCATTGGGTTGGCTGTAATAGGCTTCGTTACCATCTAGATTAGAACCTGTAATAGCAGGGAAAGTGAAGTTATCTTCACAGATCTCTATATCTGCGATGGGATCAAGGGTAGGACAGATACCCATCACCATAACTTGCGCCGGATCAAAATCATCCTCAAAGAGGTCATCATCTTGGTCTTGCCCATTATTCATATCCGTAATGACATTATCATTGCCCGTTTCGGACATGCTCATGCTATTGTTGTTGGGCTCCGAATCTGCATCCATCGCATCCATACCCCCATCAGTAGTAGAGCCACCTATAATTTCTGCATCATTGATAATGGAAGCACCACTAAAGCTTGGATTGATCGTAAAGGTGATATCAAAGCTAACGTCCATACCCGCATCGATCTGGTCGATGGTATAGGTATTGTCGTTATTATCCGCTACACCTGCCTGCATTACTAGCATTGGGTTGCTTAGTTCTGCGGCATTAAAGTAGTCAGCTACATCGACATCAAACGCATTTTGATTCCCTTGGTTGGTTACCGTAATGGTAAACTGTACCATATCGCCTGGTGCAAATGGCCCAGGGGTGGCGGTGGTATTGAGTTCTTTGATTAAGGCTAAATCGAAAATATCTACGATGCAGGTTGGCCCTGCTGGAATCGTAACCGGAATATCTGTCGTACAATTATCCGCATCATTGAAGAGTCGCACAATATAAGAAGCACCCGCATGTGCACCATCATTCAAAATCACCGTATTATCGGCTGGCACAGTTTGCGCGGTTCCCGTGGTAGTGGCACCATTATAACTCCCTGCATTAGCCGTGCTGATACCATAATGTGTAACATTGCTACTACTTGTCCAGGTAATCGATCCATTGTCATTCTCCATAGCTCCATTACAAGTGGAAGCTGTGGTGCTGAGCATCGCAGTTGGCCGCGCTGTGACCGTAATCGTAGAAGTAGCCGTACAGCCATCACTATTCGTATAGGTAATCGTTGTCATACCAGCACTCACACCCGTCACTACACCTGCTGATGTAACTGTCGCGATACCTGCATCATTGGAAACATAAGGATCCATCATAGCTGGTGTACCACTGCCTGTAATAGTCATTGTCAAGCCCTCGCATACGGTCGCATCGCCGATCGTTGGAATTGGCGGGCCTGCTGGAATCACTACCGTTACATCGCGCGAGCAATTATCGTCTGTATTGAATAAGCGAATAATATAAGTCGCACCGGCATAAGCCCCATCACTCAGAATTACTGTATTATCCGCAGGAGCACTCTCCGCAGCTCCCGTCATAGTCGGCCCGTTATAACTACCTGCATTGGCCGTACTGATACCATAATGCGTAGCATTTACATCGCTCGTCCACGTAATCGTGCCGTTCGCATTCATTACATCGCCACTACAGGTCGCTGCACTTGGCGTTAAAGTAGCAGTCGGAAGGGGTGTTACCGTAATCGTAGAAGTAGCCGTACAGCCATCACTATTCGTATAGGTGATTGTCGTCATACCAGCACTTACCCCAGTCACCAAACCGGCTGAAGTCACCGTTGCGATACCCATATTGTTGGAAACATAGGGATCAGACATAGCTGGTGTACCGCTGCCTGTAATAGTAGTCGTCAAACCCTCACATACAGTCGCGTCACCAATCGTCGGAATTGGTGGGCCGGGTGGAATCACTACCGTCACATCATCAAAGCAATCATCCGCCCCATTAAAAACTCTTACAATATAAGTAGCGCCTGCGTACGCGCCGGTATTAAAAATCACCGTATTATCAGCAGGGGCCATTTCTGCTGCCATCGTGGTCATTGGCCCATTGTAACTCCCTGCATTAGCCGTGCTAATGCCATAATGCGTAGCATTTAGGTCGCTCGTCCACGTAATCGTTCCATTCGCATTCATCATATCGCCACTGCAAGTGGCTGCACTTGGGGTAAGAGTAGCCGAAGGAACTACACAAGAACTAGTAGACAAACCAAAATCAAAAGTAAGATCGGTCACATTAGTGGTAAACATGATACTTGGCATATCTCCTACCCCACCAGGAATCGTCATTTCAGAGGCATCTGAATCATTTTGATCGGCATTAGCTCCCGTTCCTGCATCTGGTGGCGAAAGCTGGTAGACGGTAGAACCGATCGTTATCTCATCCGTATTTTCATCATAGCTATCGGCCATTAGGACAATGAAGTATTTCTCGCCCATCGTTAAGCCCGTAAAGCTATTATTGGCTGCTCCAGTAGTAGCATTGACACCCGTAATATCCACATTAGTCTGATCAAAGTAATACTCGCCTGAAGCATCGGTTACATCCAAACCGACCAATAGCCCGGCTGCATCATATAGCTTCATAGTAAGACCAGTTACTGCCATTTCACCAGGGTCTTGTATCCCATCATTGTCCGCATCAATCCAGACATAGTTACCGACTTGGATCGTGCTTGGCCGGGTCATTACGGCAAGTCCACCCCAGTTGTTGGCTTTTGCAAAGTTATTGTCGAAGAACCCATTATTAGTCTCATCACTCAAAATCCGAACATCTGCTACCCGCTCTCCATTTACTATATTTAACCAGGATAAACCTGAAGTACCGTTAAACGAAATGTTATCCATTGCTGGGGAAATTACTTCATTACTCCCTTGATAGTTATCAAAGGTTCCGTTGAACATGGTTCCCTCTGTGCCGATATATTTGAAGAATCGATTAGAGGAGCTAGTGTGGAATCCAGCCTTGTCAGAATTATCAAAGGTCCAATTCACGATGGAAGTGTAGTCTCCTGATACGCCATTATTTTCCAGCATCCAGGCTCCATTCACTCTGCTTGCGCGGTAAAGCGCCCCTCCATGCACATAAAATGAGGAAGCAATTTGATCGGTATATCTATTCCGTTCTCCTATCATCATTCCATATTCACCATTGGTCTGGCGATCAAATCCGATTTCAGCTAACCAGGGAGAGATATGACCTACATAACTTGCATTAGTAGCATTATTTACGTAAGGCACTGTATTAGGTGTCAAAGGCACCCAAGAATAGACATTACCCGCGTAGAATCGATTGATATTGGTATTAGTGTAAGGTCTAACAATATTAAGCGGCACTTGCAATTCTTCTTGAAAATCAGCGGAAGAAGGAGTGGTATCACTCGGATCAAAGGAGTACACATAGCCCGTCATATCAGCAGGATTCGGACCAGTACAAGTTAGCGTTGCATATACCCGACCTGTCTGAGGGTGTACCCCCAATCCTAACGCTCTTGCGTATGGACGTCCATCGGGCCAATTGCCACCACAATTCGTATCAGGTAGCGGAAAACGCTTGATATCACTAGCGTTAGACGCTGCCGTGCCATCTGGATTTACAGGAATTACCAATACTTCATTGGTATTCAGATTCACCACATAGAGCTCAGAAAAATCCTTAGCCATTCGGATCGATCCTAAACCTACCGCCCCTACTGCTTCTGGGTATTGCCCCAGCAATCCATATTGGTTCGAGCCCGGATAATTATTATCTGCCTGGAATACCCCTGCAAAATCATCTCCAAAGCAATTTTCTAAGTCTAACCATACGCTCGGTGTACCCGCTGTTTTATTTTCTACATCTAGTGGAATCTGCATAATCACTGCTTCTGCGAAACCATTAGAGCTGGAGTTGGTAGCCATTGGGGCGAAAGCCCGATAATAAGAACCCGTCAGTAGGCGCTGGTTAGGTACATCCCAATCTAGCCCTAGCGTAGTACTTACTTCCCCCTTATTGGCTCCATCAATATAGGTGATTGGATAGTTAGTAGTGGAAAAATTAGATACTTGTCCCCAGTCGGAGCTTCCGTCGCTCGTGCTAATCGGTGTAAAGGGTATCTTATCATCATCTTCCAAGAAAATGATAGCCCCCTCCGTATCTGGGTCGTTATTTCTGGTAAAGCAAACTACGGAGATCAAGGGATTATTTTGGGTAAACTGATCGGGATCAAGCACTCCATAATCCACATCGCAAGAACCAGTCGTCAAGAATTGAACATCTCCCTTGTTATCCGTTCCTACCAAAGAAGTTTCTAGAGGGGAACCTGCTGGGATAGAAAATTCCACTCGATAAGGATAGTTGGTGAATCCAGTAAGTAGCCAATCACCATTGCTATTGGTGTAGGTAGTAGCCACTGGTGTGTTATTATTATCTTCAAATAAATCTACTCGAATAGCGCCTTGGCCCACCTCAAGATCACCATCATCTACCCCATCATTATCAAAATCATTAAAGACGTTACCGCCAATGCCACCAAACCCACAATTCGCCGCAGGCGCACAAGTAATGGAAGGAACGATGTCAATGATTCTAGTGGCATTACAATCCGAGAAATTCTGAAATTCAGCCGTAATCAAAGCCCCCAAGGTAGGGGTGCTGACGGATACGCTGAAGGGTTGTGACCCAACATCCACAGTGGGCTGAAAATTAGCTAAAGACTGACCGGCTGCCGTAAGCACTATCGGAGAAGCACCAGGAGGTGCCGAGGCATATGAATAATCCCAATTGACTTGAAAATTGAGGGTATAGTTATCAATAGCAGAACAAGTGACGTAGGCATTAGAAATATTGATGCCACACTCCGGAAAACAGAAGCCTGGATCGGTGATGGTTTCCTGAATATCACAGTTGTCTGCGGTATTTTGAATGAAAATATTGATGTCCCCATTCCCTGCTGAGCCTGCTGGTAAAGTAAAGACTTGATCACTCCCGAATGTCCCTGTCGTTGGATTAGGGGTGTAGCCATCTACAATTAAGTTATACGAACCAGTTCCTCCTTCTGGGTTGAGGGTAAACGTCAAGAAATCGTCCGCGCCATTAAATGGAGTCCCTCCATCATTACAGACAATATTGGTCAGCCCAGATTGAGGATTTCTAGTTTGGAAGAACAACTCATGTACCCAAGGATTATTTCCATTACCCGATACGGAGAATACTCGATAAAAAGTATATGCTGTCGTATTGCTTGGAAAACTATAAGACTCAGCAGATGGACAGGTGCCAAAGATACAGGCCGAGGTGGAAGCATCTTCTGTTACCGATAATAAGGTAGTCCAAGCACTACCATTATTACTTCCCTGTATCTCAACGTTTGTCCCATTGTTAAACAAATGAGGATTTCCACCACTAGTAACAATTTCTAAGCCCGTCAGCACTTCTGCTTGTGGAAACTGTACTCTAATGTACTCTAAGCCATTGGCCGTACCAGATGGGAAAAAGAATGTTTGACTCGTTATATCTCCATCTTTCAAATCATCGATGGTGCCCGATCCTGAGGTGTTCGCCAGCGTAGAAAGAGTGATGGTTGATTTATTACTGAGGTCATTATAATCTGTTCCTGCACAATCTGCTGGCAAGCAATTGCCAGGATCAATGACGGTTTCTACTATGTCCATATTGTCATCAAAGCCTGTAATGGTAAGCGTTACATTGCCTCCCCCCGCAGAGCCATCTCCCAGGCGGAAGAAGGTGGCATTACCAAACGTACCAGTAGCAGATGCGCTAAGGGTACCACCAGGAGTAGCAATAGTAGCACCAGATGCCGATACCGTATAGGTACCTGTACCTCCACAAGGATCAAGACTGAAGGTGATAAAATCATCCGCAGCGGCATAGGTAGTACCATTTTGGTCACAGGTAATATTAGCTAAGCCAGATTGATTAGCTGCTGAAACACCAAAGAATATTTCTGATACCCAGTTAAACCGAGTCCGCCCACTTAGTCCAAAAATTCTATAGTAAGTATATGTTGTAGTATTGCCTGCTATTGGGAATTTACGAGAATCGCTAGTTGCTCCATAAGCACCAGGACCTGCAGTAGTAGAAAACGTTTGTGTGCCTGTAACAGCAGTCCAGTTTGAGCCGTCGTTGCTCCCTTCAATACGATAGGTAGAGCCATTATCTAGCATGAAAGAGCCAGTCATTTCAATACCAATCAATGCTGTTGGAGTGGGGAACTGCATTCTCAAGAACTCCTGATTGACAATATTCTGGAAATTGTTCCACCAGAACGCTTGCTGATTACCAGCTATTCCGTCAGTAAATAGATTGACATTAGCTGTATTTCCAAAAGTAAGCGTAGAGGTGAAGGTAATCATTTGCTTGTTAGACACAATATTGTAATCCAATGGCATACATGGCGCCAGTAGCATCATACTCACTGTCGGATCAATCACCAATTCATGGGCCGCATCATATGCCCCCACCTCAAACGACAAAACACCGTCCTCAAGGAGGAAGGCACTTTCGACTTCAATTTTTTCACCATCAATTTCTTGATAGGCGTAGGGCGGACTATGGCTCACCTTAGTGCGTTCCCTGATGATATTCAAGGCCCCACTGTCGTCGATATAGGCCTCTTCATACGCTCCAATGTCGAACTGCACCTGCTCTATAGCTGCCAAAGGGCGAAGCACAATATCGTAGGATAGTTGCTGCTCATCAGTGGTGTAAAACCGTAAATCAGCGGAAGAGAAAGCGTCTTTTACCCAGACTTCGTCTTCCTGCTCGCTTTCCTCTACCACTCCGGTATTGGCCCAAGTCATCCCCCAAGATGCTTGGGTAGCAGGATCGACAAAAGCAACTTCTTTCTGACTGATCGTTGCTTCATACTGAAGGGTATGCGCCTGGCATACTCCATCTACCACCTGCCATTTTTCCTGGGTCAGCGCTCGACTTAGATTAAATGTAAAATACCCCAAACTACTCAACAGCAGCCCGAGGAACAAAATAGTGAATACGTTACTAGCGAAATTCGTGATGTTAATTTTCATAACGGTAATGATTAAGCTTCTTATGCACCCCTTTGGTGCGTACTTCATGAGATGATTCTATCCGAAATGGGCATAGCGATCTAAGGGCAGTGAATGTCATTTTTCACTACCTACCTGATGACTGATACCCGAATTTTAAATCTTGAAAATGTACCTTGCTTGTTGCTGTCGCTAAGGTAGCGAGCCTATGCAAGTCAGCTCTGGACTAAATTCTATTTTTGCGTAAGTCTATTTTTATCTTATTACTGACTCTAAAAAATATAAACTTCTTATAACCAATATTTTAAATAATTTTTCCATCTAGCTATAATGGCAAAACCTTTGTGATCTACCCATCTGAAATGGACGGATCATCGAAGGCCTTTCTTTAACTATATGGTGAAGATAGCAGCTGGGCATTGCTCTGTTCATGACATTTTATTACTTTTACGTAAGTCTAAAAAGTGATCAAAAATTTATAAAAAAATTATAACTGCCTGATAGCTATACTTTTATTTAATATTTCCGTTATTTATTTATCATACATCTATTAATTATCGTGCCGCTTCAAACAAAAAAAAAGACTGCCCGGCCACCTGAGGTGGACGAACAGTCTCGAAAATTAAATCACATAAAACGCAATTCTAACGCGCTTCTTTGCCTGAGCGAAGTAGTTGCTCTCGGCTCCGCTCGATCAACTACTTCGCTCGATCAACTGCTTCGTGCTCGATACGTTGATCGAGCGCAGCCGAGAGCAACCCACTATTCTAGTACCATCATTCGTTTCGTTGCCGTAAAGTCTTCCGTCTCCAAGGCGTAGTACAGTACGCCCTTGGCTCTCACATCTGCCGCTTTCAGGCTGATCTCATTGTACCCCTTTGCATACGCCCCTCTGATCAGGTGCAAGAGTCGACCCTGTACATCTCTGATCTTGATGGTCGCCTCCATCTGTTCTGGTAGCTCAAAGCTGATCACCGTTCTATCCTGGAATGGATTTGGACGGTTCTGGTGTAGCTCGTACACTTTCTGTAGCTGGCTTTCGCCAAAACGTAGGCGGATGTCGCGCTGCTGATCTACTCGATCGTACGCTTCTGCTTTGGTGTAGCGAGAACTTACCTGTAGCATTTGCGATAAGCGACCGGCTTGCTCTACTTGGATTACTAAGGTGAATAATACTTCGTCTGTACTTAGTGCACTGCGCTCATCCCAACTGATCGTCATTACGCCTTCGTCTATGTAGCGCATGCCAAAGTGGTCTGCTCCTGCACTGCCGTATTCTACTTCCACGATCTGTGCGTTTGCTACCTGTAAGGTAAACTGGTACGACTGTAGGTTAGCCAAATCACTAGCCCGGAATGGTACTCGTACTTGACCTACTTCTACTTTTTCATCCGCTACCTCAATGCCCCACTCGCCTATCGAGCGATTCTCGATGCTTTGCAAGCTATTCGGTTGTGCATCGCCTGATACATCTCCGATCTTCACACCGATAAAGTCGCCAATTACTAGCTCATCTATGCCTAGATCATTCACACTTACCACTTCTGGGAATTCTTCCAGCCATGGGTTTTGTGGATCAGGGAATTCATAGGCTGCTTCTACAAAGCGCCAACTCGTATTGTTCGGGAAGGCATCTTCTACCGATAAGATCACCTTTCTGATCATGATCAAGTCTGATACGCTGATGCTTCCTGTATTATCTACATCTGCTGCTATGATCTGGTATGGACTATCCAATAGATCGACTCCCAAGATGTGCTTCTGAATCAGCACTAAATCGTAAGTCGATACCCCATTGGATGGATCTTGATCATTGTGTGGGGTGATGGTGTAGTCTTCATTAGCTGGTAGGCCGTTGAATTCATACAAGCCATCTACTTCGGTGAGCATTAGCTCGTTCATTGCGCCACTCACCAGTACTTCGGTATCTTCTATTGGATTGTTCCACTCCGTTTCTATCACACCCGCAATACCTCCGGTACCATCTGTTGAACCACATACATCAAACATATTATCCTGTATCAAAATGTAGGTCTCACAGTGGTCGTAGTTCGGCCCACCTACCGTACCATCTGGCTGCACCGCGTAGGGGTTGAAGGCGCTATCCCAGGCGTAAATCTCTACAATCAAAGTTGATGGATCATCACATGTTAGTACGATACCCGTCTGGTTGATGTCTGGCGTATCCCCATCTCTATTGATCGAGAATTTGATCGGCTCGGAGCAATCACTCACTGGGCTGGCTATGAAATCACTCGCCCATATACCCATCGCTCCAGTGTCAATATCTCCATCGCCATCAGCGTCCGTGCCTGGTTCGGTTGGCATTAGCTCAATGGATAAACCATTAATACAAGTTGGTACCGGTGCTTTGCAGTCTACTACAGAGAATGGTATCTCTACACTGTTTACGTTGCCACAGCCATCTTCTACATGTACTTCAAAAGCATGGCTACCTATCGGATACTCGCCTCTGATGGTGTAATCTGGATAGCTACCTACTACTTGTGTAGCATCTAACTGCCCATCTAAAATGCCATCCGCAAACGCATCCAGGAATACCTTGATCGTTAGATCATCTGGGGTACAG
>JBCCRH010000141.1:0-12819 GCA_039208045.1 Bacteroidota bacterium
CAGCTAGTACGTCAGGATGGTGCTAAGGGTTACAATGAAGTAATCATCAACAGCGCTAGCCTACCTGCTGGTGTATTGTACTACACATTAGAAACAGCTGATTTCACAGCTACGAAGAAGATGATTATCATTGAGTAATCAGTCTTAATACTTCATACAGTCGCACTTAGTGTGGCTGTATGAAATTTGAAAGGCTGCTTTGGATGAGTCCAAAGCAGCCTTTCTATATTTTAAGACCTTTATTGATTGTTGCTACTTAATGATTTTACCGAATTTCTGTAAGATGAGTTGAAAGGCTTCCTCCTTAGTGGGGCACACGTACAAAATCTGATCTAGTACTATTAATTCCATGAAAAATCGGTTCTGATCAAATGAATTGACGTAAGATTCATTGAAGTAAAACTGTAGATCATCAAAATTCGAGCATCTCACAATGAGATAAACGGATTGGGTAATGTCATAAACGACTAGAAGATAATGATCCGAGGCAGGATGTTGCAAAAAGATGAAGATCGGATAATCAAAATAAGGGGCCTTCCAAAAGCCAAACAAGTTAGCTTCAAATAAAGGATAATAATAAACCTTAGAAGGAAAGCTAGCTTGATGGAGCAGTAGGTAGAGATCAGATAGCTTGCGACGCATCTTTTCTATCGGAATATCCTCCTGAGCTAAGCTAGTGAAGGGTTCCCATTTATTATTCTGCAAATTAAAATAGTCTACCTCTCCAATTCTCAATTTGTAATTAAATCGAGAGTACCCCGGCACAACATATCCAGGATAGTAGTATTCAATACCATGGTCTAAGCAAAATGCAATTTCCATAAGCATAGTGAAAAAACCCAAGCTATGCTTACGATATTGGCCATCATATATACCGGTAATGCTAGCTAGCCCCTTACTACCCTTATCCATATAGCTAAGCGCTACCAAACGGTTATGATCTCGTACACGTACCTCATACGTATCGTAGATATTATAATCTTCTCCGTCCAGTAAAGAATCGCGTAGGGTAGGGGCCAAGATTCCGGGAAAGGTGCCTTTATATCTTCTGTACAGTCGTTCTTTTTCGGGTGTTATAGTAGCACGATGGAAAGAGACCGTAAATTGATCTAGATTTTTTCGGATGAGCTTTCGCAATGATTTACGAAAGCTATAATCCCCTAAGTGAAGCCGAATCCAAATAGCAGAATAAAACTGATCACCAAAACAAAGGAAATGAGTCGTGAAAATAGTCTGCCCCATCCGATACCAGCCGCTAGCGAGGTAGGCATCCAGCTCTTCTGGTAACATCATTTCAGGATAGTGCTTCTCTGCAAACATTAAAACGCCAGCATTTGGAGGTATAGAACGACAAATATACCAGAAATCCTCTTAAAGCATCCCATGCAGGGCCCCTCCTTTCGCAAAATGTCGATCGGCAAGTGCACTTGCGGTAGGATCAGTTATTAATGGTGGCGCATGGTGTGGCTTAATCCTCGCATCAATGACTAGTGGGCCTCTACAGCCCCAATGTTTATGCTCTGTAAATGCATCAACTCCATGAATATCGTGAGAGGGGTTAGCTCGTGTGAAACCTACCCACAACCAATTGTTCAAAGTCTGCGCTACAAAAGTAGGATCATCAACCACCAAAATGAGTGGAATGGATTCTAAGGACATGCCTTTTAACTGCTCAACCAGTCGCTTACAATCTTGATAGGAGTCGTCAGCAGTAAACTTAGGCCCTTGAATAGCAAGAATTCCTTTTTGTATAAAAGTAGGTTGGCTAAAGCCGGTAGGAAGGCTGAAGTTATCGGGTAGTTCTGCCTTTAGTGTTCTCTTCTGTTCTCCTCGACAAGCGACAATGACTTTAGAACCTGCATTCCAGCCAGAGCCTGAATAATCGAGTGTATCGATGGTCGTTTTGGTATGAAAATGAAGATCACGCGTCCAGTCCACTCGCTCTAGCACATGGCGGAAGAAATCCGGTATGTCATGTGTGCTTAATTTAGGATTATCTGCTTGATCTGCAATCCATAAAAATTTGGCAAGAGAAGTCTGACCACTACCAATAATGCGGTTTGCTTGTGTCAGAATTTCTTCTGGTACCTTTTCCCGAAAAGGCATATATCGTTCGCTACCAATAGCAAGCAAAAGTGGGTGAACACCTGCTGCATCCACTGCATTGATCTCTTTGATGCCAGGAAATTCTTGTGGAGTCAGCAGCTTGACCATTTTGTGAATTAGATAACCAAAGCTAGAATCTTCCTGCGGTGGGCGACCGACTACGGTAAAATGCCAAATGGCATTTTTTCGATAGTACACTTTTTCAACATCCATGACTGGGAAATCATGCTGCAAACTGTAGTAGCCCAGATGGTCTCCAAAAGGGCCTTCAGGTTTTTTTTCTCCTTTGCGGATGACGCCAGTAATTACAAAATCAGCATCGCTAGACAAATAAAACTGATTGCGTTTAGTGTAGCGAAAAGAACGGCCACCTAGCATCCCCGCAAATGTTAGCTCCGAGAGCCCTTCTGGCAAAGGCATGATGGCAGCGAATGCATGAGAGGGTGGGCCGCCAACAAATATTGATGCCCTAAAAGGCTCATCACTTTCATTGAACTGCGTATGGTGTACTCCGATTCCTCGATGCAATTGGTAGTGCATTCCAATTTCCTTGTTGAGTATATATTCGTTGCCAGATAACTGAATACGATACATTCCCAAGTTAGACTCCATCAAATTAGAGCTGCCAAGCGGCATAGTAAATACTTGTGGTAAGGTTACAAAAGCTCCTCCATCATCTGGCCAAGATTTTATCTGTGGAAGTTGGTCAACAGTGGTTTCACCAAAAGTGATGGGGCTGCCAAATCTGCTCCGCATGGGGAGTGCCGAAAGTGCCGTAACGGGAGCACTCAAATACCGAAAGGGATTTTTGAAAAAGTTAGTAGGATCAGCCTTTAACTCAATGACTTTCTGGACTTTATCAATGGTATGTCTAAAGATGAAATCAGTGCGCTCAAAGGTGCCATATATATTAGAAATAGCAGGAAATGGACTTCCTTTCACCTTTTCAAATAGTAAGGCTGGCCCACCAGCATCGAACACGCGACGATGAATTTCTGCAATTTCCAGATTAGGATCTACTTCCTCTTTTATACGGACAAGGTGGCCATTTTTTTCTAAGTCAATGGCACATTCATGCATGCTTCTGTAACTCATAAATCTTTTATGCTATGAGTAACAGTCAAAAAATAACTTCTCGATTTATGGCTGGCTCTTTTGCTCCAATACTGCGTTGAAAAGCCTCGCCGATGCTAAGGCATCGCCTGCATTTTTCGCCTTGTCTTGGAGCAAAATCCCCTTGCCAAAATGCGGAACTTATTCTTTGGCTGTTACTAAACCAAAATCTTTGCAAAGCAACAACGTCAAAGAAGCATAGTTGCCATAAAGGTGTCAAGAATTAATTCTGAATGATGGCGAAATTCTGATTTTTATATTTGTCTAATTGCAGCATTTCGCGAAAGCGTGCTAAAGACTTAGTCGGCCCTTTGTCTAAAAACATATTGACGAGCCAAGAGGGGAGTGCTCCTCCAGGATCAGAGCTTAACAGATAATCTAATTGAACTGTATTTTTGTCTAAAGGCGTAAATATCCAGGTGACTTCCATCTTTGGGATTCTCACAAAGTCTTCTTTCTCAGAGCTATAAGTTGGAAGCGCCACAAGATATGAAGTGACTTGTTTGGTTTGGGAATCTTGATGGAGTGTTGCCTTTGCATAATAATCTCTATCGGATAGGGGCCACGGAAAATCCATCTGGGCATAAATATAGTTGGCATTATCTTTCCGTTCTACAACTTCAGCAGCTTCACATCCATAAATCCAAAGGGGATAGGCAGGAACATCGCGGAGTACAGCTACAATGGTAGAAAGATTGGCTCGGAAAGTAGTGCTGACTTTTAGTTCCTTGAGCTTTGAATCGGGGACATCTCTGTAGTAGACGCTAAGATTATCAGTTTCTTTTTTGGGTTCCCACTGATTCTCCTGAGCAAAAGCACTATTGACCATAACAATTGCTAATAGGCTGATGCACACATACTTGACGCAAAGTGGTTTGCATGTGGCAAACCAATTAATCGTCAGTATAAAATGAATGGTGGATTGCATGATCGTTTTGTTGGTTAATTGACAAATTGTTTTGGCTACTTCCATCAAAACAGTAATATTGCAGGCATAGTTGAGCTGAGCTCTACTACTTTTTAACTCTTTTTAACTCTTTTTAACGTATATCCGCTTATTTATGAAGCAATATCATGATTTGTTACAGCACATTCTAGATCATGGCGTATCAAAAGAAGATCGAACTGGCACCGGAACGAAGAGTGTTTTTGGCTATCAAATGCGATTTGACTTAGCGAAGGGCTTTCCTTTAGTGACTACAAAAAAGCTTCATTTGAAGTCTATTATCTACGAACTTTTGTGGTTTCTTAAAGGCGACACCAACGTAAAGTATTTGCAAGAAAATGGAGTGCGTATCTGGAATGAGTGGGCCAATGAGCAGGGAGACTTGGGGCCAGTATATGGCAAGCAGTGGGTTAGCTGGACAAAGCCCAATGGACAGACTATTAACCAGATAGAACAGGCGGTAGCATTGTTAAAAACGAACCCTAGCTCAAGAAGGATTATCGTCTCGGCATGGAATCCTGGGGAACTCCAAGAGATGGCTCTTTCCCCTTGTCACGCCTTATTTCAATTTTATGTTGCGGATGGCAAGCTTTCTTGTCAGCTCTATCAACGCTCTGCGGATGTATTTTTGGGTGTGCCTTTCAATATTGCATCTTATGCCTTGCTAACTATGATGATGGCTCAGGTCTGTGGGCTACAGCTTGGTGATTTTGTGCATACTTTCGGGGACGTACACTTGTACAATAACCATCAGGAACAAGCCAAATTACAGCTTACGCGTACACCTCGCCCTCTGCCAGTAATGAAACTCAACCCCTCAGTGGATTCCATTTTTAAATTCCAGTATGCAGACTTTATTTTAGAAAATTATGATCCTTACCCGCACATAAAGGCCAAAGTTGCTGTTTAATTGGAGAAAGCCATTTTTACCAAATAAACGGTAAGTGTCATAATAGTGTAAGCAAACAAAAAGTATATGTATCTTTTCCCACCCACACCTTATTTCACAAGGCTTTTAAACGTTAATTTTTACTTAATTTAGACGGGATCTAAATAGATAGGACTTTCTAATTAAAAGTTGTTAAAGAAGGTATACGAACTTTATATTTGTTCTGAAAGTCATACTTGAACCGAACTAGAACGTTGATCATATTTAAACATACAGCTCAGATGATATATAAGACTTTAGTTAGCCGAATGCTACTCTTATTGTCTCTACTATTAATCTCCAGTGTTTCTTTTGCGCAAGAAGCTGTCGATTTAGAGGCAGGAAAAGCACTCTTCCGAAATAATTGTGCAAGCTGTCATAACAAGAACATGAAGGACGACCTCACCGGTCCTGCTCTAGGCGGTGTGGAGGAACGCTGGGCAGAGTACCCGCGTGAAGATCTGTACTCATGGATTCGTAACTCTCAAGCTCAAATTAACGAAGGCCATCCACGTGCTGTAGAACTATGGGAGGAGTGGAAGCCTAATTTGATGAATAACTTCAATCTAAGCGATCAAGAGATTGAGAACATTCTAGCCTACATAGATGATGTGTACACCAGCGAACCGAAGGTGGTTGGTCCTGTAGGAGGTGACTTTGTTGCAGCAGAAGAAGAAGAAGACAACACACTTTTATTTGTTGTTCTTGCGGTAATTCTTGGAATCCTTTCTATAGTACTGGCGCGCATCTTATCTAACCTAAATTACCTAATACAAGCACGCGAAGGCAATACAAATCCCACTCGTCGTACATTAGTAGACATCCTGACGAGCAAAGGGGTGATTGCTTTTGTAATTTTTGCTTTGGTGGTGTTAGGGGGATACACTACGGTGAATAACGCAATTATGCTTGGGCGTCAGCAAGGCTATGCTCCAGAGCAACCCATCAAATTCTCACATGCAACACATGCTGGTTTACAAAAAATTGACTGTCAATATTGTCACGATGGTGCTCGTCGTAGCAAGCACTCTGTAATTCCTGCGGCTAATACTTGTATGAACTGCCACTCCGCCATTAAAGTTGGTTCCGAATATGGAACGGCCGAATTGACGAAAATCTATGCTTCTGTAGGTTGGGATCCAAATACCGGCAAGTATATCGAGAATTACGAAGACATGAGTACGGAAGAGATTAAAGAAATCTTCACCAAGTGGATTGGTGATACTTATGTAAAAGAAGCAGGAACTTTGGACGATGAAGGGGAAGAATTGATTAAAGAGCAGTGGGATGGTATTGTAGAATCCTTGACTGATAGAGCCACGGGCGATGATCGCATACAAGGGCCTATTGAATGGGTGCGTATTCACAACTTACCAGATCATGCCTACTTTAATCACGCGCAGCACGTGACAGTAGGTAAGGTAGAGTGTCAACAGTGCCACGGTCAAGTGGAAGAAATGGAGGTGGTACAGCAATATGCTCCACTATCCATGGGATGGTGTATCAATTGTCACCGCGAAACGGAGGTACAATTTGAAGACAATGAGTACTACAAGTCTTATGAGAAATATCATAAGGAAATAGCCAATGGGGAACGCGATAAGGTAACTGTAGAGGAAATTGGCGGATTGGAGTGCCAAAAGTGCCATTACTAGAACAGGCAAATATTATTGTAATACCAAAAAGAGTTTTCAGGAGGAGTACCTCTCAGCTATAAACTATAATAATGAAAAGCAAAAATAATCCAGTATGGGTTGGGGTCGAACATCTTACTAACGACCCAGCATTGAATACAGCGGCAGATAAAGAGTTTGTAGAATTGCCAGTAGTTGGCCAAATGGCTAACGACAAAGCAATGGATGTGGAAACTAGCCGTCGGGATTTCTTGAAATATTTAGGATTCGGATTGGGAGCAGCAACCCTAGCTGCAGGATGTGAAATACCAGTAAAGAGAGCTATCCCCTACGTAGTAAAACCTGACCAGATTGTGCCTGGTGTAGCTACTTATTATGCTACTACTTTTGTAAATGGCGGAGACTATGCTCCTATCTTAGTTAAGACTAGAGAAGGAAGACCCATCAAGATTGAGGGGAATACTTTATCTCCGATTACGCACGGGGGTACTTCTCCTCGCGCCCAGGCTAGTGTATTAGGTCTGTATGATACAAGTAGATTAGACGGGCCTTGCAAAATCAATGAGGGAAGCCTAGAAAAGACTGCTAGCTGGGAAACGATTGATGGGGAGATCACTAAAAAGTTGAGTCCTGCGAGTACTGTTCGTATTGTATCACATACCAATATGAGTCCAACAAGCAAGAAGGCAATTAGTGAATTTATTGGCAAGTTTCCTAAGACAAAGGTAGTTAGCTACGATCCTGTTTCCTCTTCTGCACAGCTCCAAGCCAACGAGTCTGATTTTGGTCAAAGAGTGATACCTGACTATCACTTTGGTAAGGCCATGGTAATTGTAAGCTTTAACGCGGACTTTCTAGGAACTTGGATATCTCCTTGTGAATACTCAGACGGTTACATTCTAAATAGAAAAGTAGACATTCATAAGCCCGAAATGTCATGGCACGTACAGGTGGAAAGTCATATGAGCCTAACAGGTTCTAATGCAGATAATAGAATTCTGGTGAAGCCTTCTGAGCAGGGTGCAGCAATCGTGTCCCTTTACAATGAAGTAGCTGCTCTAACCGGAAATAGTAAAGTAAGTGGGCCTAAGCTCACAGACCGTTTGAACAAGAAATTTAAGATAGTAGCCAAAGAACTGGTAGCTAATCTTGGAAAGTCACTAGTGGTATCGGCCTCGAATAACAAGAGTGAGCAATCGTTGGTAAATGGAATCAATAATATGCTCCAAAGTTATGGCAATACGATCACTTTTGACCGCGCTTCTATGCAACGCCAGGGTGATGATAAAGCTATTCAGGCGCTCATTCAAGAAATGAATGTTGGGAGTGTAGATGCCCTTTTTGTAATGGATGGGGCTAATCCAGCTTATGATGTAGCGAATGCAGCTAAGTTTCGGGAAGGAATGACCAAAGTTGACCTTAAGGTATCTATGGCAGTCACTCCAAATGAAACGATGGAACTGTGCAATTATGCAACCCCTACGCATCACTACTTGGAAAGCTGGGGAGATGTAGAGGCAAAGCGTGGGCAGTATAGTTTGATACAGCCTACTATTGCGCCAATCTTTTCTACCATTGGTCGTCCTGGAACTCGACAAACAGAAGAAACCTTACTGCGTTGGGCACAAAGCCCGAACATAAACGCTGCTTCCGATCAACCATATATGGATTATCTGAAGGCACACTGGCAAGAGGCAATATTTACGAAGCAATCAGAGTACACTACTTTCCAGGTATTCTGGGACAGTGCCTTACATGATGGTGTTTTTGAAGTACCAGTAGAAGGCGCTTCGCTAGCTTACAGCGGAAATCCAGGTGCAGCTGCCCAAAAAGTTACCAAACCGTCCACTAGCGAATTAGAAATCTCATTCTTTGAAACCGTGAATATGGGGAACGGGCAATTTGCTAACAACCCATGGTTGATGGAGATGCCAGACCCAATTACACGCTGCGTCTGGGGGAATTACCTGGCTATACCAGTAAGATGGGAAGGTGGAAATGAGTTTACTTCTTTCAAAGACCTCAATCAAAGCGAATTCTACAGTGAAGCGGATCAGGTAGAAGTTACCATCAGTGGTCGGGTAGAAAAGTGTATAGCAATCCGACAGTTTGGACAAAAAGAAGGAACAGTTGCACTAGCGTTGGGGTACGGTCGTACCACTACCGGTAAGATGGGTAGAGCACTAGGAAATAATGTAGGTGTTGATGTAAATCCTTGGTTGACAGTAGATAGTGATGGTAACACACAGTATTATGCTGCCCAGGTGGATGTATCTGATAAAGTTGATAAAGATTTAGAATTCCCTTGTGTTCAGTATCACCATACGATGGGAGTGACTGCACGAGATGAAAATGGAGAAGTGGTAATGTCCGAGTCTACTGGGGAACCATTAAATGTAGATGAGAAAGCAGCGATGACGATCGGTGAGGGTTACCAAGGTGGTATCACCAATCGATCTATTATTTACAAGGCCAATGTAAGTGAGCTAAAAGAGCTTGAAGAGCATATAGAAGAAAAGAGAGGAGAGGCGCAGAAATTAAATTCTCATACACTGTATCCTTACGATGAGTTTCAAGAGAACTACTATTCGCAAGGGCATCATTGGGCAATGCATATTGATTTGAATGCCTGTACGGGATGTGGAGCTTGTCAAGTGGCTTGTGTAGCTGAAAATAACGTGCCTGTAGTTGGAAGGAGAGAAGTACATCGTCACCATGAAATGACCTGGCTACGTATTGACCGTTACTACTATGGAGACTACGAAAATCCGAATGTGGTATACCAGCCAATGATGTGCCAGCACTGTGATAACGCACCATGTGAGAATGTTTGTCCTGTAGCAGCTACTAACCACAGTGGAGAAGGCCTTAATCAAATGACCTATAATCGTTGTATTGGTACGCGCTATTGCGCAAATAACTGCCCATACAAAGTACGCCGTTTCAACTGGTTAGATTATACGACTGCCGATTTGTTTGCATACAACGAAAACTATGTTGGTGGTGAAGAAGTGCCATTCTATGCGGACAACTTGACACGCATGGTACTAAATCCGGATGTTACGGTTCGTTCTCGTGGTGTAATTGAGAAGTGTAGCTTCTGCGTACAGCGTATTCAGGAAGGAAAGTTAACGGCAAAGAGAGAGCAGCGGAAGTTGGTCGATGCAGATGTGCGCCCAGCTTGTCAGACTGCCTGCTCAACAGGAGCAATTGTCTTCGGTGATCGTAATGATAAGGATGGTGATCTGTCTAAGCGACTAGAAAATCCATTAAACTACCTTGTCTTAGAGGAGATTAACACACAATCTTCTGTGTTCTACACAGCGAAGATCAATAACAGAAAAGAAGAATTAGACGCATAATAATTGATAAAATTTCAGACATGAGTGCACATGTATCGTCTATAAGAGACCCCTTAATAGTAGGAGGGAAAACCTACAAGCAAATTACAGAAGACATCTGTACCCCGACAGAGCGTACCCCTAGTGCCGCTTGGGTGCTTGCTTTCATCGTCTCTGTGATGGGATTAGGTTTATATGTCTTTTGTTTAGGTTGGACCGTTTGGGTTGGCATTGGAAGCTGGGACTTAAATCGCACTATTGGATGGGGTTGGGATATTACCAACTTTGTTTGGTGGGTAGGTATTGGTCATGCGGGTACCTTGATCTCTGCTATCCTGTTGCTATTCCGTCAAAAATGGCGTACAGGCGTAAACCGAGCGGCAGAAGCGATGACCATTTTTGCGGTAGTTTGTGCAGGGCAGTTCCCTCTGATACACATGGGACGCCTTTGGTTAGGTTTTTTCATCTTCCCATATCCCAATACACGAGGGCCACTTTGGGTGAATTTTAACTCTCCCTTGCTGTGGGACGTATTTGCTATTTCTACCTATTTCACGGTATCTCTTTTATTCTGGTATACTGGTCTAGTTCCAGACTTTGCTACTGTACGGGATCGTGCTAAAGGCTTGCGCAAGCGCCTCTATAATTTCTTAGCTTTTGGTTGGACAGGTGCTGCAAAGCACTGGCAACGTTGGGAAAGCTTATCCTTGATTTTGGCAGGTCTAGCAACTCCTCTGGTACTTTCTGTGCATACCATTGTATCTTTTGACTTTGCTACTTCTGTTATCCCTGGTTGGCACACCACGATTTTCCCACCCTACTTCGTAGCTGGTGCGATCTTCTCGGGTTTTGCTATGGTACAAACGTTGATGATTCTTACTCGGAAAATCCTCAATCTGAAAGAGTACATTACTCTGGCTCACATTGAGAGTATGAATAAGGTGATTCTTGTAACGGGTACTATCGTGGGGGTAGCATACTTGACGGAGCTATTCATCGCTTGGTACTCGGGATATATCTATGAGCAATACGCCTTCTATAACCGAGTATTAGGGCCTTATTGGTGGTCGTATGTAGGTATGATGACTTGTAATGTGATTTCTCCACAGATTTTCTGGGTGAAGAAGTATCGTCGCAGTATCATGGTCACTTTTGTGATGTCTATTTTCGTGAATATCGGTATGTGGTTTGAGCGTTTCGTGATTATTGCTACTACTTTGGCTCGTGATTATTTGCCATCAAGCTGGAGTTATTATACGCCTACTTGGGTAGAAATAGGCTTGTTCATTGGTACTATGGGATTATTCTTCACATTATACTTGATTTTCTGTCGGGTAGCACCTGTAATTGCTATTGCAGAAGTAAAGAGTATCCTAAAGTCTTCCGGCGACCAGTACAGTGGTGCTCATGCTCATCATCATGACCATGAGGAAGTGGAACAAGCGGCAAAAGAAGAGAAAAAAGAGCAATAAGTATAAATCAGCTGTAATCAAACAAATATAGGGCGGCCCGTACGTTCTTCAAGACTATAAATAAATATGGAAACAGGAAAAACAGATGTCTTATATGGCCTTTATGATGATGAAGAAATTCTGTTAAAGGCTGTAAAAAAAGCTGGTGAAGAGCATCTCGATATCATGGATGTCTACACGCCATTTCCAGTACACGGACTCGATCCACTACTGGGGCTATCTGAAAGCCGCTTGCACATATCGGGTTTCGTTTATGGAGCCATAGGTCTGCTCACTGCTTTTTCGTTTATGACCTGGGTATTTACACGCGACTGGCCCATCATTTTTGGAGGTAAGCCTTATTTTTCGGCTCCTGCCTTCATTCCTATCACGTTTGAGGTAACGGTATTATTTGCTGCTGTAGGTATGGTGGTAACTTTCTATATCATTTGTGGGTTAGGGCCTGGTGTAATTAACCAAGTACTTGACGAGCGGATTACAGACGATAAGTTTTGTATTGCCTTTGATACGAATGGAGCGGATGATAACAAGGTAGATGAGTTGAAAGGCTTTTTTACGAGCACTGGTGCTTCGGAGGTGAATACAAAGACTATTTAAACAAAGGAAGACAAAATTAGACTGATGAAAAATATAAAATCTGCCATCATAGTTATAGCCGCAGCCTTCGTGTTGTATAGCTGCTCTCCACCCGATGGAAACTATACCGGTAGTGAGTATATGCCTGATATGGGGCATTCACTGGCCCAGGAATCCAACGTATTCTCTTATTACGGTCTTAATACTTGGGATACCCTCAGTACGGTTAAGTTAAAGGAACTAGCTAATCCTGGACTTCCAGTGAGTGGAACGGTACCAAGAGGCTACGCTGGCGTTCAGCTGGCTCGTACAGTAAGTGATAAAGGTAAGGCAGAGCAAGTGCTAGCTGGTGGTGATCAGTTGCATAGTATCTCTGTACCTGTAAATGGAAGTGTACCCTTTTATTATGGCGATTCTGAGGAAGAGCGAACTCGTGCTATAGCTGAGGTTATTGATAATCCGTATCCAATAACTGCAGATGGGCTAGAGCGAGGAGAAGATTTATACAATAAATTCTGTGGCATCTGCCACGGTGAAAAAGGAGATGGAATAGGATACTTGGTATCTGAAGAGAACCCTAATGTAAAATACCCGGCAGCTCCTGCCAACTTCCTATTAGATGAGCATCTCAATGCTTCTAATGGACGCTACTACTATGCTATTATGTATGGTAAAAACGTGATGGGCGCGTACAAGGATAAAA
>JBCCRH010000142.1:0-12689 GCA_039208045.1 Bacteroidota bacterium
CTAAAAGCGTGGTCGTCGCTTCAGCATCGCCCATAGCACGGTGGCGTTGGGACACCGATATGCTAAAATGGCGCGTTAAGTTGTCCAGACTATAAGAGCGTAAGCCTGGAAATACCTTTCTGCTGAGGCGTACCGTACACAATTGTTTACGTGTATAAGTGAAGCCTAGCCTCGCAAACTCTGCTCGCAAGAAGCTGTAATCAAAGCGTACATTATGCGCTACAAAAACAGCTCCTTCTGTCATTTCCACTACTTTTCTGGCTACTTCATGAAATTTGGGCGCTTCCTGTACCATCTCTTGTGTGATGCCAGTAAGCTGTGTAATACCGTAAGGGATGTAGCATTCCGGATTAATCAGTGTTTCGTACCGATCAATTATTTGCTGTCCATCATACAATACAATGGCGATTTCTGTAATTTTATCGCGAGAGGCCCGCCCTCCCGTGGTTTCCAAGTCAACTATAGCATAGCGATGGGCCTTCATAGTATTTGATCTAGTTCTTCAATCCTAATTAATATGGCTAATTTAACAAAAATTGTTGTTTTGCTGCTTTTGTTTAAAATAAATTGTGGTAGAAATTTGGCGGAGCCTGCACCTGCTGGGGCAACCGAAGCAAAAGTAGAGCAACAAGTCGTCGTTGGAGCTGCTCAGACAGAGCGCCTACTTAGCGCAATAGATGATAAGGTAATTGGTATGGTCGTCAACCACACCTCTATGGTGGGCCAGCGGCACCTTGTCGACCAACTACTGCAAAAAGGGACAACGATTAAGGCTATTTTTGCCCCCGAGCATGGTTTTCGTGGTACAGCAGATGCAGGAGCTAAGATTGAGGATGGAAAAGATAGTCAAACAGGACTGCCGGTCATTTCCCTTTACGGGAAAAAGAAAAAGCCCTTGGCCAAGGATCTGCAAGGGATTGAACTGATGATTTTTGATATTCAAGATGTGGGGGCTCGTTTTTATACTTACATCTCTACCATGCACTACGTGATGGAGGCTTGCGCCGAAAATGGCATCCCGCTACTTATTTTAGATCGGCCTAATCCAAATGGGCACTACGTGGATGGGCCTGTTCTAGAAGCTGATTTTCAGTCGTTTGTGGGGATGCATCCCGTGCCGGTCGTACATGGCATGACAGTAGGAGAGTATGCTCAGATGATTAATGGGGAAGCTTGGCTAGCAAGCGGACTACAGTGCGAATTGTCAGTTATTCCATGCATGAATTACGATCATCAAACAGCTTACGAGCTGCCCATCAAGCCTTCTCCTAATTTGCCTAATAATCGCGCGATCTACCTATATCCTTCGCTCTGTTTCTTTGAAGGAACAGTTCTGAGTGTAGGGCGTGGCACGGAGCAGCAATTCCAAGTCATTGGCCATCCTGACTTACCTCCAACAGACTTCAGCTTCCAGCCCATACCTAGGCCCGGCGCGCGCTATCCGAAGCATGAGAATCAGCGCTGTAATGGCTATGACTTAAGTACGCTTCCGCTAAATATGCTTCGAGAAAAGAGTCAGTTAGATTTATCTTATTTGCTTGAACTGTACGATAATTTTGAAGATAAACCGACCTTTTTCCTGCCAAATCTGTTTTTTGATAAACTAGCTGGTACCGCCACTTTGCGGCAGCAAATCATTGATCGTACCCCAGAAGCAGCCATTCGAGCAAGTTGGGAACCTGCATTGTCTAACTATAAGAAGATGAGGGAGAAGTATTTGATTTACGATTAAATACCAAAATCCTCTGCTTTTATTCGCTAAACCTTGTGGGAATGGTTATTTTTGTGTCAAATTAACACTATATCAGTTACTATGAAGTTTTTTGTTGATACAGCAAGCTTAAGTCAGATTAAAGAGGCTGCTGGCCTCGGCATCCTTGATGGGGTCACCACTAACCCTTCTTTAATGGCAAAAGAGGGCATTGCGGGGGATGAAAATGTAATGGCACACTACAAAGCCATTTGTGAAATCGTTGATGGTGATGTGAGCGCAGAAGTAATCTCTACCGATTTTGAGGGCATCGTGGAAGAGGGGAAGCGCTTAGCTGAAATTGCAGACAATATTGTAGTGAAAGTGCCGATGATCAAAGAAGGGGTGAAGGCCCTGAGCCACTTTCGTGATATTGGCATTCGCACCAATTGTACACTAGTGTTCTCTGCTGGTCAAGCCATCTTAGCAGCCAAGGCAGGGGCTACTTATGTTTCACCATTTATCGGTCGCATCGATGATATTTCGTGGAATGGTATGGCTTTGATCGAAGAGATTGCAGAAATTTATGCTATTCAAGGTTTTGAAACCGAAATCTTGGCCGCATCGGTACGCAATGCCAAGCATATCGTAGAGTCAGCACGCTCTGGTGCGGATGTCGTAACTTGTTCATTATCGGCAATGCTGGGCTTACTCAAGCACCCATTGACGGATATTGGCCTGGAGAAATTCCTGGCTGATCATAAAAAAGTAAACGAGCTTTAATTTTTATTAGAGGCTATCTTACTTACCAAAAATTGTGAATGGGGCAGCTTGCTGCCCCTTTTTTATCTGATACTTCGACTTTCTCCCTTTAGCCATGTCGTTGATTCTTTTTCTAGTTCCTCTATGGTGATATACTCTCCTTTTTCTACAGCATCTAGTCTTGCTTTATACTCTTTTCTCGCCACACTTGCGTAAATGGGAGTGCCATCGACTCGATAACCAATGATGGGATCATTCTTCTGTTGCTCTAAATAGGTATCTACCATAGAATAGATAACTGCTATGAATTTATCATCAAGTTCATCTATTTGACGATGTAGATTCGATCGTAACTCTGCCGCATTTAGACTCATCATTCTTTTCTATTTTATAGTATAAAGCTACATTTTTATCACAAAATATTCCACTGCACTTCTACTCCTCCCACTCATAAATATTCCGCAATACTGTCCGTATCAACTTATCTACCGACTTTGCTGGATCAGCGCTAAAGGTCTCTTCCAAGCGATTGGCTAAAATGGTGCTGAAAGAGATAGCTTGGTGCCCCAGTAAGCGCGAAAGGCCGTAGATAGCGGCCGTCTCCATCTCAAAATTGGTGATGTGCAAGCCTCGATATTGGAATTGGTCTAACTGACTGAGTTTATCCGGAGTAAGTAGGGCAGGCGCGCGCAGGTGGCGGCCTTGGGGCGCATAGAAGCCAGGGCAAGTAAGCGTGATGCCTTGGTGAATCTCTTTAGCGAGATGTGTTAAGAGATAGTCGGAGCCCATAAAAGCATAGCCTTCAATAGGGAGTTGCCAGTGAGTCTTAGTAAAGGTGTTAAAGAATTGGCGCAAGCCACCAGCTTCTAGTTTTTTATCATAATCATAAAAAGGAAGGAGGTTATCGAGGCCAATACCAAAGGCAGAAGCTACGATGGTATCTAGCGGAAGCGAAGTAGAAAGCCCACCAGTGGTACCAATGCGGATGAAGCGGAGCTGAGTCTTTTGAGGCTTAAGCGTTCGGGAAGCAAAATCAATATTGGCAAGCGCGTCCAATTCATTAAGTACAATATCAATATTATCTGGGCCGATGCCCGTGGAAATGACAGTGAGCCGTTTGTTGCCCAGTCGGCCAGTGTGGGTGACAAACTCGCGCCGCTCTGCCTTGAAATCCAAGTGGTCAAAGTATTTGGAGACTTTAGGGACTCGGTTGGGATCGCCTACCGTAATGATGGTATTGGCAATATCTTCAGGGCGTAGGTGAAGATGGTAAATGCTGCCATCGGGGTTGATGATGAGCTCAGAAGGAGGGAATTGCATGGACTTCGGTTTTTGACGTTTGGTTGATGGCAAAACCATCGGAATGCGCTACTTTTGGGCCAAAATTACTACAAACTGATGAATAAAATATATCACTTGTCGACTTGTACTACTTGCCAGCGGATTATTGGAGAGCTAAATAATGGCGAAGGGTTCGAATTGCAGAACATCAGAGAAGAGGCCATTACACCCGAGCAGCTAGCGGAAATGAAAGAAAAGGCAGGGTCGTATGAAGCATTATTTAGCCGTAGAGCGAGAAAATTCAGAGGGATGGGCCTACACGAGCAGACCCTTACGGAAGAGGATTATCGACGGTTGATTTTGGAAGAAGACACGTTTTTAAAACGCCCCGTAATACTCATCGACGGAGAAATATTTGTAGGGAATGCTAAGAAGGTAGTAAGTGCCGCTAAATCAAAACTGGGAATAGAATAATGGTGGCGAAAGAACAGATTGAAAGCTATTTTCGGCAGCTTCAGGATGACATCTGCTCCGCTTTGGAAGCGGCAGATGGCCAAGGCAAATTTCAACAAGATTTGTGGCAGCGACCACAAGGCGGCGGCGGCAGGACGCGTATTATCAAAGGGCAGCATATCGAGAAAGGTGGGGTAAACTTCTCGGCGGTGTTTGGTGATATGCCCCCAGCAGTAGCTAAGGGTTTAGAAATGGATGGTGGCGAATTCTTTGCTTCAGGCGTTTCAATCGTTTTACACCCTAACAATCCCCTTGTTCCCATCATCCACATGAACGTTCGCTATTTTGAATCAAACGACCAATGGTGGTTTGGTGGAGGGATTGATCTGACGCCCCACTACATTGAACCCGAGCAAGCTCGCTTTTTCCATGAGCAATTGAAGCAAGTATGCGACCAGCACCATCCTGACTTTTACGCCAAGTATAAAACCTGGGCCGATGACTACTTTTTTCTGCCACACCGGAAAGAAACAAGAGGAGTAGGAGGTATCTTTTTTGATCGCCTAAACGAAAAGAAAGGCCTTACTAAGGAGGCATGCTTTGCATTTGTTCGCGCAGTGGGAGAAGCTTTTGCACCTACCTACATCCATTTGCTACACTTGAATAAGGATAAAGTATTTGGCGAGCAGGAAAAGGCCTGGCAGCGATTGCGG
Source organism: Bacteroidota bacterium (assembly GCA_039208045.1). Lineage (GTDB taxonomy): Bacteria > Bacteroidota > Bacteroidia > Chitinophagales > Saprospiraceae > JBCCRH01. The sequence goes on from JBCCRH010000142.1 coordinate 4,900, forward strand.
CGCGGACGCTATGTAGAATTTAATTTAGTATGGGATAGAGGAACTAAATTTGGCCTGCATACTGGTGGAAGAACGGAATCCATTTTGATGAGTCTGCCACCAATGGCAAGCTGGGCCTATGACCATCAGCCTACCATTGGAAGCAAAGAAGCAGCTACTTTAGCGCTGTTGCGCAAAGATGTCGATTGGATTAATCACAAATAATAGTGATGACGTCTGTTCGCGCAAGATTACTCATATTGCCCGCTCTGTCCATAATCTGAATGGTAAAAGATGCCGTATCAGTGACTCCTGGATTGGGAAAGCAACCAGGGAATCCTGGCATTGCTCGGCAGCAGGTATCGAATACTCGTACGGTGATTTCGCCGGAAATACCATTCCCCGTACCTTGCTCTGGAATGAAAGGGAGCGTAAAGACCTCAGGCAGTTCTAGTCTACTGTCGGTCACTGTTACATCGATAGTGCCTTCGTCTGGGCCAAAGCCAAGGTCGCCATCCCCATCGGTGAACGAAACGGTAATATCGACCGTTACCGAAGTATCTAATTGTGATTGAGCTTGACTAATGACACTTGGGCCGATGCTCACAAAAGAAATGACAGGTTCATCGGGATAATCGGGTGGCTGAACACAAGATGCCAATCCAAAAAGCAAACAGCAAATTCCAACGAAGAGACGGTTTGATAACATTAGTATATTATTTGTTTTAAATATAAGCCTTTTTCTAGAAATAGCTATTCATGACATTCGACGCCACACGCGCAACGCTTCAACAACAGATTACATCCCTTTCTTCATCGAACTTTGAGGAAGTAGCGCTAGCGGTGTTCCAGTTTCAAGCTCGGCATAACCCTATATACCAGCAGTTTTTGAAATTAATGCACATGGAGCCTACCCGCGTCGATCGGCTCAGTGCTATTCCTTTTCTGCCCATTTCTACATTCAAACATCACCTTCTACAAACCGGAGCTTGGGAGCCTCTCACGCAGTTTGAGAGCAGCGGTACCACGGGCACTATCCCAAGCAAACACGCTATTGCAGACCTAAGCTGGTATCAGCAGCAAGCCCGCTCTACTTTTGAGCAGTTTTATGGCCCACTGAAAGACTACTGTATATTCGGGCTGTTGCCTTCCTACTTGGAACGCGCTGCGTCCTCCCTAGTTTATATGGTAGATGATTTTATTTCGCAATCTGCTTACCAACAAAGTGGGTTTTTTCTGTACGAGCATCGTCAATTAGTGCAATTACTCCAGCAAAATCAGCAGGCTGGTATCCCCACGCTAGTCATTGGCGTGAGCTTCGCACTTTGGGATTTGGCGGAAGCCTATCCTGGGGAGTATCGCGACATCATTTTCATGGAAACGGGAGGGATGAAAGGGCGCCGCAAAGAGCTCACCCGGCAAGAACTGCATGCTATTCTTACAAAAGCATTTCAGGTGAAGCATATTCACTCGGAGTATGGCATGACAGAGTTACTCTCTCAAGCCTACAGCAAAGGGGAGGGCTTATTTTGGCCCGCTTCTAGTATGCGCCTGTTGGCCAAAGAAATTAACGATCCTATGGCGGAAGTACCTTTCGGTAAATCTGGCTTGTTGAACATTATCGACCTAGCTAATTTGGATACAGTCAGCTTTATCGCTACGGAGGATATCGGGCGGGTGTACCCGAATGGCAGTTTTGAAGTACTGGGGCGGTTGGATGCGAGCGCGATTCGGGGATGCAACCTGATGGTGGGGGAGGTGTAGAGAATTTAGTATTTCACCATTTCCTCATCTACTTGTTCCGCCCACGCTCTTATGCCCCCTTCTAAATTATACACTTCCGTAAATCCTGCTTCTGCCAGCAGCCATTCTACCACCTGCGCACTACGCTTACCCGTGCGGCAGTGCACCACCACCTTCTGGTCTCGCCTAATTTGAGCGAGCTGCGCTTCTAGCTGCCCTTTCGGGAGCAGCAAACCTCCCAAATTTGCGATCTCATACTCAAAGGGCTCACGCACATCGATAAGTTGATGCGGAATACCCTCCTCACGCCAAGCTTTCAGCTCCTGTACGGAGATACTGGGGAGCTGTTCAGCGGCCGACTTTTTTGGGACACCACAAAACGCCTCATAATCAATCAATCCCGTGATGTTTACTTCCTGATGTTTGCTGATCTTCAACGTACGCGTAGAAAAATCAGCAGCATCCATCAAGAAGAGTTTCCCACTAAGCGGCGTACCAACCCCACTCAATAACTTGATGACTTCATTGGCCTGAAGGCTACCGATAATACCCGGTAACACCCCAATGACACCACCTTCTGCACAATTGGGAACCAAATTGGGCGGTGGCGGAACAGGGAACAGGTGCCGATAATTGGGCCCGCGCGTGCCGTCGGCCTCCACGGCATTAAAGACGGATACTTGGCCTTCAAAACGAAAAATAGAAGCGTAGACATTAACTTTTCCAGCCAGGACGCAAGCGTCATTGACGAGGTAGCGGGTAGGAAAATTATCGGTTCCATCTGCTACAATATCATAGTCCGCTATAATTTCCAAGGCATTTGCGGAGGTAAGGGCGGTTTGATATACTTGTATATCGATATGGGGATTCAAAGCTAGTAAGCGCCTTTTAGCTACCACTGCCTTAGGCTGGCCAATATCTTCCATCGTGTAAAGCACTTGGCGTTGCAAATTGGTAGTATCCACCACGTCAAAGTCGACGATGCCAATATTTCCCACTCCGGCGGCAGCCAAGTAGAGTAGGAGCGGGCTACCCAAGCCTCCTGCTCCAACCACCAATACCCTGCCCGCCTTTAATTGCTGCTGCCCCTCCAATCCAAAAGAGGGGAGCGCTAAATGCCGAGCATAGCGTGCTAATTCTTCATTTTTTAGCTGGGTATCCATCAGTATCGTTCGTTTTTAACTTTTCCTTTATTGGTACAACAAAGAATACCTGATTTATGGTAAATAACAAATCAAAATTTTCATTATTTTTGTGACAGCTTTGAGTATTTAGATTTTTTATTTTCCCTTAATCCGATGAACATTATGGCTATACATTTACCCAATGCATGCTCCTCCAGGGGCTGCCCTCGACCTTCCTTTGTATCAGTTACTCACCCTAATCTTTCTAACTATTTAATGTACAGGCCCTAAGCTGTGCCTGCCTGTAAAAGTACTTCTATGAACAAATATGCATTGGTCTATTTGCTGTTGTGCTGGGGTGTGCCCTTGGCCTGTGTCATCGGACAAACGGATGCCGCTCCGCAGCTAGCTATCCCAGGGGATTTCTTGCCACCCTTCGAAAATTTAAATAACGTTTTGCCTGCTGGCCTTGATCTAAATGAAGATGCTGCCATCGATATTGTACCGCCCTGTAGTTGCAGAGGCGAGCTTGTCATTCAGAATGGAGCAGCTGCAACGGAAGGTCTATTTGACGATCAAATCATAGTGGCCAGCGGAGTAAGCGGGCAGCAGTGGTTTTTAGAGAATTCCGCCAACGTACTTGATCCACTTACACTAAACACCTTATCGGCGGGAACGCCCATCCCAGAAGTTGGGAATACGGGAATTTACGTGCTTCCTATTGCCCATAAAAGTGATCTTGGGTACTTTGCTTTTGTGCATGCCCCAATGGTTGATCCAAGTGTGGTTTTAGGACCCATTACTAACACCTGTTATTATCCAAATGCTAAGATTGAAAATCTTAGTGAAGTCTACTGCGATAGTGAAGCTCCGATTACGCTCTTTGGTACTGCCTCTTCTGGCTTTGATGACAATATCACCGATTTAGTGCCTATTTCTACCCTGTGGAAGATTGAACGTCTGGATGATGGAGCAGTATTCAACACCAATATCTTTGATCCTACTACATTGGGAACAGGCGACTACAAAGTATCCTACACCTTTGGTGGCGATCCTACTCCTTTTTATACCGATAATAAGACGGGGTGTAGTACCACTGTAGAGGCTTTTACCACTATTCGTCCGCCACAGCTGATGGCTTGTAATTCGAGTGTGAATATCACCTTGCCCCCTTCGTCTTGTGAAGTTCAGGTGGTACCTGCTATTTTGCTGACGACCAATGTGGTGACAGACGACCTATTTGAGATCAGCGTGATTGGGCCTCAGGGGCAAAATTTAGGTGATGTGGTGCCAGCGGAGTTTGCTGGACTGCCTTTGATTGGAGATATTAGAGATTTGTGCTCTGGGCAAAACTGCCTGACCGATATTATGGTGAATGATCTGGCCGCACCAGTAATCAATTTACCAGCAGACATTACACTCACTTGCGCGCAGGATACCGACCCCATCATCACGGGGATGGCTAGCGCTTCCGATTGTTCAGATATTTCGATTAATTATGCAGATGAGTCGGTGCAGACTTTATGTGGAAATCCCAAAGTGGTGATTACTAGAACCTGGGTGGCTACTGATGCCTTTGGCAATACGTCGGAAGCAGCACAACGGATCGAAATTAATCGCGCAGCGATGGAAGATTTTCGCTTTCCTAGAGATACGATATTTGAATGTTCGGATGTGCAGGCCGATCCTTCCATTACACAAGCCACTGCCACAGGAGCGGGTCTCCCTAACTTAGTCGAATTACCAATCTGTGGATTATTCTATGTACATGAAGATGATACAATCGGCCTATGTGGCGATCCCAGTACCAATTACGTAATCGTTAGAGAGTGGACTGTTCTGGAAGAGTGTGGCTTTCAGCCTATAGATATGGATGGTGAAGGGAAAGACAACATCCAATTGATTCGAGTGCTTGATCAAACTGGGCCATCTATCAATGCTAGTTCATTTCCGGTATTCACTAACCTCTCTCCCGATATGAACGGAATAGGTAACTGTTCCTCTACGGGCTTCATTCCCCCTGCCGACTTGATTATAGATGGCTGCAATGACTATACTTATACCATTCTTACCCCAATAGGGGAAGCGGAATATACCAATGGAGTAGATGGACAAGCAGGTGGATTTATTCCCTTTCCGGGCCTTCCCATTGGTGTTCATACTATTACTTATCGCGCTGCAGATGATTGTGGCAATGTGACTAGTGAAATGGTGGAGGTAACGGTTTTAGACAACAATCCTCCTCTGATGATTTGTGAAAACATGCTGAGTTTAGTGCTTACTTCAGATGGAAACGGACGCATCTTTCCTTTTAATATTGATAGAGGAATCCGCGATGATTGCTGTGAAGGAGATATCCGAATGAAGATAGAAGGGGAATCGGATGCTGCTTTTCGCCCTTTTATTGATTTTTTCTGTGATAATGATACTATTCCGGTGGTGGTGCGCGCCTGGGACTGTTATGGTAATTTTAATGACTGTACTGCTGACGTGATTGTGGAAGATCGAGTGCCTCCCTTTGTAGCCGTGGCAGTAGATGATGTTTCCCTGACGTGCCAAGATGATTTTGATCAATATTTAGATAGCGCTTTCGATGCGCCTGAGTTTGGCGATAATTGCAATTTTTCGCTTTCCTTTAGTATGGAAGAAGAGATAGATAGCTGCGGTATTGGTACCCTCACTCGAACGTGGACGGCAAGAGATAACCCTAACAACCCACCAGCCGTATTTACGCAAGTGGTACAATTAGAGGCAGTGCATAGCTATCGCTTTTCGGTGCCAAGTGATGCTACTGTAGCCTGTAATGTAACTACATTTGATGATATTGAGGTGCTATCTACTTCCTGTGATTTACTGGATATTAGTGTGATGGAAGAGGTCGTTTCAGTGCCAGAGGATACGGCCTGCCTGAGAATTTTGCGCACCCATCAGATCGTCAATTGGTGCGAATATGACGGTAGTTCGGAGCCTATTGAGCTGCCTCGTTGGGATGGTATTGATCTGAATACCCTTACGGGGGATAGCTATGTGGCCCAAGCCGATGGCATCGAAATATTTAGAGAAGGTCTTACTTTAAGCGTAGATATAGGGCCTTCTTCTGGTTATTATCAATACCAGCAAATTATTACGGTTTATGATGATGTGCCGCCTGAGGTAAATGCCATTGGAGAATCAGTTTTTTGCGTGCCCGCTGATTTTTCAGGGGAAAGCTGCTTTGGTGAAGTAAATTTTCCGGTTAGCATTACAGATAATTGTACCGATTCTGTAGAAGTGATACAGAGCTTGTACCTCAATAATCAGTCGGTAGTGAATGATATTTACGGGGAATTGATGGTAGATGGAAGTGATGAGTGGCGGGTAGTTGGTACCTATCCAATTGGTAATCATGCTTTTATTTTCTCCGTGTTTGATGATTGTGGTAATTTTGGAGAATACTTTTTACCCTTTTCGGTAGAAGATTGTACGGCTCCCACTTTTGTATGTCCTGATACGTTTCGGGTAGAGTTACCTATAGAGCAAAGTATCGCTTTGAGCCCCAATGATATTTTGACAGATTTGAGTGATAATTGTGGGGTAGCATCGCTTGCATTTGACCCTTCTTTTGTTCAGTTGGATCGCGCTGTTTCTTGCCAAGATATAGGATACACTACGCTTGAGATTTGGGTGCGTGATTTTGCAGATAATCGCAGTACTTGCTCGGTTGTATTGGAGGCTCAAGATGCGGACGGCACTTGCATTGGTTTCTTTGACATTGGTGGTTTTGTGCTTTCGCAAAATGGTGATCCGTTAGGTGATGTGGAAACTAAGCTCACTGGGCCATCAGTGGGAGATAGCTATCAAACGGATACAGAGGGGGCCTTTACTTTTTCTTCCATGCGTGAAGGAGGGCCTTACACCATTACCCCATTAAAAGATACTGATCATGGTAATGGGGTAAATGTACTTGATCTACTCTTGGTTACTCGGCATATTCTTGCGGTATTGCCTTTAGATTCCCCTTATAAGGTAATTGCTGCGGATGTTGATCGCTCAGGAAGTGTTTCGGTAGCAGATTTGATTGCTATACGACGGGTGATTTTGACGGTAGACTCTGTTTTTCAAGGTAATACCAGTTGGCGAATTGTGCCTGAATCTTTTGTATTTGCCAATCCTACTAATCCATTACAAGAAAATTTTCCAGAAAGCTCTACTATTTTTGATCTTAACCAAGATACTTACGTCAATTTTGTGGGGATAAAAACAGGTGATGTAGATAATACGGCAATAGTAGATCAAAACCTGCAAAGTATTGAGCCTAGAAATTTAGGTACTACTTCCTTATCTTATATAGATCGGCAATGGGAGCGGGGGGCCGCTTTTGAAACTGAATTCAGTATAGCCGCTGAGGCCTTAGAAGGGTTTCAGCTAGAGCTTGGCATGGATGCTTCGATTTTGGATAATATTCGAGTTATCCCTGGTGCAGGTATGGAAGCTGTACATTTTAACACCAATTACTTGGATAGTGGTCACTTGCCTATTTGTTGGACTGCTCAGGGGACAGTAGATACGGTTCGATTTAGTTTGCAAGCTACCACTAGCAGGCTCAGCCAAACACAAGACCTCATTTGGATAAGTCAAGCTCAATTACGCCCCCTTGCTTATCACAAGCAGGACGAGATAAAATTAGAAGCCAGAAAACTGGTGCTTCGCGCTATAGCTAACACACCTACCCCCACTGAGTGGTCGCTTTTTGAGAATTATCCAAATCCCTTCGTTTCAAAAACCAATATAAATTTTTATCTTGCAGAAAGTTGTGAAGTTCAGCTAAGTATATCCGATTTTTATGGTAATATAATGTATCAGCAGCAAAAAAGCTTAGCTGCTGGTAACCAGACTATTAGCTTGGATCGTAGTGTTTTTGGGGCGGCTGGTGTTTATGCAGTTATTTTAAAAGTTGGAAATACA
>JBCCRH010000143.1:0-12583 GCA_039208045.1 Bacteroidota bacterium
AATTATAATTTTTAAACTATATTAAAATTGATAATCAACGGTTTAAATAGATCATATTCATGATATTTTTAAAAACGCCTAGTATAAACCTACATAATTTAGCTGAAAAATCTATAAAAATGTATTTGCATAAGCCCTTTCATCCGGATACTTTTGTACCAGAACCTAACAGCAACAAATTGGTCAACAAGGTCAAACATATAGTCTTTACTACTCTTACTTTTTGTCTTCTCACTGTTTACTCAGCGATGGGGCAAAACGAGATTGTCTGGCCTGGAGAGATCAGTCAAAATGCTAAGGTGAGCAATATTGATGTGCTCTATTTAGGTTGGGCATTTGAAAGTGTTGGGCCTGACAGAGGTGGCGTCCCTGAAGTGTGGAGTCCTCAGTCTGGAGAAGCCTGGGATGATACCTTTCCAGATGGAACGAATTTGATCCATGCCGATTGCAATGGAGATGGAATAGTGAACGAATCAGACTTAGAGGTCATCGATTTTCAGTACAACCAAATCTCAGGAACGCCAGGCGACGATGGCATTGTAAGTGGTGATCCTGCCTTGCATCCGTCTTTGGAGTTGGATTTGAATACCCTGACAATAACTGATGCCAATACATTTGAAATTGACTTGTTACTCGGAAGCGAACAACAGACTGTTGAACAGTTCTTGGGTATTGCCTTTAGCATCAGCTTCGATAATTTTGAAGCAAATGGCACTATACAAAGTGTTGACTTAAATGTACATCCAGAAAGCTGGATAGCCGACGGTGATAATCCTCTTACCTTTGTAAAGAGAGAAGGTGCGAGTAATACGTATGATGCTGTCATTGTCCGTACTAGTCAAGAAGATATAGGTGGTGATGGTCCGATAGGTCGCTTTTCTATCGTAATGGAGGAAATCATTTTTGGTATAAGTAGTGGCAATATTGTCATCGATAATATTAGAATGATTGATGAAAGCTTTGTCACACATCCAGTGGCATCAACGGTATTGAAACTGGGCCTAGTGAGTACCACGTCTGTGGTAGAGCCCAGCGAGTGGGAGGAATGGCTAACTATTTATCCAAACCCTGTTAGGGATCATTTCTTCGTGAAAGAGCTGAATCCTAAGGCAAAATGGACTTCACTGGAAGTATACCAAGCTAACGGAAAACGAGTATATCAGACAACACAGTATAATCCCATGAAGCAGGTTGAATTATTAAATCAACCCCCTGGTTCTTATTATTTACGATTGACAACAGAAAGTGGTTTTATTATCCATGACTTTATAAAATATTGATGCACTAACATGCACACACATTGAGAATATCCATAATCCCACAACCGATTTAACTACAATGAGGTGGTCACTCCGAAATTACTGGGAAGGAGTGTCCTCCACTAAAGATTTAGGTTCTAAGTAATGTAAGGGGAAAAAACCGGGCCTTCGGGTCCGGTTTTTCTATTTTATGTCTATCTGTAAAGGTTCTGTTAAGTTTCCCAAATTGGCTGTAAGTTTCTTTAGTTTTAAGCGTTTGAAGATTTGAACGCAACAGGCCGATGCCCAAATCCCAAAAAAAGATTGGTTGGTGGAGTGCTACCGCAATAGTGATCGCCAATATGGTGGGTACGGGAGTATTCACAACCTTAGGCTTCCAACTAGAAGCCATCACCAATACGTGGAGCATTGCACTCATCTGGGGATTGGGAGGAGTGATTTCACTATTTGGAGCTTTCGCTTACGCGGAAATCGGCACGCGCCTGCCCAAGTCTGGCGGGGAGTATTATTTCCTATCTACTATTTTTCATCCTTTTGTAGGCTACCTCTCCGGTTGGGTATCTATCACGGTTGGCTTTGCCGCACCTATTGCGTTGGCAGCCATGGCTATGGGGGCGTATTTGCAAAAACTCCTGCACATCCCACCCCTTTACTTTGCCATACTAGTCATCTTGCTCACTTCCTCTATTCACTCCATTAGCCTTAGCTATAGCAGTCGCTTTCAAAACGTACTCACCCTCTTTAAGATAGTATTGATGCTAGGGCTTATCTTCTTTGGTTTTTGGTTTACCCCTTCTTCCAATGCCTTAATCTTAGATGATGGCTGGCAAGAAGAGATTTGGTTGCCCACCTATGCCGTGGCGCTGGTCTATGTCGTTTACTCTTACTCCGGTTGGAATGCTGCGGCATATATTGTTGGAGAAATTGAAGCCCCTGCTCGAAATTTACCCAGGGCATTAGTGGGAGGCACCCTTTTAGTGAGCATACTGTATATTTTACTCCAAATTACTTTTTTACGGCAGGCCCCGCTGGAAGCCTTGCAGGGCAAAGTAGAAGTGGGGCAAATCGTGGCAGAGCATATGTTTGGCGAGCGCGGGGGCCAGCTCGTTAGTTTGTGTATTGGTTTGCTCCTCATTGCTGGCATTAGTGCCATGATCTGGGTGGGGCCACGCGTGACCAGAGCAATGTCCGATGACTATAAAATCTGGCGTTTCTTAGCGATTGATAATGCCAATGGGGTTCCCGTCAGAGCGATTTGGCTACAAGCCGCTATTAGCATCTTTATGATTGTTACTAGCTCCTTCGAGCAAGTACTGATTTATAGTGGATTTATTCTACAGCTATTCACCACGCTGACTGTGATTGGCCTATTCATTTTGCGAAAGCAAAAAACTCTCTCACAAGAACACATCTACCGAAGCCCTTGGCACCCCTGGCTCGCCCTCGTTTACATCGCCATCAGCTGTTGGATATTAATCTTTTTAGTTATTGACAAACCCATGGAAAGCCTGCTAGGGCTCAGCAATTTATTCGTTGGCGCCCTATCCTATTTTTGGAGCAAAAGAAGTGAACATTTAAGCTAATATCCGTTCCAAAATTTTACGCGTAATCAAGTAAGTCGGCCGCACCCCATCCGCTCCCAAGCTACCAGAAGCCAAGGTATGGCCCGTCACCAGCGGATTATCCGATGCATAATAGGCATAGCGAAGCACCACATCTCCCCGTATGCTCTTGCGTATTTTGGAGGCCGCTTGAATCGCTTTTTGATAGTGCGCCCCCTCCATTTCCAGGCCTACTGCCTGCCAAGAGGATTCCAGAAAATACCGCAGTACTTCACGATTCTGCAAAGACGTTCCTAAAACAGTAATCATAGGCCCCTCAAAAACCTGTAAGCCGTTCCCTTCGAAGTCTTCAACTTTCAAATCATTTTCAAACGGATAGTTGTCTGCGGTGCCCTCAAATACGTGCGCATTAGGCACCATAATATCCCCCTTACCACCTTCTAATATCCCTGCTTTTCCCATAATCGAAATCGAATCAATACGCAGCGGCTCCTCCCCTTCTCCATTTTCAAAGGGCTTCAGCAATTCATCCAAGGTTTCGAAGGCCTGCTCTCCGAAGGCGTAGTCCATCACAATAATGACAGGCGTTTCAGCAGGATCGCCAGGAAGCTGCATGCCATTGGCTTCAAAGAAGTTGGTATCGCCTAGTTGTTCTAAGTCAAATATTTGCACCGAAATATTCATCCCACTGGCATCATCCAACTGGTACATCCCATGCCTTTCGGCAAAAGTCACCACTTGATCGCGCAGGTCTTGGTCTTCATCTTTACTCAGCTCTAGGGCCAGCGTTTCCCAGTCTTCTACCTTTACCTGCTTTGCAATAGCGGCTTCCGCATAAAGCGTATTCATCACGCTGTGTAGGTTGGCACTAATAATATGGATGGGCCGATGAATGAGATTTTGCGCTCTGAGGTGCTGCTTGATATGATGCGCCCAAGCTTCCCCATAGTGGTGGTGCCCCACTTTTTCGCGCAAAGCGGAAGAAAAACTAATCTCTCGATCCTTACCTTCCTGCGCTTCCTCAGTAGATCGCAAGCCCAACCAATAGGTGATTTGAAAAATACTATTGACATCAGACGCATTGGAAAAGCGGCTACAAGCTTTCACCGTTTCATCGTAGGTACGTCCCAGTAGCGTACTCAAATAGGTGTAGGCCACCTCGCTGCTGTATTCCTCGCCTGCTTGTTCCCGCTCTACCACCTTGGCCAGCATTTGCCATTCCCGACGCTTTTGCCCTTTTGAGTCTTCGCTATTCATGCGAATTTTTTCTGCCTCTATGTACAAAAAGGTAAGGTGTGTCAAAATATCGTATATATCGCTACGCCCCCGCGTCATTTCGATAAAGAACTGTTCTTCATCAATGCGGTAGCTATTGCGGCGGCGCTTAGAAGCAATGATGGGCTCAAAGTGGCTTTTTTCAAAGCCTTCCCTAGAAATAAGTTTGATGTAGCGGCATTGTTCGATGCCTTTCGGCAAACGTTGCATCACGTAAAACAGCCCGTTCAGCTCTACGCGCTCGGGGTCGGTTATACTTCCGTAAATTTCAGGGCGCAACTTTCTGAGCGCTTCAATCATCGATTCACCCGACGTGCCCAATGGCTTATAGCTTCCACGAATAAACAGGTGGCGCATAGCAATGTAAAGTCGCTCAATAGCAGAGCGGGACTCGCGGGCACGGTTACGATGAGAAGCTTTTAGCGCCATAATATGTAGGTATTTGTAAACATTATTCCAAGGTAGATTCTCGCCAAACAATATCGCCAAAGCGGTCAATATAAGCCCAGCGTCCCTGATAGACCACCTGCGCTAAGCCATCCCTAAAAGGTAAGACTTCCTCAAAAGCAGGCGGTATCACCAATTCTCCATCGGTATTGATAAATCCCCAGCGCTCCTTTTGCTTCACTTGAGCTAGGCCCTCTGAAAACATCCCTGCATCCTCAAATTGGAGCGGAATGCACACTTTTCCTTCCAAATCGATATACCCATACGCTCCTGCTCGCTGCACCAAGGCCAGGCCCTCTCCAAAATCGCCAGCAAAATCAAAGCTCGGCTCCACCACTATCCGCCCCTGATGATCTACAAAGCCAAACTGATAATCTTGAATGATAATCGCCCGCCCCTCGTAAAACTCTCCATTTGGAAAGTCATCCACTAAATCAAACTGCGGTTCTAGCAGCAGCTCCCCCGCCCTATTGACCAAGCCCCAGCTACCATCCCGCACCACCATCGCCACAGCTCCATAAAAAGGGGCTGCCTTATCAAAAGCAGGCTCTATCGCCAAATTACCATTGACATCAATATACCCGTAGCGCTCCTCTACCTGCACTGGCGCCAGCCCTCCTTTAAATTCCCAAGCTTCATCAAACTGAGGCATGATCTGAAATTCCCCCGCCGGATTGATATATCCAAAGTAACCATCCAGACTCACAGGAGCCATTCCCTCACTAAAATCGCCAGCATGATCGTACTGAATAGGAATCGCCAAATTCCCCCGCTGATCCATAAAGCCCCAGCGACTCACTAGCTTAACCCGCGCAAGCTCCCCTTCAAAGTAACCCACATAATTGAACAAATGCTTGAGCAAGAGCCGCCCCAAGCTATCGATAGGCACCAACTTATCATTGAAACGCACCCGCGCAAAGCCATTGTAAAAATCCTCTGCTTCTACATACTGAGTCTCAATCACCACCTCCCCACTGGCATTCATATACCCGTATTTACCTTGCTCTCGTATTTTAAATAAGGCTTGCTTCATAGATGCAGTCATTCTGCCGCGAAGATACAGATTTCAGCAAACTATACTGCTGATCTAAGGATAAGACCACATCAGTGTCAAGATGTGCTACAGCAAAGTAGCCCAAAAACAAATAGGCTCCTCTTATGTTGTACCAAAAAATTTAATTGGATGAAACGAGCATGATTTTGTTTAATCACAATATCACCCAAGGATATGATTAAAGAAAATACATGCGAGTTCCTGAATGTATTTCAATTTTTTGCAGCTTGACTGCAAGCAAAAAATTTTAAACAGATGAAAACGCTTTTCTTTTCATTTACTCTATTCCTCTTTTTCGCGTGTACTATACAAGCGCAAACTCAAGAGAACTGCCTGCTCGATCAATCCAAAACTGAATTGACCATGTCTGAATCAAAAAATGTATTAGGTGGCCCTTTACAAACCTGCTGTACCAGCCCAATGACCGGTTTTTACCGAAATGGCAAGTGCGAGACGGGCCCTGAAGATCGTGGCATCCACGTCGTTTGTGCCATGGTTACCAAAGAATTCCTCGAATATAGCAAGGCCCAGGGCAACGACCTGATGACGCCCAATCCTTACTATCGGTTCCCAGGCCTCAAGCCTGGCGATGGTTGGTGCCTTTGTGCTAGTCGTTGGAAGGAAGCTAAAAATGCGGGGGTAGCTCCTCCAGTTATCCTAGCCTCCACGCATGAAAATGCGCTGAAAATTGTAACGCTAGAAGAACTGGAAGAGCACGCAGTAGATACGCAGAACTAGAAGTTTCTACGCCACCAACACTACATTACCACGCTTATGCCCACTATCCACGTAGCGGTGTGCAGCGGCGGCATCGTCTAGTTGGTACACTTTGTCCACTACTATTTTGAGCTGTTCAGTGGCTATTAGCTCGCTAAGTGTAGCGCCCATTTCCCGTAGGCGGAGACTAGGCATAAGCCCTGTGGCAGAAAATAGCGCCTTCTTTTTACTGAATTTGCTTGTCCAAATCATCTGAAAGAGGAGCTGCAAATCGAGTACAGGCGATAAGTAGCGGCCAGTGGGTGCTAGTGCTTTTTTTGCTTTCGCAAAACTGCTTTTGCCTACCGTATCGTAGATGATGTCGTAGGTTTTTCCTTCCTCTGTAAAATCCACTTTCGTGTAATCCAATACCCTATCTGCACCCAGTTTGGCAACCATCGCAATATTGCTAGGCCCACAAACCCCCGTCACGTGCGCTCCATAGTACTTAGCTAGCTGCACGGCTGCGGTTCCCAAAGCCCCCGAAGCACCATTAATAAGCACCCGATCTCCTGCCTGAATTTGGCCCAGCTCCTTCAAAAAATTAAGTGAGGTAAGTGGTCCATCACAAATCGTAGCTGCCGCTTCGAAGCTAATATTCAACGGCTTTTTCATGATTACTCCATCTTCTGGCATCACCAAATACTCCGCATTAGCTCCAAAATCCAGACCTGCTTCGCCGAATACTTGATCGCCTACCCTCCATTTGCTCACCTCCTTGCCTACTGCTTCTACTATTCCTGCAAACCCAGTTCCCATCACGTCTTTTTTCGGCTTATTCCACCCCAAGAAAAGCTTAGATACTTTAGGAATAGCTCGGCGCATCATGGTATCTGCTGCGGTCACTGCCGAGGCATATACTTTAATGCGTATTTCTTTGGAGCCCGGTGTAGGACGTGTGATATGGCGTACTTTCAAAAAATCTGGTGATCCATAGCGGGTACAGACGACGGCTTTCATACTTGCTTTTTTCATTGGTCTTAGTTTTTAATTGTTTTGAATGACACTTCAAAATTAGGGGGAAGCAGAAGGGGAATCGTTCGGATTTATGAATCAGAACTAAATATATATCTAGCCTAAACTCTTCCAATAGGCCCTTGGAGTATATGGGGAAGGCCAGGCCGCGTAAGCGATGTGAAAGGGTGTTTTACAGCCCGTAGGGCCGAGCGAATAGCGAGCCCTGCAACGTAGCGACCCGCCGCCGCAGGCGGAGGGATACGCCCAAGTATATCTAGCTCAAACTCTTCCAATAGGCCTTTGGTGTCTGTCCCATTTTCTTTTTGAAAAAAGTATTAAAAACGGTTTTGGAGTTGAAGCCGCTTTCGTAGGCTAGGGCCAAAATGGTAAGGTGGCGAAACTTGGGGTCAGCTGCTTTAGCTTTGAATGCTTCGAGGCGATAGGTATTCACGAAGGCAGAGAAGTTTTGCTGGAAGCCTTCATTTAGGAGCTGTGAAAGATGATTGGCGGGGAGGTCGAGCATTTGGGCTAAACTGCGGAGCGTTAGTTCGGGGTCGAAATAGGGGCCTTGCTCATTCATGAGCTGTTCCAGCTGGGTCTTGTGCCTTTGGATTTCTTCCTTGCTGAAAAGTGCCTTTTTATACTTGCGTTTGGGTAAATGAGTATTAGGTGGCGTACCTAAAATTTGTAGCAGTAGCGCCTGTACTTCTGGTCTTTCCCGCAGAGGGTCCATCAATGGTTCTACAGGTAGATAGATCATTAGCGGCAGTCGCATCTGAATACCCTGTTTTAGATAGCCGATGGCTTTTTCGATATTTCCTAAAAGCGTATGGCTGTGCAATAAGGCTAAAATGGCCCTCCCCGCCAAAGCCGTTTTGGCGAAAGCCTCTAATTGGGCAATCCCGTCCTGTGCTTCTTCTTGTCGGCCGAGCGCGGCATAGGCCATGGTCATCCCTGCCAGCTTGGGAATATCATCAGCGCTATCCGCTGGAAAGTTGATAAATAAGGCCATCGCCTCTTCCTTTTTGCCGAGCTTTATCAGTGCTTGCCCTCGGTATAGCTTGGCAGGCATAAACTCGGGCTGTAAGGCAGTAGCCTCTTTAAAGCTATCTATGGCAGCCCGATAATCTCGCTTTACATAGTAGATAAAGCCTTTTAGATGATAATTAATCACCAAAAAAGGATCCATTTGCTGCGCGGTTTCGATGTACTGCATCGCCGCTTGATGCTTGCCTTCAGCAATGAGGGTAGAGGCCATCGACTGGTAGTAATCCACAACGGGCCGCCGGGCTGCCGCTTGGTGGAGGTGGTGGTAGGCTTTCGCCAAATCCCAGTCTTCTAGTAAGCTTTTCCAGGAGAGGTTGAGCTGACATTCGGGTAAACTGGGGTCTAAGGCAATGGCTTCTCGGAGATAGGGCTGACCTTTCATAAAGGCTTCTACGGATGACATCATCCCAATGGTACCGAGCATGGTATAAGCCTGATGAATCCCCAAGTGGGCGAGTGCAAATTGAGGATGTGTGGCCAAGATCTGTTGTAAGATAGATAGCGCCAGATCCAAATCAGCGCGATTCATCCTCAGGATATGGTACCTACTTTTGAGATACTGCGTATAAATGGCTACTGGCACTTCAGGTGCTACTACGAGTTGGTCAGCAATATCGAGGTGCCCCAAATGTTCGCGCAAGCGATCCGCAATAAGCAAACTCAGCTCATCCTGAACAGCAAAGATATCATCTAACGCCCGATCAAAACTTTCCGACCAAAAAGGAGTGTCAGAAGCGACATCAATCAGTCGCACTGTAATCCGCATTTTGGGAGCTGCTACGCGAATGCTGCCTTCCAGAACTGTTGCCACTTGTAATTGCTCGCCAATGTGTGCTATTGGGAGCGACTTGTTCTTAAAAAAGAAAGAAGAAGTGCGCGAAGTCACCTGAAGCCCTTCGATAGAAGTGAGTGCATTGATGACCTCTTCTGTCATGCCATCGCTAAAATATTCCAAATCTGCATCCTCACTTCGGTTGACGAAGGGCAGCACAGCAATAGATTTAGGGGAGGCATTCATATACTCAAATAACAAATTGTTAGGCAGAACAGCAAGCCAATCAGGAATTAGGGCCGAAATTCTTTGTTTTCCACCTCAGCCGTGTAATTTTAGGAGACGAAAAACAAAGCGATTATGACTCTTAGTACCCTAGATTGGGGCTTTATTATAGCCTTTTTTGCCCTTTCTCTTTCCATTGGTTTGTATGTAGCTCGCCGAAGCGGGAAAAATGCTTCTGAGTTTTTCCTTTCAGGGCGCAGTATGCCGTGGTGGCTGCTGGGAGTCTCAATGGTAGCGACTACCTTTTCGGCTGATACGCCTAATTTGGTAACCGACCTAGTGCGTAAAGATGGTATTGCTGGAAACTGGCTGTGGTGGGCTTTTTTGCTGACCGGTATGCTCACCGTATTTGTGTATGCGAAGCTGTGGCGGCGCTCAGGGGTACTGACTGATTTGGAGTTTTACGAACTGCGCTACAGCGGGAAAGAAGCAGCCTTTCTGAGAATTTTCCGAGCTATCTACCTTGGAGTTATTTTTAATGTAATGGTGATGGCTACGGTTTGCTTGGCTGCCATTAAAATTGGAGGGACGCTACTTGGCATTAGCCCTATCCAGACCCTTTTGCTAGCTTCTGTAGTTACTGTAGTGTATTCTGCTATAGGTGGCTTGCGCGGCATTATCCTGACGGACTTTTTTCAGTTTATCCTCGCTATGATTGGTACCGTTTGGGCGGCTATTGTCATCGTCAATTTACCAGAAGTAGGCGGATTAGAACAATTGCTAACGCACGAAAATGTAGTGCCTAAGCTCGATCTCATCCCAGACCCCTCTGATACGAGCGCCCTGCTCAGCCTGTTGGTTATTCCACTGGCCGTACAATGGTGGGCGGCCTACTATCCAGGCTCCGAGCCAGGTGGTGGTGGCTACGTCGCACAGCGCATGCTCGCCGCCAAAGACGAGAAAAATGCTATAGGGGCTACCCTATTTTTTAATGTTGCGCACTACGCCCTCCGCCCTTGGCCTTGGATTTTAATTGCCCTTTGCTCGCTGGTCGTTTTCCCAGATTTGGATTCCTTACAAGCAGCTTTCCCCGCTATCGATCGCAGTGTTATAGATGATGACTTAGCCTACCCTGCCATGCTTACCTACCTCCCACATGGCCTACTTGGCTTGGTCATCGCCTCGCTTATTGCGGCCTTTATGTCTACCATCTCCACCCACCTCAATTGGGGTGCTTCTTATATTGTCAATGATTGCTACAAGCGATTTATCAATCCCAATGCTTCCGAAAAAACACTAGTGCAGATAGGGCGCCTCTCTACCGTGGTACTAATGATTATGGCAGCCATAGTTGCCCTCTACCTCAAAAGTGCAAAGGACGCCTTCAGTATTATCGTCTTAATGGGTGCTGGGACGGGCCTAATTTTTATCCTCCGCTGGTTTTGGTGGAGCATCAATGCCTACAGCGAGATTGCAGCGATGGTAGCTTCGTTCTTAGTTGCTTTATTCTACAAGTTTGGAATCCCAGGCGTCTTATCCTCGCATGCAGAACTCCTCCTTACCGTCGGCATTACTACGATCTTCTGGGTCGTCGTGACTTATCTCACACCCGCCACTCAAGAAAAAACACTAATTAGTTTTTACAAATTAATCAAGCCGCATCCATTAGGGTGGCGGAAGGTCATCGATAAAGGAATGGCCGAGGGACAGCTACAGGCTGCCGAGGTGAAGCCAGGAAAGCTACCCACCGAACTGCTCTGCATGTTCGCTGGCATTTTCTTAGTCTATGGCATCCTATTCACCACTGGTTTTATGCTAATGGGGAATTGGGGATATATGGCTTTGGGCTTAGGAGTGACGCTGGTATCGATGGGGGTACTGTGGTGGAATTGGGAACGGGTAGTAAATTAATTGGCTCAACCATTATCTCCCCCACCCTGTTTTTCTAAAAAACAGAAAATAAGATGTACCAATTCATCACAGACGATAATATCCCCCAAGAACAAGCCTTCGAAACCCCCGAAAATCCAGACGGTGCCTTGCTAGATGCTTACTCGCAAACGGTCGTACGTGTAGCTAAAGCAGTCAACGAAGCCGTCGTACAAATACAAGCCTATAAGCCTAATCAGAACAGGCGCCGCCGAGGCGGCCAACAGGGTTTCGGGAGCGGCTCCGGCTTTATCATCTCCGCCAACGGATTTATCGTGACCAATAGTCATGTGGTAAATGGTGCTAGCAAAGTAGTCATCAATCTACAAGATGGTAGACGATTTGCAGCTAAGCTAGTAGGCCAGGATCCCGCTACGGACATCGCTGTACTTCAAATAAAATCCAACGAACTACCCACTACCAAATTCGGAGATTCTGACCGTTTGCAAGTGGGGCAATTAGCTGTGGCTATTGGTAATCCTTACGGATTTCAGTATTCCGTGACGGCGGGGGTGGTAAGCGCGCTGGGCCGTACCCTACGCTCCGAAAGCGGCCGCCTAATCGATGACGTCATACAAACTGATGCCGCACTCAACCCCGGAAATTCTGGCGGCCCGCTGGTCAACTCAGCCGGGCAAATCATTGGAGTCAACACGGCCATCATTTCTTCCGCTCAAGGCATTTGCTTTGCGGTGGCCTCTAACCTCGCTAAGTATGTGGTAGGCAAACTCATTGTGGATGGCAAAGTACGCCGAGGCTACATCGGTATTGCTGGTCAGGTCGTTCGTCTTAATCGTGCCTTTCGGCAAAATTTAGAGCTCACCCAAAAATCAGGTATCCTCATCCAAACTATTGAAGCGGATAGCCCTGCCTACAATTCAGAATTACAAAATGGAGACTTAATCATCGGCTTTGAAGATCAAATCATTGCTACTATTGATGACTTGCACAAATTACTAGATGCTAATACTATTGGACAAGTGTGTCGTTTGCTCGTATTGCGGAATAATCGGAGACGGTGGGTGCGGGTGGTGCCGGGGGAGTTAGGGTAGATTAAGTATCGTGTAACAAGAATAAATTTTAGGGTATCGGTAATTCACCGATTTAAGATCTGTAAATCTTTGCATACAGGCTGCCCAACTAAGTCGGGCGCTTCTTGTGGGTCCGAGAGTATATTAATCGGGATGGGTAGGCGGCCAATGCCGCCATCCCCCCCACACCACCGGGCATACGCTTTAACGTACCACGGCGGTTTCTTCTAACAGTTAACCACGTTGAATAGCGGATAGGGATTTGAGTC
>JBCCRH010000144.1:0-12561 GCA_039208045.1 Bacteroidota bacterium
AAGGAGTCATCAATATAGCCTGCAATAAATTTTTTATCAATCATTCTTTCGGCTGCAAATGATTCTGCACTTTCCATAGCTACCCAAGAAGAAAGCAGACTATTTTTGGAAACAATGGACAAAGTGACCGCAGTATCTCTAACCGATTGCTCAATAAACGTCCTTATGTCTTCCCCAGCGTGCATCGATGTACTATCGATTTTCACCTCTAAGTCTGCCGCTTTAAGCGCTTCTGTTACACGCGTTGCAGTAAATTTATCGGAATGACTATAAGAAATAAAAACACTCCTTTTATTGGTGGCTCTACCTTGCGTTTGCGCACTGCTAGACGCATCATCCATCTCTAGATTTTCTATATAATCGTGTAAAGCATAATTGATACGGTTGAGCTCAATATTGTGTGCTGCATCCGTGATGATACCTTGCATCTTGCTGGTCTTATTTCGGTTAAACCTTGCCGTGAGCAGTACTAGATCATTTCCTGAATCTCCTTGTCCATTCTGCTTTGCGAGCGTTGCTAGCTCTTTAAGTAGTGTCTTCGTTTTATTTTTTGCTAGCAGATCGAAAAAGTAGGCCTTATCCATGATTGCTGTTTTGTTGTTGTGTGGTGTAAATATATAGAGAAGCAATTTTAAATCTGTAAATATATCTATATTACATTATCACAAACCATCCTCAATAAATGAAAATATTCGAATATACCCTTTCTGCCATCTTGCTTTTCACAAGCATTTCATGTAACACAATAAAGACTCTAGTCTCTCCTGCTGAATTAGAGCGATTAAACTATCAAGAAGTAGAAGGCCTTTTTAATTCTGATAACTCCAACTTACCCCAGCCCGATGTCTTTCCAATGTACCCTAATGGCTTGAACGGATTAATGACCGATGTCAACCGTTTGGTACAGTATCCGAACGAAGAAAGACTCAACAATATTGAAGGACTGGTCGTAGTAAAATATGTTATCGAAAAAGATGGGAGTGTAAGCAATATTGAACTAGAAAAGGAAGCAAGTGCAGGGCTAAATGCTGAGGCTATTAGAGTAATTAAAAATTTGAGAAATTGGTATCCTGGCTTAAAAGCAGGGCAGCCAGTTAGAGTGGAGTTCAAGCAACCGTTTGATTTTAAGTTAAATTAAAGCTATCAACTAGACAGCCCATCTTGAGGAATTACACACGCAGTATATCAACTTAAACCAGAGCAATAATTCTAAATAAGGGCATTCAAATGGTTTATAGCGTTGTTGTGCGTCATGTAAAAAGAGTCTAAAATGAAAAGAAAAATAAACTTGATTTACCTCCTGTTAATACCGGTTTTGAATATTTCTTGTGCTGAAAATAAATCAAAGGTAAAAGAGGTAAATCAATCTGAATTTAGTACCATATCAACAACAGATACATTAAAATTTGTATCTGGAATACGAACTATCTATCAAGATAGTAAAGGCGATTATTGGTTTGGTAGTCATAACGAAGGGGTAAGCCATTATGATGGAAATTCCTTTGAGTACTTAACAATAAATAACGGTCTAGCGGATAATAAAATTCATTCCATTCAGGAAGATGAAAATGGAAATATTTGGTTTGATAGTGAACGTCAAATCACGAAATTTGATGGCAGAATATGCTCGGTTTTTGAAAAAAGTAAGATTGCTGAAACTAACCTTAAAGAAAAGGAAATAAGCCTATCTGATAATGATTTATGGTTTAGATATAAGAATGATTTTGGTGTTTATCGATTTGACGGTAAGCAATTATCCTTCATTGAAATGGAAAAGCCAAGTCCAAATAAAATAAATGGAAGGTTAGGTTTTGGAGTTACAGGTGTATCAAAATTAATCAATGGCAAAATCTGGTTTGGAACTTCTTATGCAGGCATTTTTGGGTTTGACGGAAAATCATTTGAAAAAATCAGCAACGAAACATTAGGATTAGATATCAAAGTTGAATTCTTACACATAAGAAGCACCCTCTCCGACTCAAAAGGAAAGCTATGGATAGGTAATAATGGAATTGGCGTGCTTCTGAAAGTAGGGGATTCAATCGTTAATTTTTCAAAAGAACAAGGAAAACTATTAGATACTAATGAGCTTGACTTAACGGCTAATAATCTTAAAAGTCTACAGGCAGTTTTTGCAATTGAAGAAGATGAAAATGGAAATATTTGGTTTGGGGATAGAGATTCTGGTGCTTGGAAATATGATGGAGAAAAGTTAATCAACTACCACAGTATATATAATCCGCAGATGAAGGAAGAAATTATCTTGGATATTTACAATGACAAAAAAGGAAAACTGTGGTTTATCCTAAGTTCAGGAACTGTTTTTACATTCAATGGAAAATCGTTTGATAAATTTCAAGGGTTCAGTAAATAGAAATACGAACGCACAACAACGTATATTTACTCCCCACACACTGGCTCCCCACTCCCCTGCTCACAATCATGCGTCAAGCCCGTCGCGATGCGCTCTTGCCGAAATTCTCCTTTTATTACTTGATGATAAATAAAATCGGCGATTTGTTGCCGGAAAATGATTTGTGGAATACTCGCCCACTCGTGTCCGATGCCGCAGCCAGCATACAGGGCGTACGTCTTGTCCAATTTGTGGTATTGTTCAGCAATGGAAAAGCTTCCTTGTAGTTTTAGATAGCCAGGGTTCCTTTTTTTGCAATAGTGGTGAGATGCGGTCTTAAATGGTACCAAGCGGTCGCAGGTGCCGTGAAACAGTAAGGCAGGAATGGCATTATCCGATGTGATTTTTGCGGAAGTTACCACAGCTCCTGCCATATTCACAAAACCTGCATAGCGAAAGCGCTTGGGCAGTTTGGGACAGGTGCGCAGCAGTTGAGATTCCTTCCAAAAAAGGGCATGTAGTAATGCTTCGCCACCAGCACTACTACCTATTAATACTATCTTATTAGGATCGATGCCTAATTCCTTTTCTCGATCTAATAGATAGTTAGTCGCAGAGCGAATATCTTCTACTGCAAGCTGAAAAGTTTCGATTTTTTTCTCGGCTGTTTGATCGCAGCTGAACGACAGCCCTTTTAGTGTAAGCCGATACGACATACTTGCCACAGCATATCCCCTACTGGCCATGTCGCGCACAAAAGCTTCGGTCTCTGCGTCATCCCGCTGCCCCCCCGAAAAGCCACCGCCATGAATGTACAGAATGGTAGGGCGTGCTATTTCTGTATCGTCAATAGGGCAATACCAGTCGAGTTTCAAGGTATCTTTGCCTTTTACGGCATACGTATATGTTTCTTTGCTTACTCCATCAAACAGAGGATTCACATAGCGTTTTCCTGCTGGTTTACGCTGTTGCGAAAATAGCCAGGGCAAAAGCTCTTTTTCTGCGAAAGCAGGATCCCAGCTATTATGCCCTACGCCAGGGTACTCTGTATACTTCACTTGACCACCATTTGCTTCGATAGCCGCTACCATCGTTCGAGAATTAGACACATCTACTACGTTATCTGCATCGCCATGAAAGACCCACAACGGCACTTTTTGAGCATATAGCCCTGCTAGCAACGGATTACTTCCCCCACAGATGGGAATAGCTGCGGCAAAAAGATCAGGATAGCGAGCGACTAGCTCAAAGGTCGCCATCCCTCCCATGGAGAGCCCCATCGCATATACCCTACACTTATCAACATAGCCCGAATTTAGCAATTCGGCTAAAAGCCCTTCTACCAGTTGCATCGATGGCTGTGCCAGCTCGTTGAATGGAAAATCAAGCTGCATCCCCGCCGCTGACTTCACCCGATTAATAGCTACCCAATAATCGCGCTCTGCACATTGTGGAAACACCACAATAGCCGGAAAAGAATCGCGCACTCCAGCTCGAAGAAACAAATTTGCTCCATGCGTCAATTGCAAGGTGTTATCATTCCCACGCTCTCCCGAGCCATGCATCATAAAGACCAATGGATATTGTTTCGTCGCATCGAAATTTTTAGGATATAGAATCCGATAGGGCAACTGCCACCCTTGCTTTCCTTCAAAGTACTTGGCTTCGTAGGCCTCCTCCGGCGTGACCACCTGTGCCGTACTCAAGGCTGGAAATAAAAGTACGCCTAGCCATTTCCCCAATTGCCGCAGTGTTGATAACATATAAGTAGTTTTACCGTTGGTCGGGCGAAGCCGAGACCAACTCCCCATACAAATCATAATCCATCGCATCCACGATTTTCACTTCCGCAAAATCCCCAATGCGCACATAGTTTTTTGCTGCTTTCACCAGCACCTCGTTATCCACCTCCGGCGAGTCGCCCTCTGTGCGCCCCACAAAATACTCGCCCTCTTTGCGATCAAATAGCACCTTTAAGGTCCGCCCGATCTTCTCCTGATTTTTCCGAAAGGAAATTTCCTGTTGTATTTCCATAATGCGATTGGCACGTGCTGCTTTTACTTCAGCAGGCACATCATCCACCAAATCGTGGGCACGCGTGCTTTCTTCGTGGGAGTATTGGAATACCCCTAGGCGGTCAAATTCCATACGTTCTACAAAGTCACAGAGTTCTTGGAATTCCTTTTCGGTTTCTCCTGGAAAGCCTACTAGCATGGTTGTCCGCAGGTTCAGTCCTGGTACTTTAGTTCTTGCCGTTTGCACTAAAGCCTCGGTTTCGGCTCGTGTTATCTGCCGGCGCATCCGCGCTAAAACGGTATCGCTGGCGTGTTGCAATGGCATATCTAGATAGTTGCAAATTTCTTTGCGAGCTGCCATGGCATCAAAAATTTCCGTCGGAAATTTGCTTGGATAGGCGTAGTGTAGGCGAATCCAATCGATTCCTTCTACATCTGCAAGCGCGTGAAGTAATTGAGGTAGTGCCCGTTCTTTATAAATATCAAGACCATAATAGGTTAACTCCTGCGCGATAAGCATCAATTCCTTCACGCCCATGCGCGCTAAATTCTGTGCCTCTTTCACCAAATCTTCGATAGATTTAGAAATATGCTTGCCCCGCATGAGCGGAATAGCACAGAAAGAACAGGTACGGTTACAGCCTTCCGAAATTTTTAGATAAGCGTAATGCTGCGGCGTAGTCGTAATTCGCTCACCGATTAACTCATGTTTATAATCCGCATTCAACTTCGCTAGTAATCCTGGTAGCTCTAGGGTACCAAAATAAGCATCCACCTCTGGAATTTCTTCCTCTAAGTCGTCCTTGTAACGTTGTGATAAACAACCGGTGACATAGAGTTTATCAATACCTCCTTGCTGCTTGACATCGGCATATTGCAGAATAGTATTTACCGATTCTTCTTTTGCCAGATCGATGAATCCACAGGTATTGATAATGACGATATTGGCATCTTCCTCATTACTATCGTGTACTACGTCGTAGTCGTTACCCTTGAGCTGCGTGATGATATTCTCAGAGTCCACTAAGTTTTTAGAACAACCTAGTGTAATGACATTTACTTTATCTTGCTTTAGCGTTTTCGTCTTCATAAATCGACCCTCAATATTTAAGCGAGCACAAATATACACGGATGCAAGGTTAAAAATCCGTTTTTTGCATTTTTACTACCTTAAAAGCGTTCAAACAAAAAGAAGTTTATGAAAAATCTATTCTTAGTTCTCCTTTTCGCTGTTCTACAGACTCCCCTTTTCGGTCAATTTGGCATTAATGCTAGCTACTGTTTCAATGATGCGCCAGATTGGCAAGGCAGAGACCTTGAAATCGTTTCCCAAGATGCACAAGTACTAGCTGATGGCTTCGCCTTTGGCATAGACTACTGGTTTCGCCTGAAAAATCAGCGCATAGAATTCTTACCAGAATTGAACTTTGCTCGATTTGCCATTGATGAAACGGTAGATTTTACGGTCACCAACTATAGCCTATTCTTCAATACCAATATTTATTTTCTTGATTTTCAAGGAGATTGTGATTGCCCAACGTGGTCAAAAGAAGGCCCTACTTTGGAAAAAGGCTTATACTTTCAATTGTCGCCTGGCATCACTTATATCCAACAGGAAATAGAGACGATTATCAGCACATTAGACGATAGTGAGTTGGCTTTCAGTCTGGGAGCTGGCCTGGGGTTTGATATTGGTATTTCCGATTTGATTACTATTACGCCCAATGCTGGAGTACGCTATTTTTTCCCTACCAACTGGGAAGACTTAGAAATACTGAATCTAGAATCCTCAGATTCGTCTCCCCCATCCACAGAGTCCACTAATCTCCAATTTCATGCAGGCATACGACTTGGCTTTAGATTCGACCAATAGCCTTATTTTCTAAAATTCATGCTGAATCCTTGCATAAGTCCTAAAAATCGGCCACTTTTAATAGCATGAAAGTAATTGAGATAATTATTATCACCCTTATTATTGTGGTCGTGGTCATTCCACCACTATAGTGCGGGCGGTACATATTGATACTGGCAAAAAGCCGACCGCCTGAGGCAGTCGGCTTTTTGTTTTTTTAACCCTCGTAAGAAAACATTGCCTAATTACCTGTAAATGAAGGAGCTAAATCAAAATTTAATTCTATGCAGCTCGTAACACTACCCCATATTTAATTGGGTTTTACCCAACACCAAAATTAACTTTGGATACATTATACCGACTTTCATAAAATACAAAAAGGATAAAATAGCACATGCTAAACAAGTACAGTAGACGACTTACACAAGACGAAACACAGCCTGCCGCTCAAGCCATGCTTTATGGTATTGGGCTTACCGAAAAAGACATGGATAAGGCCCAAATTGGGATCGTTAGCACCGGATGGGAAGGAAATACCTGCAATATGCACCTCAATGACTTAGCGAAGCAGGTGAAAAAAGGCGTACAAGAAAGCGATTTAGTGGGGCTCATCTTTCATACTATAGGGGTGAGTGATGGGATGTCAATGGGCACTAGTGGCATGCGCTTTTCGCTACCGTCGCGCGATATTATTGCGGATTCAATTGAGACCGTCGCTTCCGCGCAATGGTATGATGGTATTGCAGCAGTAGTAGGTTGCGATAAGAATATGCCGGGAGCCATTATGGCCTTGGGCCGCTTAAATCGACCGGCCATTATGGTATACGGTGGCACGATTAAGCCCGGCTGCCATGGTAGTAGAGTGCTTGATATTGTGTCGGCTTTTGAAGCCTTGGGGGAGAAGAATGCGGGTACTATGGAGGAAGAAACCTTTAAGGCAGTTATCCAGAATGCAATACCAGGAGCAGGGGCTTGTGGAGGGATGTACACGGCTAATACGATGGCGTCGGCCATAGAGGCACTGGGCATGAGTTTACCCTACAATTCATCTTATCCAGCGGAAAACCAAGAAAAAGACGACGACTGCCTACGGGTGGGTCGCTACCTGCGGCAACTGCTCGAAAAAGATATAAAACCGCGTGACATCATGACGCGTAAGGCATTTGAAAATGCAATTACGCTAATTATTGCACTCGGTGGCTCTACCAATGCTGTACTGCACCTCGTTGCTATGGCGAAGACGGTAGAGGTAGATATTACGATTGACGATTTCCAACGGATTAGTGATAAGACCCCTTTCTTGGCAGACTTAAAGCCAAGTGGGCGGTACGTGATGGAGGATCTTTTTAAAGTGGGAGGCGTTCCTGGCGTGATGAAGTTCTTATATGAAGCAGGCTTTATTCATGGTGATTGTTTAACTGTTACCGGAAAAACCGTGGCGGAGAATTTAGCAGAGTTACCCCCACTAGCTGCTGGACAAGATGTCATCCGCTCTTTTGATCAACCTATTAAACCCACTGGGCATATCCAGATTTTGTATGGCAACCTTGCAGAGGAGGGTTCTGTCGCTAAAATCACGGGGAAGGAAGGAGAAGTATTTAGTGGCCCTGCACGGGTATTTGACGATGAGCAGTCAGCTAATGATGCTATCGGCAATAAGGAAATTAAAGAGGGGGATGTGATCGTTATCCGTTACTGTGGCCCCAAAGGAGGCCCTGGAATGCCCGAAATGCTAAAGCCAACTTCTGCTATTATGGGCGAAGGCCTCGGCAAAAAAGTAGCCCTTATTACAGACGGCCGATTTTCGGGAGGTACACATGGTTTCGTCGTAGGCCATATCACACCAGAAGCACAAACGGGTGGCCTTATTGGCTTACTCAAGGATGGAGATCAAATCACTATTGACGCAATAAATAATAAATTAGAAGCAGCCCTATCGACAGAAGAAATTGCAGCGCGAAGAGCGCAATGGTCAGCGCCAAAGATCAAGGCGAAGACGGGCCATTTACGCAAGTATGCTAAAATGGTATCTTCTGCAAGCGAGGGCTGTGTAACCGATGAATGCTAATCCAGCACAATCACGATAATTTTTAAGACCATGAATCGAAAATTTCACGAAGCGAGTAAAACAGGAGCTGCCACCTCTCCACCACCAGTTACTGAGCGGATGTCAGGTGCAGAAGCAGTACTGCGCTGTCTTTTGGAGGAAGATGTAAATACGATCTTTGGCTATCCAGGTGGGGCTATTATGCCGGTTTATGACAAGTTGTACTATTATGAAGATCGCCTGCGACACATTCTCCCTCGACATGAGCAGGGCGCTATTCATGCCGCTCAAGGCTATGCGCGCGTTACCCGCAAAACGGGCGTCTGTATGGCTACTTCTGGCCCAGGAGCGACCAACCTCGTTACTGGCCTTGGCGATGCTATTTTGGACAGCACACCATTGGTGTGTATCACCGGCCAAGTATTTAGTAAATTGCTAGGCTCGGATGCCTTTCAGGAAACAGATGTGGTCAACTGTACCATGCCGGTTACCAAGTGGAATCATCAAATTACTAAAGCTTCTGAGATTCCGGAGGTCTTCGCAAAGGCCTTCTATATTGCGAATAGCGGGCGTCCTGGCCCAGTAGTGATTGATATTACCAAAGATGCACAACTCGATGAGTTAGACTTTTTCTATGAGCGCAAACCGGTGATCCGCAGCTATCATCCGAAGCCTGTAGTTGATCCTGAATCGATCAAAGATGCAGCTTCGACAATCAACAGTGCCCAGAAGCCCATGATTTTGGCAGGGCATGGCATTCAGATTGCGCATGCGCAGGAAGAATTCAAGGCGTTTGTCGAGAAGACAGGCATTCCTTTGGCTTGCACGATTCATGGGCTTTCTTCTATTTCTTCTGATCATCCTTTGCACATGGGGATGCTGGGTATGCATGGCAATTATGGCCCTAATATGAAGCAAAATGAGTGTGATGTCCTCATCGCTATCGGGATGCGTTTTGATGATCGGGTGACCGGCAATTTGAGTAAATATGCGAAACAAGCGAAGGTCATTCATATAGAAATTGATCCTTCGGAGATTAGCAAGAATGTGTTTGCCCATGTTCCGGTCTTGGGTGACGCAAAGGAGGTATTAGCTAAACTTTTACCATTGGTGAAAGAAAAGTCGTACCCCGAATGGGCAGAGTCGTTCCGAGCGTGTATGCGAGTGGAAGAAGAAAAAGTGATCCAAAAGGATATGACTCCTTCAGCTGATGGCCAAATCAAAATGGGTATGGCAGTGAGAGAGGTATCGAATCAGACCAATGGTATGGCTGTAGTAGCTACTGATGTAGGACAGCACCAGATGGTGGCAGCGCGCTACTATTGCTATCGCGATACCAATCAGTGGGTATCTTCAGGTGGCGCGGGTACGATGGGTTTTGGTTTGCCTGCTGCTTTTGGAGCTAAGCTAGCGCAACCGGAACGTGAGGTAGTCGCCTTTATTGGCGATGGTGGCTTTCAAATGACCATACAAGAGCTCGGCATGTGCTCTCAATGGAACGTTGGTGTAAAAATTGTTTTGTTGGACAACAACTATCTAGGAATGGTGCGTCAGTGGCAGCAGCTCTTCTTTGATCGCCGCTACTCTTCGGTACATCTCCAAAATCCAGATTTCATCAAGATTGCAGAAGGCTTTGGCGTAGCTGGCAAAACAATTGAAAAGCCCGAAGAACTTAGTGCAGGTGTTGCCGAGATGTTGGCCCATGACGGCCCTTACCTACTGCACATTAAAGTAGAAAAAGAAGGCAACATTTTCCCCATGGTACCCTCTGGCTACGCCGTTGACGAAATCGTTTTAGAACCCATTCCAAAACAATAAGCATGCAAAAACAATATACCATTACCGTTTTTAGCGAAAGCGAAACCGGCTTGCTCGCACGAGTAGTCTCTGTATTTACCAGAAGACATATCGATATTGTAAGTCTTACGACTTCCAAATCCTCCATCGAGGGCATTCATCGTTTTACGATAGTGGTGGATACCACTGAAGAAATGGTGGTCAAACTAGTCGCACAGTTGGAAAAACAAATTGACGTATTGAAAGCGTTTTTTTACGAACCCGATGAGATTGTGTACCAAGAGATTGCCCTTTATAAGGTGCCTACCCATATCTTTTCGGAGAGCAATAAAGTAGAGAAGTTGGTGCGTCAGCACAACGCCCGTATTTTGGCCATTGAGCCAGAGTATATTGTAATCGAAAAAACGGGGCATGAGCACGAAACAGAAGCTTTTCTCAAAGAGCTGGAACCAATTGGCATCTACGAGTTTGTTCGTTCTGGCCGTGTTGCGATTGTACGCCCTATGGAGCGTCTCAACAAGTATTTGAAGTCTTTGGAAGAAGTTGGCAATGCTGCTTTGAAAGAAGAATAGTAGCAGAAGCAAGTCAGATTTCTTACTCAAAATCTGACTTGCAATCTTTTGTTATTTCCCGCCAGTTAGCTGCTTCACTTGATATGCTGCACGATCTTTGTACTCTCCTGTGCCTACTGCGTTATAAGCAGCTACAGCCGCATCTTTTTCGCCCAATTTCTCGTGAATTTCGCCTTTTGTAAACTGGTACTTACTTACATCATCTGCACCCAATTCGATAGCCTTATCGATATGAGCTTTTGCTTTATCGGCCTGACCCTTTTTCAATAAAGAAGCAGCTAAATAGTAATGTACATCAGCTGTTTCTTTTAACTCTAGGTGTGCTTCTGCATAGCTAATCGCATCGGTAAACTTCTTTTTACCATAAGCTACTGCTACGATGTTCTCTGCCTTTCCGAATAAAGCCGGTGCATTCTTTGCAGTCTTTTCCCCTTTCTCAGCGAGTTGTCCGGCTTCGATATACGCCTTTACGGCTGCGGCCTTCTCGCCACTCCCTTCTAGAGCTTGCGCCAAACCTTTAAAGTTGCCTACGTAATTGGGATTCATCTCTGTCCCTCTCTTGTACGCGGCAATAGCTCCTTCAAAATCCTTCGCTTTGCGCTTTTTGAAGCCCACTCCATAGGCAGCACGGGCGCCATTGCGATTAGCTAATTTGATGACTTTTGCATCTGTTTCAGGATCAGCCGTTTTAATAGCCTGCTCCATCAAATCTAATGCTTCATCATACGCTTTA
This sequence comes from Bacteroidota bacterium, assembly GCA_039208045.1. Taxonomy (GTDB): domain Bacteria; phylum Bacteroidota; class Bacteroidia; order Chitinophagales; family Saprospiraceae; genus JBCCRH01. The sequence goes on from JBCCRH010000144.1 coordinate 11,370, forward strand.
GCCTTTGCCTTTTCCAGACCTTGATTGTACAAACTGGCAGCGGTTGGTGCATCCTGTGCTTGCACTCCAATGGTAACGAATAAAAATAGAGCAACCATACTAGTAACAATACGTGTTGTCATTCTCAATGTAATTTTAGTTGAATAATGAAATTTAATTTACTCTTCTGTTCGTTGTCTGTTTCTCGTTTTGGGTAGGCTTTAGTGGTTAGGGCTTATGTCCAGAGATTCACAAAAGTGACATTTTGTTGGTCAGGGCAGAAATTTGTTTAGTAACACATTCTGCTCGTATTTGTTGGATAACGTTTAAATGATATTTATGTGGCCTGAAAGATAGTAATTTTTCTTTCAGATGCAGTTATGCGCTGCACAACTCTAGTTTGTACATCTCGATTTACCTATAGTTCAAAAATGCTAGATTTGTGAAAGTATGACGACGGCATTTTTGGACTTGCAAGGCGAAAAACGTAGGCATCCCCGATATATGAGCTATCGGGGTAGCTACGTCGAGGCTTTTCAACGTAGCAAGGCGGAAAAAGGGCTAGTCAGAATTCATAAACCTAGGGTTGTTGAACTATAACGCTGCAAGCAGGAATTATGAAATAGCTTCAGTAGCTTATTGCTCAGTCCTTTTTCTATGGACAATTAATACTTCCTGATCCGAGAAAATCATCCAGCTAAAATCATAGACATAGTGATAAACCTTTCCGTGGTGGTTGGTGTAGCAGCCGGTAAAATAGTTGAAGTTAAATTTCTTCTCATCTAGCAAGGTTCGAGAAATTTTCTGCTGATGTGTTACATCGCCGATCAATTCAGATAGAATGCTCCTATTTCTGTGAAGTATGATGTCTGTTTGTCGAACTACTTTAGCTGTCTTACGCCTTAACTCCACATGATAGGCATTCTTACAAGCAATGGAACAGAAAATTTTATCGGATCGCCCACGAAAGGGCTGATCGCAAACTTTGCAGGTTGGTGTGGGAATTGTTTTCATTCTGGTTTTCTGTAGAGAACGTAAAAAGGGGGTTCTTGATTATAGCATGAGGTTAATCAATGATAGATCAGACGGTTTAGATTACAATGCCCTTCATCCATTTTTAGCTCAAATCCGTTTCTAACGGTTAAGATCAGCTAACAACCGTTAGCATTGAATCTTAACGAATAAGCACCAGCAATTCCCCATATGGCCTAAA
>JBCCRH010000145.1:0-12466 GCA_039208045.1 Bacteroidota bacterium
AAGTGGATGATGGGCTGGATGCACGACACCTTAAATTACTTCAAAAACGATCCCATCCACCGACAGTATCACCACAATGAAATTACCTTCAGTCTGGTGTATGCTTACACAGAAAACTTTATGTTACCGCTATCTCATGATGAAGTGGTACACGGTAAAGGGTCGCTCATTAAGCGCATGCCGGGTGATGAGTGGCAGCGTTTTGCCAATCTTCGCCTCTTGTTTGGCTATATGTACACTCATCCAGGCACACAGTTGCTCTTTATGGGCGGGGAGTTTGGCCAAACCAGCGAGTGGAATATCGAGCGCGGCCTAGAATGGTGGCTATTGGAGCACAAAGTGCACCAAGGGATGAAAGAATGGGTGAAAAAGCTCAATCATTTCTATCGAGCAAGCACTGCCCTGTATGAGTTGCAATTTGATAATGCGGGCTTTGAATGGATCGATCATGGCGATTATCGCAATAGCACCCTTTCCTACCTGCGTAAAGGAAAGCAAGAGGGAGATATGGTAGCAGTCATCTGCAATTTTACGCCAGTGCCTCGCCCCGGTTTCAAGCTAGGGGTACCTACCGGCGGGACTTGGACTACTGAGCTCAATAGCGACGATGTTGAATTTGGTGGTAGCGGAGCAGCCGTACCGGCTAAGTCCGAAGCAGTGGAAGGAGAGTGGGGTGGTCGTCCTTTTCATGTAGAACTGGACTTGCCGCCACTCGGTATTTTGGTATTAAAAGCTGCTGCTAAAGTGGCACCAAAAAAGAAGAAGGCCACAACGGCAAAGAAAAAAACTACGGCTAAGAAAAAGACCACTACCAAAAAAAGTACCACTGCTAAGAGCTAATGTCGTGTAATAAAAATAAGTTTTAGGGCCACGCGGATTGCAAACCTGCCCGATGCAGGCGGGTCCACTGAGCGCGAGCCAAGCTTTAAAGAAAAAAGCCTAGCACGCGCATAGCGGATTTGCAATCCGCTATGAAAGAAGAAGGCCACAACGGCGAAGAAAAAAATACCACTACCAAAAAAAGTACAACAAGCAAATAAGTATATATATTAAATCTGCATAATTATATTATATTCGCATATATAATACGATGCCTTACAACCCCAAGGCAAGCGATTCTGCCATGCACGCTTTAGAATAATACTAAGTAACAGTCAAACAATAACTTCACGATTTATGGCTGGCTCTTTTGCTCCAATACTGCGTTGAAAAGCCTCGCCGATGCTAGGCATCGTCTGCATTTTTCGCCTTGTCTTGCAGCAAAATCCCCTTGCCAAAATGCGGAACTTATCCTTTGGCTGTTACTAAGTCTCAGATTTTTGTCAGTACCTATAATTCGACAGAATTATAGGTAAATGTTTACGTAGTTACTTAACCAACTTCCCCCCAGTTAAGCTGTAATTGCTATACCCCAGTTACAAGAGTTATTCAAACCCAAACAAATTTTTTTTACTCATGAAAAAACTACTTTTCGTCCTTAGTCTCTTATCACTCTCCTCAGAAGTGATAGCCCAAGCCCGTATTGCGGGCTTATCTTGCGGTACCGCTCCACCCAGTAGAGAGCAGTATGCCTACACCCGTGATGTGATAGCTAAAATGGCTGTTTCACGCAATACTGGTACAACAGGGATTCCCATACAAGTACATATCGTACAAGATAACGGCAGCGGTGGGCCCTCCTTGGAAGCTCTTGCTCAGGGCTTAGCTAATTTGAATGCTTTTTTTCAAGCAGCGGGTATTGAGTTCTATTACAAAGGCTTTCCAAATTATGCAGATGATACCGACTTGTATAACTTCGATTTTTCAAGCCCTGACTCAGATACAGAGGCCGCATTGGTCAGCTTGTTTTCAACCGCTTCTGATGCCGTTAATATCTACTTTGTCGATGATATTGGTTTTGGTGGAAGTAGTGCTTGTGGCTATGCTTACTTTCCTGACAATGCCAGCTATAGCAATCGTGTAGTGATGAATAATGGCTGTCTGTTAAATGCGCCAAATGGCACATTCGTCCATGAATTTGGCCACTATTTTAGCTTGTACCATACCCATCAGGGAACAGAAAATGGGAATACGGACCCAGACGCCGAGAACGTTGCTCGGACGGGGGCCAATGCGAATTGCGATACTGATGGAGACCTGCTCTGCGATACACCCGCAGATCCAAGAAGCAACAGGGTAACTTTAAATTCCGACTGTACGGTATCCAATGCAGGTACTGATATTCATGGAGAAACTTACACTCCCGATGTAGGTAACTTGATGTCCTATTTTTGGGATGGTTGTGGGGGCTATTTTTCTGGAGAACAGTACCTAAGAATGGTACAGGCTTTAGCTGTACGACAAGGGCATACGGCATACAGCTTAGATGCTGCTCCACAAAATGTCAATGTACCTACCAATCTCACAGGGATATTGGATGAAGCTAATAGCCTCATCAATCTAACATTTATGGATAATGCCTCCAATGAGATGGGCTATATTATAGAGCGCTCTACTACCTCTGCCACTGCTGGCTTTACAGCTATGGTCAGTAAAGGAACTGGAATAGATGGGAACGCTTTTGTTGATAATGACCTCACTGCCAATACCGACTATTGGTATCGTGTAAAGGCAGTAAATGGAGGGAAGGATGATTATAGCAATGTTGCTTTTGTTTCAGTGGGCCTAATCTACTGCTCTATCGGATCGCTAATTTGTGATGAATTTGTGAGTCGGGTACAGATTGGTAGTATTGATAATAACAGTCAGTCATGTGCCAGTGGAGGTTATGAAAACTTTACTGCTCAAATGACAGAAGTTGCTATCGGAAACAGCTATCCTATTACCGTCTACAATGGCCCAAGAGTCTATACTGAAGATGAGTGCGGGATATTTGTAGATTGGAATCAGGATGGTGATTTTGATGACGGAGAGGAAAATATTCCGGTCAGTGGTGGCCCTAGCATTTACACCGCTACCATTACACCTCCTGCCAATGCACTTATTGGTGCTACCAGAATGCGCATACGCATTACTTGGAATCAAACTGCTACTTCTTGTAATATCCATAGTTATGGAGAAACCGAAGATTATACCCTAATGATCACCCAGGCACTCCCCGTGGAGTACGTCTCCTTTTTGGCGAAAGCTAACGAAAAATACAACACCCTCGAATGGGTAACCGAAACGGAAATAGATAACGAATGGTTTGTGATAGAGCGCATGCAGCCAAGTACCAACACCTTTGAACCTATCGGTAAAATCCCAGGATCGGGCACCTCCATCAGTACCTTGTTCTATGACTGGATCGACTGGGCGCCCTTAACGGGAAAAAACCTATACCGCCTCAAGCAAATTGACTACGATGGGGCTTATGATTATTCGGATGTGGTAGCAGTAGAGTGGGGGGATGCCTCGGATATTTCGGTAAAGGTATTCCCTAATCCAGCAAAAGGGACCCTTTATGTCCATAGCAACAGGGCGTTCACTAATCTGAGTGAGGTGCGCGTTTTTAATAGTATGGGACAAGCTATGCCTGTCTATTGGAGTAGAATTAATGGAGATAACCAGCTGGAGCTGCAAGTGAGCCACTTACCGAAGGGCATTTACCTGGTAGTGCCAGCCTCAGAGGATGGGATCAATTTCCCAAAGCAGTGGTTTACAAAAGTCGAATAGTGGGAAAATTTAAACGCACGAGTACAAAGCTCGTGCGTTTAAACTAGTTTATCGCTGCGCTTGTATGAGTACCCCTTCGGAACTACCATCCACTACGCTATTGATCAAAAGTATTCCTTCGCCAAGCGATATGGTAGCCGCTATATCAGCCAATGGAGAGCCATCTGGTACAGCCGAGAAATTAATGCGTTGCTCGGCTTCGTCTAGTGTATAGGTACTAGAAAGCGAGCCGCTATCTGCATCATCAACACCGTCAAGGGTAAGGGTATAAATACCTTCATTAGCACCAGTCTCATCAAAATCGAGCGTGATCGATTCATACGCTGTAAAATCGACAACAGCGCCATCCTCTACCCAATTAAATACGGCCCAAATGCCTTGTATCTGCTCATTGAGAGTAGGGTCGTCATCATCAGCGCAGCCCGAAAAGAATAAGGGTACTGATAGAACGGATAGTGCAACAACTAGATAGCGTAAATTAATTTTCATAGTATTATTAATTGGAGGTTAGTGAATACATCCTCAGGATACCTCGGAGCGATTAAGGACTCGGAGGTCTTAAGACCTCCGAGTCCTTAATCGCTCCGAGTCCTAGCAATCAGCTGATTACCATACAATTAACCCAAGTTACCTCGCGTCTGTTCACCATCGCTTAATAATTTCCACCATCGCCACCAGATTTCTGGTCGCTATTGTCAATAGCCGAACGCACCCGTTTTTTCTTAAAGTCCAACTTGCCAAACGACCACCGCAGCGTTGCATTAAACGAACGGAAAGGTACCGAAAACTCACTGCGCTGAATGAAGTTGTCTCCAACCAAGCTATTCGGAAAGCGAAGGTCTCTGTTAAAGGGCGAGATCACCTGTATCCCCAAGCTCAACTTCTTAGAGAATTCCTTGCGAGCCCCCATGCTGTAGTACTGAAAAGCCGCGCGCGTCCCTTGTATGGTCTGTCGTGGACTGCGGAAAAAGCCAAAAATCTCAAACCGCCAGCCCGATCCAAAGTCCATGCTGGAATTGACATTGCCGTTCCAAAGCACTGCCTGGTTGGATAAATTGATCCCTTCAGCGGTGCTTTCGGTATCGTAGGTAAAGAGGTTGAATCCACCGCGTAGCGTCCAGAACTTAGCAATCGTAGCAGAGCCAAAGAAGTTGAATCCAATGGAGTTATTCTGGCCGATATTCAAAAATTCCGTCTCCGAGCGCGCTAATTGGCTATTGAGGGTTGTGAAACGCTCAATAACATCAGTGGTGCGGCGGTAAAAGACGGAAGCATTCAACACAATGCCCTTGATAAAGGTGTTATAGCTCAGGTCAATCTGATCCGTCAGCTCAGGATCAAGGTCTGGGTTACCAAAGGAGATATTACGATCATCCGCTACATTTACAAACGGATTGACGAAGAACAAACTAGGGCGCTGGATACGTCGGCTATAGCTCAGCTTGAGCGTCTGAAAGTTCTTAAACTTGTGGCTCAAAATAATACTAGGTAAAATATTGTCGTACGTATTGGTGAAAGGAGTGATCTCACCACTATCAAAATCCCCCGCAATCGTCGTATGCTCGTAGCGCGCACCAGCAACAAGGCCAAAGTCCTCCGTGATATTTACATTAAAAGAAATATAGCCGGCCAGCACATCTTGCTCATAATTGAACACATCCGTCTGATCGGCAACGATTTGATTCGTCAGATTATCAAAGTTGCTAAAGTCACTATTGATGTCCCGAATGATCGCCTTTACCCCTGTTTCCATCTTCAAGCCTTCTTTGAATGGATGCGTGTAGTCCGCTTGAAAAATATTTTCAAAGTTCAAGCCATCATTTTCATTCAATAGGTCACGGCGCAAGCCCTCTCGATTACCCACTTGGTCAATCGTATTATCCGTAAAGCTTTGAGCACCACTCAATTGAAAAGCAAAAACCAATTCTTGATCTGGCGTCTTAAACGTCTTGCGATAGTCGGTCGACCAATCAAAGCCTCCGCGCAGGCTTCTCGAATCATTAAAGCGCTCAAACACATCAGTATTCTCACCCGTATTCACCACCTGCGTAGTCCCCTCATTATTTCGGCCAAACCCCCGGAAGGTCAGCGAAGAAGTGATGCTGTTGTAGGCATTAATATCATAAAAAGCACTGACAGAGCCGTTGGGGCCGTAGCTATTATTGGTATTGGTACCATCTTGTTGTAGTATATTACCATCATTATCTTCGCGATAGAACGTAGAAGTACCCTCGCGTGGCCAGGAGAACCAAGAGCCCGCATTGAAATTCATACCAAAGCGCCCCCTCGCCAAGCTCATGCTCAAATTGGCCCGGTTGCTGATGTTACCAATAGAGGTATTCAAAGCCCCAGTAAAGCCTTCCACGCTCTTTTTCTTAGTAATAATGTTAATGATACCTGCCGTCCCCTCCCCATCATACTTCGCAGTTGGAGTCGTAATCACTTCCACTTTTTTGATCTGATCCGAAGGAATAGATTGCAGCGCTTCTGAGACATTTCCTGAAAAGATGGACGAAGGCTTGCCATTGATCAAGATCAACACATTATTGGAACCACGGAGCGAGACATTCCCTTCAAAATCTACAGATACGAGCGGTACTCGACGAAGTAGCTCGGTAGCATCTGTTCCGGCAGTGGTAACATCTTTTTCTGGATTATAAACGATTTTATCAATCTTATTCTCGATAGCTGCTGCTTGGCCGGTCACTTCAACCGCATCTAGCACCACCCCTTCGGCAGAGAGTAAGATACCTTTCAAGTTGGCATCTGGTTTTTCTAGCGTCAGCGCTACCGCTTTGATGGTTTTGGTATTATAGCCCAAAAAAGAGACACTGATATCATAAGTACCTGTTTTTACTTTTTCGAGCTTAAAGTCACCATCGTTATCGGTAATCGTTCCGTCTAGCTGTTTTTGAGTTTTGGAGTCGATCAGTACAACAGTGGCAAATTCGATAGGGGTGCCAGCTGTAGAATCGATGAGGGTACCCGAAATGGTACCGATGATAGAAGGCCCTTTAGATTTTTTACCTCCCCAGCCACCAGGGCGTTGCGAAAAAGCAGTTAAGGCTGTGCCCAGGCACAGAAGGATAAGTAGAACTCGTCTCATAATAAGTTGTTATTCAATTACACGTAGAAAAATCAAACTAAAAATGGTATGAAGCCAAAAAGGTTGTTAGCGGGCTCAATTATTTTTTGCTACCTTGCTGGTTTTGAGCGCTATTAATCTACCACATCTTGAATCAAAGACCGACATCACTCTGGCTCTTACCTATCGTCTTGGGTATTTGCGCCGCTTTTTTCTTTAGTAGTAGTCAGCTGGAAACAGAGGTGAATAACATGTCGCCACCGAGCTTACCCGAGCCGCCCGCATTACCTGATTCCACGCTCCTGCAACTACTCCCACGCTTTGAAGCCTACATTCATACAGAAGCCCAACAACTGGGTATTGCCGGCTTAGCAGTAGCTATTGTACATGGCAATGGTGTGGTGGATACTATTCTACACGGCAATGCCCATCAGCAGAAAGGCATTCCTATACACGCCCATTCCGTCTTTCGTACCGCTTCCTTGTCCAAGGGTTTTGCTCCCGTTCTTGTTGGAAGACTCGTTGAAGAAGGAGTGCTCGACTGGGATGATCGCGTAAAAGACTACCTACCTTGGCTAGAACTCAGTGACTCTACTGCCACAGAGGAGCTGCGCATCCGCCACCTATTATCGCATACTACCGGCCTACCTCGCCATACCTATTCCAACCTGCTCAATATGGAGGTACCCCTAGCTGATATTCTTCCGATGCTCAAAGAGGTGGAGGTGGCGCATCCCGTCGGTACCTACTACAACTACCAAAATGTCGTCTACAGCTTAATTGAGCCGGTGCTCGAAAAAGCAACAGGCAAGACTTATGCAGACTTACTCCAAACCTATCTATTTGATCCTACTGGTATGTGCCATACCTCCCTTGGGTTCGAAGCATTGATCAATGATCCTAATGTAGTCTATCCACATTTGAATACGGCAACCGAACCGATGGCAAGAAAGCCCGAGGACACCTTCTACTCGGTCGCTGCAGCAGCAGGTATTAACGCAAGTATAACAGATATGGCCACCTGGACGAAGCTACTTTTAGGCCAATACCCTAAGCTGATACAAGCTACAACCCTAGATAGCATCTTCACCCCACAAATCTGGATGTCTACTCGCGAAAATGCCCTCAGAGGCTGGCGCCCACTCGACAAGGCCCATTACGCGATGGGCTGGCGCGTGCTACAAGTAGAAGGGCATGAAGTGGTATGCCATAGCGGCTATGTTGACAAATACCGCACGGAGCTAGCCTTTGACCGAGAGCATCAGCTGGGGATGGTCTTCCTCTCTAATACGCCTAATGGTTTTGCTTCCAGGGCCTTGCGATGGCTATTAGTAGAATATTGGAAACAGAAGTCGGTAAGTTAAAAACGAATCGTATAGGTAGCTCTGCGCCCCTTAGGCGCCCATTTGGGCCCTTGCTCCACAATACGAATCGCTTCCTTATCGCAAGCTTCACACAAAGATTGCAGCACTTTAAAATCAGTCGGAGTACCATTATTAGAAATGGTAAACTCCAACTGTACCGGGCCTTTAAGTTTACGCATAAAGGTGATGGTACGGTCAATATTTTGACCGATATACTCTTTATAGGCGACCGATCCAATTACCGGTTTGGGCGGCTCAATATCCAATGCGCGTGCTGCCCTACTGGCGGGCTGCTCCTCCATTTTTGTGGTTTCTTCAACATGTTGCTCTTCTATCGCTTCTTCCACTGTGGTAAGCGCTTGGAGCTGGGGTATTACTTGGGAGTAGGCGCTATCTTCTATAGCAGAGGTAAGCTGGCTATAGTCGGCCTTTTCGGTAGTAACAGTAGCTAGCTGTTCTGGTTCAATAATTGCTACTTCATCAGTGGCTACCGTAGGCGCGGTAGTGGTGGGTACTGTGGCTGGTGTAGCTTTTGGGGGCGCGGGCGTAGGCTCTGGCACAGTTTTGGGAGGCGGTGGGGTAGGCTTTGGTGTAGGACTTTCGTCAATGCTAGGTGCAACAGGCTGCTCTACTTTTTTCTCAGACACTACTGCCAATTCTTCCTCTGCTAGTTGGGGTGGGGCTTCCGCCAAATCTTGCTTAGTGGCTTCGCTCTGAGCAATAGGAGAAGCGGGTTCGTTGAGGTACCAAATGGCAGCACTGCCCAACAGCAGTAGGATAGCCGCTGCAATAGCTCGTTGCCAGTAGATGGGAACCATACGCCGCTGCTTTTTTTCTGTTGGAATGCGCTGGCGTATCCGGCTTAAAGCCGCCTGATGATCTTGCTTGGGCTGCTGTTCGTAGCCGCTTATCGCTTCCGCTAAAAAGGGGTCCGCTTTCGCTAAATGGCGCAACTCCTGCTCCTCTTGGAAGTCAGCCGCACCGCTCAAGTAGCGCTGCAATAACACCCGTTTGCGTTGTTCTGCTGGACTCATTTTATAGTGGTCGTGTTTTGTCTTCCATACACTTGCGTAAATTGCGCCGCCCATTCTGGATATAGGAACGAATTTGTCCGACCGTTTCGCCTTTTTGCTCCGCAATTGCTTTATAGGAAGTGCCCTTCAAATAAAACAGCTCAATACATTCCTTCTGTTGCCCCTTTAGTAATTGGATGCAGTCCTCCAACTGATCCACCTCATCGGGCAAGGCATCTAGTTCGATCTCTATAGTATGATGCCGCTGATCCACGGATTGCATAAATTCTGGCTCAAAAGTCGTCGTCAATTGCTTTTTGCGCAGCTGCATCAAGCAATGGTTGCGCGCCAGCGTATACAGCCAACTCTTAAAATTACCAATCGTATGTTGCTTGACCTTCTCCGTGAGCTGCTCAAAAATATCGATCACCGCATCCTCTGCCAGCGCCTGCTCCTTAAAGTACTTCAGGCACACCCCGTATACCAGCTCCATATACCGCTCATACAGTTCTCCCAGCACTTCCAACTGCCCCGTCCGCTGATATTGCTGTATCAACTCACTATCTGTTGGAGGCGCACCCTTTCGGAAAATACGAAGCATAGGAGAACAGGAAATTTTTAACTTGGCTAAAATACTAAAAAAATCGCCTCTCAGTAAGACTTTTTGCAATACTCTGACATGCATTTCCCGACTCTATACGGTGCTCTTCCTTTTTGTCTTGATACAAAAACGAAGCCAAAAAAATCAAGGCTGTGTTGATTTTTCCTAAAAATGGGCTTTACTCAGCGCTCGCATTTAGAGCCACTCCTTCGTCGTTCGCTAAATGCTCTTTTGGCAAGCCCTTTATCCCATTTTTTTACGGAAAAATCAACAAGGCCATATAAATTTCAACTGTAAGCAGACTGTCATGGAAAAGAAGATTTGATCTGTTAAATAGGGGGGGCAAGACAAATTTGGTGGGTGCGGGTGCCAGCCTAGCGTATAGCCTTAAATTTGTCAAGATTTTTTTGTCCCTTTTTTATCGACTGAAATGCTTTGCATTCACGAACACCGAATACTGCTGTACGTGAGTAAAAAAGGGACTCGCCGGAGGCAAACTAAGTAAACAAAAATCGCCTCTCAGCCGAAGCCAAAAAGCGATTCTACTATTTCCAAAAAAATGAATATTCGTTTTACTGCTTCACTAAGCGCAACGACTGTTGCGTAGTAGAAGTTTTAACCTACACAATATACGTCCCCGTCGTCAATTGCTCAACACTTACAGGTACTATTGTATCTTCTACGGTATCCAGCTCTATTTGTTGCATAATTTGGCCATTCATATCGAAAATACGAATGGTGGCGGCTTCGCCGATTAGCTGATCTAGGTGTAGCGTGATTAGGTTGCGGGCTGGGTTGGGGAAGATTTTGATGCTTTCCAGGCTTAAACCTCGACTCAAACCTTGGAGGTTGTCTTGTGAGGAACCAGCGAAACCTCCAAGGTTAGCCAAGCCCGGCATCGATACATCGGTGAAAGTAGCCGTCACCCCATTGCTTGGTTTTTCGCTGTAGGTATACAAGCCCGCTAGCACGCAGTCACCCATGATGATCGTCTGAGAAAGGTAGGGCTGCCAGAATATGCCATCTGTTGAAGCAAAGCCACTAAAGGTATCGCCGCTTCTAACCACCCGTATCCAAAACTGACTAAAGGAAATGATCTCCGCCGCCGAGGAAGGATAGCCATCAATCACGCGGACTTCTTTGCGCAAACGATCTACATTATTGGTACCTAAAGCTATTTTCTTGGCATTCGGAGCGTCTGTTTCTCTGAGCATCAGGCCAGCAAAGCCCGTGCCATTTAGGCCGGTCACTTGTGTGGTAATTTCGCCATCGCCGCATAGCTTGGTGAATACAAAGGCTGTTCCATCTTCCGTGTATAGCATCGTGTTAGGAGCACAATCGGTTGCTGTTAGCGTAAAGCTTGCTGTATTTTGATCAAAGGTGGTGGTACTACCTTCACAGCCTACTCCACCATTATCAGCCAAGCCACATGGTAAGCCATCTACTGTGATGTCAAAGCTGCACGTAGTCGTATTACCGACGGCATCCTCCAAGTTGTACGTTACCGTAAAGGTGCCTAATGCTATGAACATTGCGGTATACGATTCGCCTGGTATCACCTCTTCGGCAGCACCACCATCCACACTAATCGTCAATACTGCTGGATCACATGGCCCAGGCACTACCATTGGATGGATAAAGGTCGCTTCCGCTAAACAGTCAAAGCTACCAGGGTTAGTAATCAGCGTGATCGTCTGATTTGCTGGGCAAGCCAACATTGTTGGCACTACCTCGAAGCTGTAAAAGTCGGTTACCATACAACCATCTACATCACTTGCTACCGTTACCCCCACTGATTTTGTACCTGCGGAGCTGCTCCAGTTACGGCTTGGTGCTAGAACCGTATTGTCACTAAAACCACCAAAGCAGTCGCCACTGCCATCGCCACTGTTGTAGGCGCCTACTGCTACGCTTATCGCACCTTTGATGCGCAAGCGCACAACATTGGCATCCAGATCGGTGCGGTAGTCTGGCCCATCTGCATTGGCATCCAGCACATCTCCTGCCATCATGATACGATGGTGTTAAGAAAATAATTCAAATCGATAGGCTGTCATAAATGTATAATATGTAAAATTTTCCTTCCTATGGGCTCAAAAAAAAATGCCTTCACCTGCACATGGCTGATGAAGACATCTTTTTTAGTAAAAGCGATGTTATCGCTATTTTACTGCTTCACTAAGCGCAACGACTGTTGCGTAGTGCTCGTTCGTACATTGACAAAGTAGGTACCCGCAGGTAGTTTAGCAATGCTGATTTCTTCTGTGGTATTTTCTACCGTATCGTACTGTATTTGCTGCATCATCTGACCATTCGTGTTGAAGATCGTGATGGTAGCTTCTTCGCCAATTACCTGATCTAGGCTTAGCGTGACTAGATCGTGGGCGGGATTGGGGAAGATTTTGATACTTTCTTCGCTTTCCAGGCCAAAACCTTGGAGGTTGTCTTGTGGGGAACCTGCGAAACCTCCAAGGTTGTCCAGCCCTGTCACCGATACATCGGTGAAGGTAGCGGTTACTGCATTGCCTGGCTTTTCGCTGTAGGTGAATAAGCCTACTCGGATGCATTCCTCCATGATGATAACTTGCGAGAGGTACGGCTGCCAGAATACGCCATCCGTAGAAGCGAAAGCGCTGAATACATCTCCACTTCTGGTAACCCGTACCCAGAACTGGTTGAAGGATGCAATGGGAGCTGCTGAAGAAGGATAGCCATCAATGACACGTACTTCTTTGCGCAAGCGATCAAT
>JBCCRH010000146.1:0-12463 GCA_039208045.1 Bacteroidota bacterium
CCAACTTGGGCTTGTAGCCATATTGCTTAGTGATGCCCTGGCGATGGTAATGGAAGAGCTGTACAAAATCTTTTTTCATGGTCCAGCTCAGGGTGGCGAAGCAGTAGAGCAGGCTAGCATAGATATGCTGGAAACGGTGGTATTTTTTGAGTTCTCCTTCTGGAGAAAGCCGCAAGAAGGGCTTATCGTCTATATCTTCATCTAGGCCATACACATTAGTGTAAGAGTGATGGAGTATGTTGTGCTGAATCTTCCAGGTAAAGGAGCTTCCGCCAATTACTTCCATGGAGTGGCTCATGAGCTTATTAATGATGGGATTCTTAGAGAATGTACCATGATTTGCGTCATGCATTACACACAAACCAATAGACGCCATTCCTAGCCCCATAAAGAAATAGGAAATCAATACCATGTAAGTAGGCATCGATAGAGAAAGTACCAAAACATAGGGCACCAAATAAAGAGCAAACATCAAAAAGGTCTTGACATAGAGTGTCCAGTTTCCTGATTTAGAGATATTATTTTGCTCAAAATGCGCATTTACGCGCTTGCGGAGTGTGGCAAAAAACTGCTTGTTGTCAACTCGAGAAAACTTAATAACTTCCTGCATTGGTTTTAGCTTGATTGATAAAAAATAGACGTGCCATTTATGCTTGATAAAGGACGCTGCTTAAAATTGTTGGCTTTTACTTTCTGCGGATTGTTTTCAATAGGTAGGTACTCAACGACAATTTGAGTGGTATACCATTTACTTTCTGAAGCACAGCAAAGAAACCATTATTTGTGCAATTTATTACTCCTTTAATTGTAAAAGTTTGCACAGGTTTTACGAAATGCTAGCCTTATTATCACTAAAGATATAGCTTCGTAAATTCGCTAGTAAAACCTTCACCATAGAGAATTGTTGACCGAATATGCAGCGTCCTCCGATCAATCTAGTATGGCTCAAACGCGACCTTCGCTTGCGCGATCATGCAGCCCTTGCTGCAGCGAGTTATGCGGGTCTGCCTACGCTGGTGTTTTACTGCTTTGAGCCTAGCCTAATGGAGCATCCCGACTATGCTGCAAGGCATTGGCGCTTTTGTTACCAAAGTTTGGTAGATATACAACAGCAGCTAAAAGCGTATGGAAAGCAGCTGTTTTGGTTTCACTGCGAAGTAACGGATTTGCTACAAATCGTTCAGCAGCACTATGCTATTCAGAAGCTATTTGCGCATGTCGAAGTTGGTGTCCAACAAACCTTTGATCGAGACAAAGCAGTTAGCCGTTGGTGCAAGGCACACGAAGTGCGCTACCTCGAATATGGGCAAGATGCTGTTATACGAGGTCAGAAGCATCGCGATGGATGGCGGGAAGGGGCGGAGCGGCATTTATCTACGATCCCTATCCAATATGAGTTGACTGACTTGAACACCCTGGAAACGGTCAGCCATTTGCGCCAAGCACTTCAAGAGGCCCCACTGCCCGAAGCTATTGTAACGCCCGATACTAATTTTCAACCGGGTGGGGAGACCTATGCCTGGCGTTATCTGCGTTCCTTTTTGACAACTCGGCATCAGCAATACAGCCGCCAGCTTTCCAAACCACACCTTAGCCGAAAGAGCTGTAGTCGTCTTTCGCCCTATTTGGCTTATGGTAGCATTAGCGTGCGAGAGGCTTTTCAAGCTACAGAGGTTGCCCGAGCAGAACAAGGCGAGCATTTTAACCTCAAAAACTTTCACTCTCGCCTCTACTGGCGCTGCCACTATATGCAGAAGCTAGAATCGGGGCATTACTTAGAGCATCACGCCATCAATCCTAAATTGGACGATCTCGATCGTACCGTGGGTGGACCATTATGGGAAGCATTTGCGCAAGCAAGAACAGGATTCCCGATGGTGGATGCCAGCCTGCGCTGCCTGAAAGCAACCGGCTGGATCAACTTTCGCATGCGGGCCATGCTCGTCACCTTTACCTCTTATGCGCTATGGCTCGATTGGCGACAAGTGGCGCACTACCTCGCCCAGCTTTTCCTCGACTTTGAGCCGGGTATTCACTACGCCCAAATCCAGATGCAGGCAGGCCTCACCGGCTACCACACCTTGCGCATCTTCAACCCCAATGTGCAAGCGACCCGTCATGATCCCGATGGCACCTTTATCCACCAGTGGCTCCCCGAATTACGCGAAGTACCTCCCCCACTCTGCCACCAACCCTGGAAGATGACGGCGATGGATCAGACCTTCTACCGCTGCGAACTAGGCAAAGACTATCCAGCACCTATCGTAGATTACGATCAGGCGGTCGCCAAAAATAAAGACTACTATTGGGCGATGCGCCATCGCCAAGAGGTGATTGATGCGCTGCCTGCGGTGTGGCGGCAATTTTGTGTACGAGAGGATATTGCGAAGTATCAGAAAATGCTGAAAAAGCCTCAAGAAGTAAAGTAGTTTGCTAATCACTTCTGTACGCTGCTTATCTTTAATAACTTACATGGAGCGATGCGCTCAAATTGTAAGTCTACACATATGGGAAAGCTATACCTCTTTCTATTCTTATCCTTCTACTTGGGAAATATTCCTAAAATAAAAGCCCAAATACCTGTGGTCAATACTATACACATCCTAACTGAAACGGCAGAACAGTATCAAAAGTGGGAAGCCCGAATTGATATATCTGCAAGTTTTCAGAATCCGTATGATTTCGATCAAATTCGGATCGAAGGACTATTTACTCATGCAGATGGGGTAAGCTACACTGTAGATGGCTTTTACATGCAACCCTATGCAGAACCTGATCTGTCTACAGGTGCTACTATGGCCACTGGCTCTGGAGAGTTTCGCATTCGATTTGCGCCGCCCTATGCAGGAAACTGGCAGGTACAAATTCGAGTTATCACTCCCACTGGCAGTGCTATTGCGGAGCCTATCGACTTTAGCTCGGCGCCTGCTTCAGGAGCAGCCACAAAAGGCTATGTACGCACCTCTGCTACCAACTATCTACAATTTGATAATGGGGAAGCCTGCATTCCGATTGGCCAGAATGTTGGCTGGCAGACTACGAATGCCATCACCAACTACAAGCAATGGATGGATAAAATGGCAGAAAAGGGAGGCAACTTTCTTCGCTTGTGGCAGTGCCATTGGGGCTTAGGTTTAGAATGGCTAGGTGGCGACTATGGCGGAATGATGCAATACCGCCAACTTACGGCCTTTTATACCGACTGGCTTTTTGAATATGCCATGGAGAAAGGTATTTTCATTATGTATGCGCTTCAGCATCATGGGCAGGTGTCTTCTACAGTAAATCCAAATTGGAGTGAGAACCCATATAATATTGCAAATGGAGGGCCATGTGCCAATACTTGGGACTTTTTTATCAATGAGCAAGCCATAAAGATGACTAAAAATCGCTACCGGTATGTGGTAGCTCGATGGGGTTATGCCCGGAGTATCATGGCTTGGGAGTTGTTTAATGAGGTAGACTGGACCGATCAGTTTGAGCAGCGCAGTGAACTCATTGCAGAGTGGCATTTGGAGATGGCGAGTTATCTAAAAAGTATCGACCCTTACCAGCACCTGGTGACCACTAGCTATGCACGGGATCAGTACGATCCTGCGGTTTGGAGTAGCCCAAGCATCGATATTACGCAGACCCACTTCTACTTTGACTCTCCCAACCTTGAACGTATTCTAAAAAATGGCGTACAAGATTACTTAGCAAATTATGAAAAACCTACGCTTAATGGAGAGTTTGGTATTTCACATAATGGAGACATTCTATCAGAGCTTGATCCAGATGGTATTCATTTTCATAATGGCCTTTGGGGAAGCCTGTTTGGTGGGGGTCTTGGTTCGGCAATGAGTTGGTGGTGGGATAACTATGTAGCACCGCAACAGCTGTACTATCACTTCACCCCCCTTGCAGCACAGGCTGCTACTATCGACTGGATAGGAGGAAACTTTAAAGCTATTGAAACAGTAGTTGGAGGGCCTCGATCCGATTTGTTAATCTCTCCTGACCAAGGCTGGGCTAGTGAAACTGATGCACACATTCAAATTTCTAATACTGGGGAAATTATTTCTGAGGGAAACCGATTAGGCTTCTTTCTTTATGGTGCAGCGTGGAACACGCAGTATAGAAACCCGCCTACTTTTTTGCTCGACCTGGATGAACCTCAAGAGTTTGGCGTGCTTACTGGTGGTTCATCTGGTCAAGGGCCTAATATAACCATCTCCATAGACGGATTGATAGTCCTGAGTGAAGCAGCAGAGACCGAGCAATGGTATACGGTAATGGTACCTGCTGGTCAGCATGAGGTATTAGTGGATAATACTGGGACGGACTGGATAACTATTTCAAATTACAAAATCACAAATCTTGGCTTTGCCATAGATGCCTACGTATTGAGCAATGAAGATGGAAACGAGTTAGCAGGCTGGCTATTAAATAATCAGTACAACCATCAAAATGCAGCTAATAACCAGCTCCCAACTGCTACTGCTGGTGCTACGCTGACGGTTGAGGGAATAAGCGATGGAAACTACTATATCTATTTCCGCGACTGCCTCAGTGGTGGGCTGTTGGCCGAAGTAGAAGGGCAAGCAGTTGAAGGATTACTGACTTTTACCCTACCGGACATCCACTGGGATTTAAGCTTTAGAGCATTCTCAGCGCCTGTTACTAGCGCTAGTGTAGAAGCTGATGCTATTGAGTTTGCTAGCGTCTTTCCAAATCCGGTAACAGCTTATACAACTACATTGAAAATCAATGTGTTGGAGGCATCACCTGTGCAAATAATTTTACATGATGCTGCTGGTAAAGCTCTATCTACTTTATACCGAGGGCAACTCATTTCGGGTGAACAGCAGATAGAACTATCACTGCCTTTTTCTATCAATAGTGGAATGTACTGGATACAAGTCTCAGTAGATGGTGTGACGAGGACACTGCCTATTAGTGTGGTTCGTTCGTGAAGCTTTTTTTAGTTTGCTTGCGCAAATATTTCGAAATCTGTTTCTGACTTGCGCTCTACATTATGCACTTTGGCGGTGTATTGGCAAAGGATGTTAGCCATACAGCGCTCTAAATCCTTGTAAACGGGCTTTAATATTCGAAGGGGAGAAGATTCGGATGGAGCAAGTACCAAATAGACATTCCAATTTTGATTGCCATTTTTTCGGATGACAGCACCGATGATTTCCGTTTGATCTTTAGATACTTCCTTCAGCTGATAGTCTAAATGCTCTCTCAAGCAATCATTCTCGACAAAATCGCACAAAAGTTGGTGGTAGGAATGTGATTTCTGCATACGCTTTTGCTATTTAGACTAAATATAGATAGATTTGTCAATATTAACGCTGAATGCAGTGAGTTAGTTTGTCCGAAAACAAAAAAAGCTATGGGCAAATGCACACATAGCTTTTTAGAAGATTGAAATGTTGGATTGATTGCTTGTTAGGCAAGATGTGCCCGTAGCATCCAAGCCATTTTCTCGTGATCTTCGAGCAGTGCTGTAAGGATATCTGCGGTACCTACATCATTAAGCTCCTGATCTGCTTGCTTGATATTATGGCGAAGAATCTGTGAAATAGCTTCATTGTCCGCTAACAAATTTTTCACCATTTGCGTGGCGCTCCCCTCTAAATGGCCAGTTTCTTTTAGACGAGCCATTTGAAGCAGCTCTGCCATAGAAGTAGGTGCGAAAAAACCTAAGCTTCGTATACGCTCTGCAAGCACGTCGATGCTATCTGCCAAGCCATTGTATTGTTCTTCGAACAACTCGTGTAGGGGCTTAAATTGCATGCCCGTTACATTCCAGTGGTAGTTACGGAGCTTAATATATAGCACATGCTCATCTGCTAATAGTTGGTTGAGTAGGTTCGCTACGGCTTGTCTATGAGCAGTCTCGATACCAATTTCAGTAGGTACTACAGTACTTTCTAATGTTTTATTCATACTTCGTCATTTTTTTGGATATAACTCTTGAAGAGAAGTAAAAGTTGAGAATTCAGTTAGTTTAGACTCAGTATGAATTAATTATACCAGTAATACAAATTACTAATTTTTGTAATCCTTTTATTCGATTAGTAAACATGACTAAAGCAAATCATCCAGAATTATTAGCGAGTAACCGTATTGGCAATCTTCCTTTTCCACTCCAACTGGTGGAGGCTAAAAAGAAAAAGAAATGCTGTAAGAAGTACAAAAAAGGAAAGCGATGCAAGAAATGCCCCAACTAGACTAGGCAGCTAGCTTAGTAACAGTCAAACAATAACTTCTCGATTTATGGCTGACTCTTTTGCTCCAATACTGCGTTGAAAAGCCTCGCCGATGCTGGGCATCGCCTGCATTTTTCGCCTTGTCTTGGAGCAAAATCCCCTTGCCAAAATGCGGAACTTATTCTTTGGCTGTTACTTAATTCACTTTGTGTATTCTCTCTAATACTTTAGAGCTAAAACGTTCTTCCATTATTTTGGGCAGTTGTACCATAAACTGGCTACCTTGCCCTGGTTTGGATTTCAGCGTGATGCTACCTCCGTGGAGTTCTACTATCTTTTTACAAATTGCTAGCCCCATACCTGTGCCGGAGTACTGCGTATGAGTATGTAGGCGTTTAAAGATGTCAAAGACCTGGTCTTGATAAGGAGTTTCTATACCAATCCCGTTGTCGATAAATCGTATTTGATGGACATCTTTTCTTCCGATATATTGAATAGAAATACTGGGCCTATGTTTGTCATTATATTTCAGCCCGTTCTCAATGAGGTTTTTGAAAAGTGTGCTCATCAAGGTAAAATTGGATTGAACAGTTGGCAATTCGTTAACCTGAATAGTTGCTCCAGTAGCTTCTATTTGATCCGAGAACATATGGAGCACTTCGTTTTTCACCAATTCTAAATCTACCCAGTGCATCTGCTGCTGATCAATGGTCGAGAACTGTTCTAGCCCTTCTAGCAATTTATACATCATTTGGGCGTTTTTTGCAATGTAGTCGATGTACTCTTGGATAGTATTATCCTTTAGTGGCGTACTCTTTCGCTCAATGAGTCTAGTATAATTATTAATATTCCGAATAGGCGTTTTCAGATCATTGGATGCTACTTGCGCAAAGCGCAACAATTCTAAATTAGTGTGTTGCAATTGCTCCGCATATGTAGTAATCGTTTGCCTATTCTGTTCGGTGGTAGTAATGTCTGTTGCCAGTACGATGTATCCAAAAATAGTATTCCCAAACCAATAGATAGGAGTGATAGACACATGGAAAAAGCACTTTCGTCCTAAAATATTCAAGGGATAGTATTCTTGAAATTTTTTCTTTGCCTTCAGCTCCAAGACTTCTTGTCTGTGGCGATAAATTAAATTTTTAGGCAAATCCAAGTAGCTTGCAATGGCTTGTATAGTCATTCCTTTAAGTGCAGCTGCCTCTTCCACCCCTCCCATATATGAAATAACTGCTTTGTTGTAAAACCGTAGTTTTAGCTGCTTATCCAGAATAAATACTGGATTATTGATCGCATTAATCACAAAATTGGGCACATGGTGTATCCCAATGCGATACTTCCGAACACCTACGTACAACAGAATAATGGGAAGTAGCGAAATAGATAAGCTCAGTGCATTGTTGAATGTTTTGTAGTCTGTCGGCTTTACTAAAATGAGCAACGAGAGAAATAGTACCAACCCCAGAGCTACACAAAATGATAAGATTAGGTTGGCTAGCTTCCTATCTTGCCTACCTCTGATGTAGTATAATACCCACAAGATACTGAAGTTAAAAACGCCATACAGCGCTACAAATCCTCCAAAGTATAAGGAGGGATGAAAACCTGTCTTAAGCAACTGATAGCGCCATATGCCATCAATCTGATGTATATTTTGCCGCAGCGGCAACCCCAGGCCCCATATACCATAGCCGAATAGTAATAAGTAAACAAATGCTCCCGATCCCAAAAGAATAAATAACCAGGAAGGAAGTGATTTGGTATCATGTGCAAGCGATAAGGCAGAAAAGCTGAATCCAAACATGACTAAGATCACGCCGCTATCGTACCAGGGCACCAAAAACTCAATAGGCACTACGCTTCTAGTGATCTCAAATTCTACAAAACACAGCCCGCCTATCATCAATAGATTGACCCCCAAAGCCTTCATAAATAAGCTCCCCTTACTCGAAAGTAATGCCCTAAACCCAACAAAGAGGGCCGAGAACATACTTATAAATAATATGATTCCTATGAAGGTCATGAAACTTCCTTTGCTTGTCTGGCGTAGATGGCTTTGCTTGGGACGGAAGATTTAGAGGGCATAACAAAGTCATTCTCGTGCTTGGGAATCGTAAAATAGAAGGAACTACCTCCTTCAGGAGTCGATTCTAACCAAAGCTCTCCCTTGTGGAGCTGAATAATTTTTTGACACAAGGCTAACCCAACTCCTGTATCTTTAAAATCTGCATACCCATTTAGTCGGTTAAACATCTCGAATATAGAAGTCTGATATTCAGGAGCAATACCAATGCCATTGTCTCGTACCTGCACCACCCAGTTCCCCTTATTTTCAATCGCATGAATTTGTACTTCAGGAATTACACTGTCGTTAAACTTAATCCCATTTTCTACTAGATTAATCATTAGCACACTCATTAAGGGAAAACTAGAATGTACCACTGGAAGGTTCTTATACTTGATGATCGCATTTTTTTCTTCTACTAATTCCATCAATTCATACTCCACAATTTCCAGTACTCGCTTCATAGCGGTTGCCTCTAGAGCGACTGGACTTTGCCCAATTTTAGAGTATTCTAAAATATTCTGGATAAGCCGGTAAATAAAAGTCGCATTGACGATGATCTGATTGGCCAATTCCTGTAGTTCTGCATTGGGGAATTGCTTCAGATAGCGGTTGAGGAGATTAGCAAAACTGTTGATATTGCGAATAGGTGTTTTTAGATCGTGGGAAGCAATATGAGCAAACTGCTCCAACTCTTGGTTCGAGCGCTCCAACTGTTTCGCGAAAGCGATCAGCTTCTGTTCGTCCTCTTTAAAGGCTGATATTTCTTTACCCACATATACATATCCTTTTAGCTTTCCTTGCTTACTAGAAATGGGAGTTAAGGTAACGGAGAAATATCGTTTGTTACCAGCACAATCAAACTCCAATTCTATATCCAGACTTTCCCCTGCATATACCTGCTTTAATTCGATCAATAACGCACGTGTAGCCCATTCTTCTAAGCCCAGTTGAACTAGTACTTCCGCAAAATTAGTAAAGGCATGCAGCGCTACTTGATGTCGGTCGAGTTCCGATTGGAATAATTCATTATGAAAAGAAATGCGCAGCTGCTTATCCAAAACCACAATCGTACTCTCCACTGAATCCAACAACATATCCATGACCGTAATAGACGTTGGGTGGAAAATCCCAAAATTGGTATATATGCCTAGCATGAGAATCATGGATAGCGTAATACCAGGAGCGGTCAGATATACATTCAGCTGGAATGTAGGTAGAGGTAGTACAAACAGCGCCAATATACAGATGGGTGCTATGGTGAGTAGAAGAAAAAGGTAAAATTTCCATTTGCGAATTTGGACAATCCGCTCCACACGATAGCCCGTATAGAAAAAAAGACTAAGCAATAGAGTAGAAATACCCAGCCAAGCATTAAAAATAGGGGTCCAATGATGCTGAAAATTAGAAGCATAATGCCATAGACCGTTTTCGTAGTATTGATCTAAGGCTCCATTAAGTTGACCACTGAGTAGTGCAAACATCAACACAGCATAACCAAAGGTATGCCCTCCGATAAGTGCTTTGTATGCCAACAACGTTCGCCCTTTCGTTTTACTTGGACCAGATAAATATCCGATCCAGCTGACAGCGATCGTCAGTGTAATAAGTAGGACAGAATGCCAAGTGCTATATCTTTTGACAGAAGGAAGCTGATCGGGAGTAGTATTTAGGATGAGGTATTCTGTAAAAGCTACTAAGCTTAATATCCCGAGACTAGCTGCCATGAAGTAGTTGCTCTTCGATCGCGGCTGCATATCTAAGGCGCGAGCACTAGCAAGAAGTGCCAAAAGCATGCTTACAATCAATAGAATACTCAAGATGATTTTTTTTAGGCCGTAAGGGAGAAGCCAGAACAGGTCATGAGGGTTACAGGACAAATGTAGGATTTCTTTCAGATGAGAGCTTGCACGAATCCGTGTATTTGTGACATAGAAAAATTAATAATAAATCAAAACACTGGGAAGTATGCCAGTCATATTAAACTCCACAACGATGTGTTCGCCAATCTAAAAGTTCCCTTTCAATCTCTTTTAAGTGCCGCTCTATGGCTTTTTCGCCTTCTACTACTATATTCTCTTCCGTTAATTTAGGCTCCCTCAAGTGCTCATTTTGCACTATTTGGTGACTAATCACCCACTCTTGCAGCTGTTCCTGCCATTTTACGATCGTAGTATTCGGCTGAACGTACTCAATGGTAATCATACTAAAATGCTTTGAGATAAGCTTGTACAGTGTTCCAAAGCAATGGGGATGGCTTCTCATCTTCTTCCAACCAGGTATGCATATGCCCGTGATAAGACATACCTAGATAATCAGCAGTAGCTTCAAAGGGATCGCCGAAGCTCTGGATCAACTCTGCATCATTCGCGCAACTCAATGACCCCATTGCCTTGCCACGCAACTGCCGCCCAAGCGGTTTGTAAAATTTCAAAAGGTCAGAAAGTCGATCAAAAAAGGTCTTAAGTTGTGCGCTCATAGCATACCAATATACAGGAGTGGCAAACAAATAGGCATCATAATCTTCTATCAATCGAGTAATTAAGGGTAGAAAATCGTCAGTGGCATGCGCGTTATCGTAGTCGAAATAATTGATCTCGTAATCCGACAAGTTGAATAGCTGCCAGTCCATTTCTTTACAGATCGCGTTGGCAATCTGGTAGGTATTACCTTGCAGCCGAGAGCTCCCCAAAATGACAGCAACCTTACTCTTTTCCATAACTTATATACAGGCTTTTTGAATGGTTTCAATGGATATTTGTTCCATGCACTTGAAATGTCCTTTTGGACAATTATCATATCCAATTTTAGAACAAGGTCTACAAGAAAGAGGTTGAACCTCTACCATCTCATGTGGAGTGGCCTGCGCTCCATAGTAGGGATACATCCCAAATGCAGGAATCGTATTCCCCCATACCGATATTATTTCTTTTTGAAATGCAGCAGCAATATGCATCAGGCCAGTATCGTGGCTGATCACCTTCCACGCCTGCCGCACCATGGAAGCCGATTGGTTAAGTTTAAATTGCCCGCAGCTATTGAGCACGTGCCTGCCCGCCTGCTCCGCAATTGACTGCCCTACTTCCGCTTCATTAGGCCCACCTAACAGAACGATCGGGCGCTTAATGCCTCTACATACCTCTATAATACGGTGCATCGGCAGTCGCTTTGTAGCATGTGCCGCCCCGATCACAAACGCCACATACTGTGGGTTTCCCCGCTCATCTACTGGTGGCACCATCCCATCTGGAATCTCGAAGTCGCCGAACAACGAAGCTAATTCCACCTCCTGCTTCTCAGGAATAAAGTAGTCTAACCCCTCACCATCATTCTCTACTCCAAGCGATGCCACTGTCGCTAAGTTCCGATCCACAATATGGGCATCAGGCAAGCGATTCACCTTAAGATTCACGATCAACCACTTCTCAACATTCAACTTATTAAACGCCACGCTAGGCACCCCCAACAGCCACTTCAGCTTCGCAGTACGCAGATTTTTATGCAGGTCTATAATCAGATCATACTGAGCAGCCTTCAAGACGTGCAGTACCTCTTCCACCTTTTTACTTATCGTAATGAGCTGATCTACATAAGGGTTCGCTTCCAAAACTACACGGAAAGACTTCTTAGTCAGGAAATGTACCTCTGCCCCCAATTGCTGTTTTACACAACGAATGACTGGCGTAGTCAACACAATATCCCCAATCGAGCTAAAGCGAATAATCAGTACTTTTTTGGGCGTCAATTTGGCGTTCATCTACTGTAATCGTTGTAAGTCCACCCTCACATTTTCCGTCTCAATACGCGATACTTCCTTCAACTGATCTGCTTCGTACAGTGCATCAAAGGAAGCGACCTCCATCGATCCATCAAGCGGCTTCATATTGCGGTAGTCCGCAAAACGAATTCCCTTTTCCACCCTAAAATTATAAGCCGCTCTAAACCGCGCACCCCCACCATTTACCTGATAATTATAAGCCAAATAATCCATGGTATATCCTCCCTTATTAATCCAGTAGATATATTCATCCTCAAAATCTTTTCCGCCCCCTTCCTGCGCAAAGGTCACTTTAATTTTATGATACCACCGCTGGTTAAGCTTTGCCTCTCCCAGGTAGGTCTTTTGCACGGCCCCATCATTCAAAAAATAAGGCAACAATGCAAAATAAACCACGGAGTTCACCGAATTGCTATA
>JBCCRH010000147.1:0-12397 GCA_039208045.1 Bacteroidota bacterium
CAAGCGCATTCCAAGTATCTAATAGAGGCACAGCCACTGGCCCCGCGCATTCATCCAAGCTCACAGAAAAACCAGTCAGATCAAGATTGCCACTAAAGTTTGCAGGAACACTTATACGCCCATCCGATGCTAAAAAGTGCTCGACAGAGGTGCCATTGCTAGCATTACTGCTTGGTATTGTATTCGCATTAGCTGCTGTAAAAGAACATAGGCCCAACCATATGCTCATTAAAAAAAATAAATTAATTGCCTTGAAATTTTTCATGTTTATAAAGTTTAGATCGTCATTAAATAATACAGTACAAAATTGGGGAGAATGCCTGGTATTGTTGGGTTTTGGGAGGCGCACAATTGTGACACAGGGCGGCTCATTTGTGACATCCCACCCAATTATCGCTTTACTACCTTCTCGGTATAGGATTGAGTACTCGTTTCCACTTTTAGCAAGTAAATGCCTTTCGGCAAATTGGAAAAATCTACTACAGAGGGTCCTACAAATTGCATACTTAGTCGACCTTGAGTATCAAATACTTTTACCACTTGAATATCTTCTGCCAGAATGGTCAGTTCCCCCTGTACTGGATTGGGGAAAACCGTAATCCCATTATCGAGCTGGTCTATTTCCACTGTTTTGATCGCAGAGAATTCAAAAGTACCATTGTAGTCGATTTGCCTCAATCGGTAGTAATTGATGGTTCGGAAGGGCTGGGGGTCAATAAAGCGGTAGTGCTGGGTCTGTTCTGAAGTACCCTGCCCTTCCACAAAACCAAGGGCTTCCCAAGTTTTACCATCAAAAGAACGCTGTACTTCAAAGCCTGCATTATCAGTCTCTGTCGCCGTAGTCCATTCTAATAGGGCTTGAGTAGATTGATGCTTTTGAGCAGAAAAGGCAGTTAGCTCTACAGGTAGTGCTGCCATATAGGTAAAGGTAGAAGTATAGGTTTTTCCTAAATATTCCACCTCATAGGTCCAGGTTCCAGAAGGGCCATTATTCGGTAACGTTCTACTCCAGTACCAATAGGACGTATTGTAGGAACTAGGAGAGTCGTGTATCCAACTATCCCAAACCGTGTTATCGGGACGCTTGATCTGCATGAAAGAAAGATCGTCTTCCGCTTGATAACGGTAATAATTGGCAAAGTGGATAGTGCTCCCTGCCTGAAAAGTCGTTTCGATATTTGGCGTTTCGTTGACTGTTGGGCAGCCAAAACTAGGTGGAGCACTGTGGGTCAAGGTAGCGCAAATAGCAGGTGGCTTATAATCACGCTGCACATTCCACCAAGAAGTAGTGCCATTCATACTGTTACATGCCCCCCCGTACGGATCAATAAGATTACTACCCGAATCATACACTTCAAAGTGTAAGTGAGGGTCAGTTGAACAACCAGAACTAGCCACTACCCCCAGTACTTCTCCAGCACTCACCGTCTGACCAACCGCTTTTGTGGTTAAGGTATGTTTCTTCAAATGCCCATACCATGCTTCCGATCCATCGGCATGCCGGACATATACCGCATTCCAGCTACCGCTACAAGAGCAGTGATCATCATCTTGCCCATCATCTTTGCCGATAATCGTGCCATCAGCCGCGGCAACTACATTCAATAAATTGTTTTCATACTGATACCAAGGAAATGGCCAAGAAGCATAATCGATTCCCTGATGGTTGTAGCCATCACTGTTATCATACGTTCGATTTCCACAATTGTAATCCAAATTGGTCGCTCCATACTGTACACCTGAATAAGTTAGATCATGATCTACGTAATTGGTGATATACCATGCATTATGAAAGGTATTGCCATTAGCATTGGCCATAGGCAAGTCAAACTTGACCGTAACTGGATCGCGATTGGCTGCCCCAGAAAGTACCCCTTGGCGTAGGAGCCGATCGACATTTGTAGCCAGCTTGGCCTTAATAGCATGCCTATCCTCTGTAGATAAGCAACGGTCCTGATGTTGATGCTGATGGGCTGACACCGCTACTTCCCCACCACCGCTTGGTGCTAAGTCAGTAGGTTGTCCAAATCCAATAGAACTTGTCAGAAGTGCTAAAAGTAGTAGTAGTTTATTCATTTTTTGTACGTGTTTATAGTTCAGGTGAAATTAGGGCTGTCGTTTAGATTGGTTCACGTTTTGAAGGCGCACAATTGTGACACGGGGGGGCTCATTTGTGACAAATGGGGGATTTGCCTGGGCTTGGCACTTCGTTTTCTATGCTTGGCATTGCCTCCGGCGGGCCTATTTTTTCAGTCGATAAAAAATAGGCAAACTCCGATAGCTATCGGAGTGGCAAATTAAATGCTCGCGCGCAAAGCTAGCACCCGCACCCACCTAATTTGCCGGTCAGCCGCCACCTAGGGGGGGGATATCACTTGATACGGGGGATAGTAAAGTTGATAAGGCTGTTTAGCCAAGACTACTTTTTATAAAAATCGTACCTTGTGATAGTATCAAATGATAGTATCATGGACAGGCCTCCTTATGAGATAAATAATACTATTCTGAAGCTACTGACTGCTATTGCTGAAAAAATAGGGGAAGTAAATGCCGTTCATTTGCATCGGCCATCGCCTGAATTGAGAAAGAGGAATCGAGTCAAGACCATCAAAGCATCGCTTGAAATTGAAGGGAACTCCTTATCAGAAGAGCAAATTACGGCTATCATTGAACATAAGCGGGTAATGGGGCCTAAAAAGGATATCCTTGAAGTGGTCAACGCCATCAAAGTGTACGAACAACTTCCTAGTTTTACCCCTACTTCTTTAAGCTCTTTCCTAAAAGCGCACCAGCTATTAATGAATGGGCTAATTGATAAGCCAGGAGCTTTGAGAACAAAGGAGGTAGGTATTTTTAAGGGAGCGCAGGTATCGCATATTGCTCCTCCACCCGGCAATTTGGATTACTTAATGCGTAATCTTTTTGACTACCTCAAAAAAGCGGACGACCCTATTTTGCTAAAAAGCTGTGTGGTACATTATGAGATAGAATTTATCCATCCCTTCATGGATGGAAATGGTAGAATGGGCCGATTGTGGCAAACCCTCATCTTAATGAAATCCTATCCCATATTTGAATTTTTACCTTTCGAAACTATTATTAAGCAGCGACAAGACCAATACTATGAAGTTCTAGAGGCATCAGACAAAGCAGGTAAATCAACCGTATTTATTGAGTTTATCTTAGCAGCGATTGATGAAGCTTTTGAAGAGTTACTCAACATTCAAAACAGATTAATTACCCCAGCAGAACGAATGGATTACTTCCTATCCATTTATCAAGATGAATTGTTCACAAGAAAAGATTACCAAACTATCTTCAAGGACATATCATCAGCTACTGCAAGTAGAGACCTAAGGGCTGCCGTCGATCAACGGCTCATAGAGAAGCAGGGAGACAAAAGAACAACAAAATATAAAAAGCGAAAGTAGTCTTGTTCGGGGCCCTGCCTGTATGGTCATACTTACAGCTTGTCCACCTAAGGGGACAGTTCTATCCACACACTAGTAGTATTAGTGACGGATTGTCCCTACAGGACATTTTTCACAGCTCATACATCTGTTTTTAGGATATTTTGTCCGACTCGGTCGGACCAACTGTCTATAAGCTAGCGTGGCACTCACTAAGAGCGCCCAACCCGGTTGGGCAGCCTGCACTTTTCTTTTTTCTACTCAAAAAAACTAGACGGCAACTTCCCAAACTCCTTTTTATAGAGGTTAGAAAAATACGTGGCTTGCTTAAAGCCTACCTGTAGCGCAACAGCTTTGACGCTTTCGCACTGGCCCGTTTCGAGCAGGTCTTTCGCGACTTTGAGGCGGATGGCGCGGATGTAGTGGTTAGGCGTGAGGCCGGTATGGGCCTTCAGTTTCCGGTAGAGGGTGCGGCGGTTGAGGTTGAGCTGGTCAGCGAGGTAGTCGACGCTAAAGAGGGGGGACTGCATCTGTTCGATGATGAAGCCTTCCACTTGCTGGAGCCAGATCGTTTCCTCAGAGATGGTCATGCTGGGTTCCGTGGTAGTAGTGGCTTCAACTTCAGCTATTTCTCGGAAGGCTTGGCGCTCTTCATAATTATTAAGGAGGTTGGCGATACGCACGAGGAGTTCCTCTTCATCGAAAGGTTTGATGAGGTAGTCGTCTACGCCGATGCGGAGGGCTTTGAGCTTGTCTTTGGCCTCCGCGCGGGCGGTGAGCATGATGAGTGGGAGGCTGCGCCAGCGGGGGTGGGCTTTGAGCTGTGCGGCCAGTTCGAAACCATCCATCACAGGCATCATTAAGTCGGAAAGGATGAGCGAGGGGGGCCTACCTTGATGCTTTTCGAGTAATTCCAAGGCCACTGCCCCATTTTCAGCCAGCAGCACATGGTGGAAAGGCTGTAGGATAAACTGTAGAAAATCAATAAGGTCGCGATTATCTTCAACGATTAGGATGGTGTGTTCCTTAGCTATAGTGGATTCGCTTGGCGCAATAAGATCGGGCTTGGGGCTTGGCGCAATAGCGGTAGTCAGCGCTAGCTGCGCTTCATCCGAGAGCATATTCATCACTTCCTTTTTGGGCAACTGCACATGGAAGGTCGCTCCTTTCCCTTCCTCGCTCTCGGCCCAGATTTGGCCCTGCATGAGTTGGGTGAGTTCTTTTGAAAAAGCCAGGCCGATACCGAGGCCCCCTTCTGCTTTTTTATTACCCGAAGATTGATAGAAGCGATCAAAGATGTAGGCGAGGTCTGCTTTGGGGATGCCTCGACCGGAGTCTTGCACTTGTAAGCAGAGGTACTGCCCTTGGTCTTCTACCAAAATATGTACTTGGCCGTCTTTGGCGGTAAACTTTAAGGCATTAGACAGGAGATTATTGATGATTTTTCCAAACTTATCCTCATCGAGCAAGAGTTGTAGCGTTTTGGAGGGCTGGTACTCAAAGCTAAGGGTGATGTTTTTATTATCAGCTAGCGACTGGAAATTGGCGATATAGCGGCGTAGCAAAGGGTACAATACCACTTCGGTTTCATGTAGCTCTAACTTGTTCGCCTCTAGCTTGGTCATGTCTAGTATTTCATTGACTAGCTTCGTGAGTTGCTTGGTATTTTGCACGGCTCTGCCCAATAGTTTATGGTTGCGTGGGTCGAGCTGCTGGTTTTTGAGTACCGACTGCACGGGGCCTTGAATCAGCGTAATCGGCGTGCGTAGCTCATGCGATACATTGGCGAAGAAGCGGGACTTGGCCTGATCCAGCTCTTTCAGTTTTTCCGCTTGAAGCGTAATGGTTTCGGTGCGCTTTAATACTTCTTGCTGTAGGATTTCCTTCTGCTGCTTTAGGCGAATCGTACGCCAGCGAGTCATCAAAAAAGTACCTGCGCCAATAGCCAACCCACTCAAAATCAAAAACCACCAGCTAATATAAAAAGGAGGATGCACCCGGATCGGAATAGCTAGAACCGGCGAATAGTAGCCATTCAAAAGGGAAGCTTTGAGTTCCACCTGCTGCCGGCCATGAGGTAGGCCGCTGAGCCGCACCGTATTGCCATCAAGCGGTATCCATTCCTCATCCATTCCTTTTAGGCGGTAAAAATAGAGGGTGTTGCTATTCTGACTATAGTCATCTAAGGTCAAGGTAATACTGAGTGAACGATCACTAGCATGCATCTGAAGCTGCCCCTCTTGATGGTACTGCTGGGTCACATTTTCTAGCTGTTCCGAGCGCCCCATGTATTGATGAACTTCCAAAACCACCACCTTGGCATTGCTCATATGCTCATCGGCCGCCTGAAAGTCTTTGGGATGAAAGCTTGTAATGCCATTGATACTCCCAAAATAAATCGTACCGTCAGCATCCTGAAAGTGGGAACTGCGGTTAAATTCATTGGTCGATGTGCCATCTTTGGGGTAGTACGCCCGAAAGCTAGTCGTCTTTTTATTGAATTGGAAAATACCATTCTCTGTACTCAACCACAAATAACCGTATGCATCGGCATACACGGCATGAATGGTGTTGGACTGGGAGCGGTGCAGCTGGAAGCGTTCCGATTCGCCCGTAGCGGGATTCCAATGCAGGAGGCCTTCTTGGCCTGTAGCCAACCAATAGGTGCCGTCACTCTCGTCATGGTACAAATGCCGAAAATCAATACCTGGAATCAAGCACGTCTGTATCCCATTATTTATATTCCATTGGTACAGGCCCGTAGTAGCACAAAGCAGCACATTCTGCTCATCTAGCCGGTAAAAATGGTAAACAGTAGCATCCTTCAATTCTTCGAGTTGATGGTACTCCATTTCGCCCGTTTCTTTCGTTTCCACATCAAAAAAGTGAATCCCTCTCCAACTAAACCACAAACGTTGCCCTTCCAATAACATGGCCCAAGATTCATGGCTAGCAGGCACAAAATTGGATTGAATAATAGCACCTGCTGTATCGAGCTGGAATAAGTACCCCCCACTATTCACCCAAATACCATACTGCTCGTCATAGATACAACCTACCCCACCATTCGACACCTGCCGCATCCTTTTCTCTACCTTATCATATCGGATAAACCCATTGTAAGAATTAAAATAGATCGCATTGCCCACGCCTGTAATCCCCCGAAACTCCTGCATGCCTTGGTTGTGCAGCAGATTGGTAAAGTTGTTTTCCGTCAAGGCAATTTGGTGCAACCCACTCCCCCCACTCGCCCAAAAGGTGGAGCCTTTTTGATCCCCACCCACCAAGCGAATATAATCGGTCTTATCCTCCGCAAGCTCGGTGGCCAGTAGCAAATCGCCATTGGTGCTAAACACAAAAAAAGTATTAAGCGAAACAAAGCTAATCGCATCGATATGCGGGAGGTACTGAAGAGCGGTTATGTATGTACAATCCACCCCAAAACCAGCAGAACGTTCCAGCAACTGTACTTCAATTCGGCTTAGCTCTTCTAATTGCCCATCCTTACAGACTTTCATAATAGGATAGTGGCACTGATCGTCAGTATAAGTAAAATACAAATCACCAGTTGCCGTAATAGCGATCGGATAAAAAAACACTTCATCCTTCATGACTGGTACCGTCAGAGAAAAAAGGATTTGCCCATCTGGATCGATCCGCTGAAAAGTAGGTTCTGGCTGCTTCGTATAGCAGTAGTGTGTCCGAGTAGGATCACCCACACAAACTTGATTTGGCGCCAAGGCGCGTGCTTTTTGAAAGCCTTGTTCTAAAGAAAAGGTATGCACCGCCACCCCTTGCTCTATCAAAACGATATTCCCCGTTTCAGGAACATAGTCGATAGACGCCAAATCTGCTAGCTCAAAAGGAAAAGCTATCCCCGAATAGTCCTCAAACGAAATAACCTGCTCTGTAATGGTATGAAATAAAGAAAGATCGACCATCTTCCCCGTAATCTGACTCCGATGCAAACACCACAAGACGTCGCCCACCACGTGAATGGTATGGATCGTATTCGACCGCAGTCCATCCTCCACCGTATACACCCTAAAATTTTTCCCATCAAACCGATTCAGCCCACTTCTGGTAGCTACCCAAGCCACCCCTCTCTGATCCGTCACAACGCACTGGACATCCTGATGCGATAAGCCTTGTGCTGTGGAAAAGTATTGTTGATTGGAAAGGTAAAACCTTCGTTGCCCGATCAAAGTGATAGACAACAATAAGCAAGATAAAAAAATAAGTAAACGCGCGGCGACCTTGTCTCTCCCGTTCATTAAAGTGAAGCTAATGTGTTCTTGTCTGGGGCGATCACAAATATAAGAAATGTTTATAGGAAGAATAGATAAAAAAGGTTGATATTAGACGTAAAACTTGCGTACCACTCCCCTCTCCGCTACCCTCGTCTTCACCTTGCTCAACTTCCTGCAACCCGCAGTTAATGTCTTTCTATTGCCCCTCTACCTACAAGTGCTACCCGCCGAAGAGTATGCCATCTATACCTTTATGAATAACCTCTCTAGCCTCATTATCATCATCGGGGCGCTGCGGGTGAGTGCGGCAGTAATTACCTACTATTTCGACTTTTCCTACAACCGCCAGCAGCTCGACGCCTTTATGAGCACCGTTACCAGCTTTTCGCTCCTAGCAGCACTCAGCTTTTTTGGCGCAAGCCTACTGCTCGGCCCCTTCCTCTTCGACTGGCTCTTCAAAGACGAGAGCTTACAGTTTTTCCCGTATGGCATCCTCGCTATTGGGTCGGGTTTGCTATATGTGGTGTTTTCGCCCTATTTGCTCTTTGTCAAAAATGAAAAACGAGTAGGACATTTTGCGCTCTTACAAGTACTCTTAGTAGCGCTCACAGTAGGGCTGCAAGTGTGGCTTATTCTGGGCTTACGCCAAGGGGCTTTTGGAGCTTTACTCGCCAAGCTGATCGCACATTCGGTACTAGCTGTCGTCATTTTAGCGCTGGTGCGCAAATGGCTAGTCCTACGCTGGCCCTCTCCTGCTCATTGGCTCTACCTACGCAAAGCCCTCTATTTTAGCATCCCCTTGCTCCCCTTTCTCATCATCAATTGGCTCAATGTCTTCGGCGACCGCTTTTTCGTGGAGCGCTATTTCGACCTCACCACCCTCGGCACCTACGGCGTACTCATGACCATCGCCGGCATGATCCCCATGGCCCTCGATGCCGTCATCAATGGCATTCGCCCCTTCCTCTTCGACTACTTTAGCAAGGGCATCCCTCAACACCAATCAGCCATCGATCAGCTCTTCCAGCTCTACTTTGCAGTCATGGCCTTGGCCATTTCCGGCATCATTCTAGTCGGCACCAATATCGGCCTCATCACCAACAATCCCGACTACCTAGCTATCATCCCTTACCTCCCAGTGGCCGCCCTCCTCTACGCCTCGCGCGCCTACATCTTCCTCTTCAATCAGCAACTGATGTACAGCAAGCAGACTGCTCTTATTTCCACCCTATCTATCGTACTGCTCATTCTATTGGCCCTCGCTTTTTTCACGCTTATCCCCCGCTTCGGTATTTGGGGTGCCTTGGCGGCAAATGGCGGAGTAAGCGCCGTGGTGGCTGTGCTATTTGGTGTGGTGGCGCAGCGTCCCCCGATAGCCATCGGGATAAATGGGCGTATCTTCTGGCTACAGCCGAGCTTAATCCTGTTTACTATTGCACTAGTAAGTGTTGGAGCCTATGCTGGCTATTATTCTTTCCCACAATTTGGCATCTATCAATTCATATTGACGCTTTTCTTACTTTTCCTTTTTTTGCGGAATGAGTTGCTTTCACTAATTTGATACCTAATGGCGGATTGCAAATCCGCCTGGCCCGGGCTTAGTTTTTTAACACCTGGCCCGTGCCGTTCGGATTTGTAATCTGAACAAGAATGCTGGGCCCGCGCCATTGAGATTAGACTTGTTCCGCCGGTCGCGAATGAGCGAAAGCGTAGCAAATTTTATTTTGAACAAGGCAAAAAACGTAGACGATGCCGTAGCATCGGCGAGGCTTTTTAACGCAGTGCAGGATAAAATTTTGCCGCTTGCAGCCATTTAGTGGCCGGCGAAACAAGTCTATTTGTAATCCGAACAAGATTTCTCTATTTTAAACCTAGCAAATCAACTTAACCAAATCATGTACCGCACATTCCTCCTCCTCTCCCTCTCCCTACTCTTCACCCAATGCCAACAACTCCAAGAAGAAGACCTCAACGACACCTTCTTAGAAAACCGATTCAATCAGCCCAACGACTTTATATTAGCAGCAGGAAAGGCGTACGAGCGATTGGGGCAGTATACGAATTTATTTGGCACCTACTATTTGCAAGGGATACAGACCGATGAAATGATTATGCCAGGGCGAGGCCCCAATGCTTCTAGCTTCCCGCCATTCTTTATCGAACTGCATTTGCATGAGATGACGAGTGCGAATACTCTGATGGAGGCCAATATCAGTCTCCCTTATGCTGGTATTGAGGTGTGTAATGAGCGGATTGCGCTGTTTGAGCAGCAAGACCCTGCTATTGCCGCGCCCTTTATTGCGGAGATGCGGGTGCTAAGGGCGTTGTTTTATACTTGGCTGATGGATATTTTTGGGAATGTGGGCTTACATACGACGACGGAGCGTTTTACGACCTCTACCCAAGTAGCCCGTAGCGAACTCTTCCGGTTTATCGAACAAGAGATTTTGGAGAGCCTAGATGCGCTGCCTAAAACGATTGGAGGGGAAGGGTACGCTAAAATCAACTATTACACCGCTCAGGCGCTGCTAGCACAGCTCTACCTCAATGCAGAGGTGTATACCGGAACCCCCAACTATGATGCTGCGCAGGCTGCCTGTGATGCCATTATTAGCGATGGAGGCTACCAGCTGGAAGCAGACTACTTCGCCAACTTCAAAGTTGATAATCAGAACTCCCAGGAAATCATCTTTGCCATCCCGTTTGATGAGGGGTTTATGAATGATTTTCAGCTCCACCTGCACACCCTCCACCCTTCTAGCAGGACTACTTATAATTTTAGCTCAAGTGCTTTCCTTCCTGGCAATTTGATTTCCACAACGCCTGAATTTTATGCCCTCTTCTCGGATGACGATCTCCGGGGGGCAGGCTTTATCGCTGGCCCACAATTTGGACAAGATGGCTTGCCCTTGCTTGATTTTACAGATGGCGACAGAGACCCTGATGGCTCACAGATCAACTTTACACCTTCTATCCTCAGTATTACCGATGCGCTTCAGCAAGATGGAGTACGTATCGGCAAGTTTGAGTTTGAGGAAGGTGCTAGCACCGGGCTAAATAATGATTTTCCGCTCTTTCGCTATGCAGAAATTTTATTGAATAAAGCGGAGGCGCTGTGGCGCAAAAACCCGTCGGATGCAGTAGCCTTGGAGCTGGTCAATCAGGTGCGGGCGCGGGCGGGCCTCGGGCCATTTGAAGCCCTCACAGCGGAGAACCTGCTCGCCGAGCGCGGGCGAGAACTAGCCTTTGAAGGCAAACGACGAGCGGATATGATTCGCTTTGGCACCTTTGGGGAAGCACGGGGTTTTAAGGCGTTTTCGGAGCCTTGTAGAACCCTAGCCCCCATTCCTCTGAGTGTTATTTTTCAATCTGCTTGGCAGCAAAACCCTTGTTACTAATGAAGCAATTATTCTTACTCTTAGCCTTTGTAGCAATTGCCCAGGTGACTTGGGGACAGGAAACAGGCATGGTAAATGGCAAGATCGTTCAAAAGGGAACTGCCACTCCTTTGGCAGGAGCTAGCATTTTGATAAAAAGTAAAAAGGTGGGTACGGTCACCGATTCGCTGGGGCAATTTGAGCTAGAAGCAGCCATAGGGGATACGATACAAGTCATTTATGGAGAGGCGAGTAAAACATTCGAGGTTTACACCTTTTTACCTCTAATGGTAGCGCTCACACTGGATACAGATCGTCAACACAACGCCTTGAGTTTCCAAGCAGGCTCGCTGCCCCTGGCGCACCTAGGTGCTACCGAGCAGGTGACAACAGACCATTTTAACCCCATCCACCTAACTGACCCAGCTCAGCTGTTCACTGGCCAATTTGCAGGCCTTAACCTCCAACGCCCCGATGGCGACCCCACTAGCGCCTTCGACCTCCGCATTCGCGGTTTTACCTCACTTACCCAGCAGTACGAACCGCTTATCCTAGTGGATGGCGTCCCAGAAGCCAACTATCGCCTCATCGATCCACAGGAAATTGAGTCGATCCAAATTGTAAAGGATTTAGCGACAGCTGCATCCTACGGAGTGAGAGCTGCAAATGGAATTATTGACATTCGGCTCAAAGAAGTAAGCCAGCAAAAACCTAGGCTCGAATATCGGGCGTACAGTGCGTTTAGCTCCCCAACAGCAACAGTAGATGTCTTGGATGCAGCACAATACCGAACTGCTATTGGAAATAACTTCTTTGATGGCGTAGATGGAGGTCAAGCGACAGACTGGCAAGAGGAGATACTGCGCTCCACTGCTTTTTCGAATAGCCATCAGCTTTCATTTAGTGGTCAAGTCGATGAGTTGCGCTATCGGGCATCGCTGCACTATCGGGATATACAGGGCGTGATCCAACAATCGGGTTATGAACAAGTGGGGGCGCGCCTATTTCTGGATTATACCACGCTGAAAGGACGCCTCCAGCTACGGCATAGCACAACCATCAATAATCGAGCTACCGAGGATTTTAATTATAATCAAGCACTGGGCGGTGAGCTGGGCAGTCGCAATGCCCCTATTACCTACGCCATTCAGGCCAATCCGACCTTCCCTGTTTGGGAAAATGACGACCCTGCATCTGGGCAATATAGTGCTCCATTTAATCCCTTTTTTGCTGAAAATCCCCTCTCGCGCCTCAACCAAACCGTTAATGAGCAAGAACAGACCTTTGCGCTTTCTACGACCACTGCAATCGTTAAAGTGATGGAAGGCTTAGAGGTAGAGGCGACTTATGGCCTGGTTTA
>JBCCRH010000148.1:0-12381 GCA_039208045.1 Bacteroidota bacterium
AGCACCATCACAACTACATCTGCTTCCCGCGCGGTATTTTTAGCTTGCTCAAAACCGCTACGATCAGTTTCATTTAAAGGCACTTCAAAAACAAAGTGGGTAGGGCCCGTTACCAAATCCGTACCTTTGGCGTATGTCAAGGTATTACTTTGCTTAATAGCTTGTACCCCTTCCATTACTGATACTCCTGTTGAATCGTCAGATGCTAATCGCCAGCTACCTAAGATGCTATTTTTATCATCTACTAAAGGTCCGATAAAAGCGATTTTCTGTCCGCTCTTCTTCAGTGGTAGAAGGTTGTTTTCATTTTTCAGTAGCACGATCGACTTTTTGGCCATGTCCAATACAGCTGCATGATGATCTTTGTGCCCCAAGACTTTCTTTTCGCGATCTTCATCACAATATTTGTAAGGATCCTCAAATAGACCCAGTCTGTGCTTTAAAGTAAGAATACGACGTGCTGCTTCATCTACTACCTCCTCTTTTACTTTCCCAGCCTTTACCATGTCTACGAGGTGGGTTACATAGCAGTAGCCTTCCATATCCATATCGGAACCGGCATTGGCTGCTAGCTCTGCCGCATGTGCTCCATCCTCAGCAAAGCCATGCTCGATCATCTCTGCCACCGAGGCCCAGTCTGATACCACTACGCCATCGAAGCCCCATTCGCCCTTCAAAATCTCTCGCTGTAAGAATTTATCTCCTGTTGCAGGTATACCATTTAACTCATTAAACGAATTCATGACGGTAGCTACGCCCGCATCTACACAGGCTTTGAACGGTGGTAAGACTACATTGTAGAGGGTTGAAGTTCCAATATCTACTGTATTGTATTCGCGACCTGCTTCTACAAAGCCATAGGCTGCAAAGTGTTTTGCGCAAGCAGCAACCGTGGCAGGATCAGCAAGGTCGTCGCCCTGAAATCCTTTCACCCGCGCTACAGCAATTTTGGTACCTAAATAGGTGTCTTCACCTGCACCTTCCATCACCCGCCCCCAGCGCGCATCCCTTCCCACATCTACCATAGGGGCAAAAGTCCAGTTGATTCCTTCCGCTGCTGCTTCAGCCGCCGCAACTTGTGCAGAGCGCTCAATGGCCTCTAAATCCCAACTTGCCGCTTCCGCTAAAGGGATGGGAGCCAGCGTTTTGTGCCCATGAATGACATCGTAAGCGAAGACAATAGGAATACCGAGCCGAGTCTCTTCTACTGCAATTTTTTGGAAGCCTCTTACCTCCTCTACACCACGCACATTAAGCATAGAACCAACCAAGCCCTCTTTTAAATGATCATACTTCTTCTTTGCTTTCTCTTCTGATGGCGCAGGCCCCGTTACATCGTAGAAGCTGCTGTATTGATTCATTTGCCCTACTTTTTCTTCTAGGGTCATTTGCTTCAGTAAAGCATCTACTTTTTCAGCAATAGTTTGTGCGTGCATAGTCGATAAATATGGGATGAACAATAAAGGAAGCCAAAGGTGAGCATTTTTCCGCATAGTAAAAACTTAATGGTTAGGTAATTAGCCATTTGCTTAGTGTAAAAGGCACACTAATGTAAATAAAAAGTTTTTTTCTGCGCTGTTTTGCCGCTCCTATATACCAAAAAAAGCAGCGATACGGTCTTTTATGGTGGCTTTCCCATTCGAGGCTTTCCCATTACCATTCAAAAAGCCCTTCTGGCGCATCCAGTCATCATTGTATATTTTTCCGACATAACGGCTCCCATGATCGTGAATCACCACTACCACTATATCTTCCGGCGTGAGTTGGTCTTTTAGCTGCAGCAGACCAGCTACCGCTGAACCCGCAGAATAACCCAGCAAAATACCTTCTTCTTTTGCTAAGCGGCGCGCCATGAGTGCGCCATCTTTATCAGTTACTTTTTCGAAATGGTCGATGACATCAAAATCCACATTTTTAGGAATAATATCTTCCCCAATCCCCTCGGTAATATAGGGGTAGATTTCTTTAGTGTCGAACTCTCCAGTTTCGTGGTATTTCTTGAAAACAGAACCATAGGTATCTACTCCCCAGATTTTGATGTTGGGGTTTTGCTCTTTGAGGTAGCGGCCAGTACCTGAGATCGTACCTCCAGTACCGACACCAACGATCATGTGCGTGATTTTGCCTTCAGTTTGTTCCCAAATTTCAGGGCCAGTGCTCTCGTAATGCGCTTGGCGGTTGGAGAGGTTGTCGTATTGGTTACACCAATAAGAGTTGGGTGTTTCTTTGCTCAGGCGTTCTGCTACACTATAGTAGGAACGAGGATCATCCGGTTCGACATTAGTGGGACAAACGATCACCTCGGCGCCAACAGCTTTTAAAATATCGATTTTCTCTTTGGATTGTTTATCGGTTGTAGTGAAAATGCACTTATAGCCTTTTACTGCCGCTGCTAGCGCGATACCCATCCCCGTATTACCAGAGGTACATTCAATGATCGTTCCGCCGGGTTGGATGTCGCCCCGCTTCTCAGCATCTTCTACCATTTTGAGCGCCATGCGGTCTTTGATGCTATGCCCTGGATTGAAGGTTTCTACCTTCATCAGTACCGTTGCAGGTACGTCAGCCACCACTTTATTGAGTTTTACGAGTGGTGTATTGCCAATCGTTTCGAGAATGTTTTGATAGTACATTCGGTTTGATTTACTTTTTTATTTTAGATAGTTGACGCGCACAAAAAAGCGCGGATCTTTTGCACCTAATAATTTGGCTGCTAGAGGCGAAACGATCACTGCTACATTATTATCGTAAGCAGTATCTGGTATTCGCCCCATTACTTTAGCATATACCGTTCGGTTGTTCATGGGATTCTTGACGGCCACGATCGAATTAAGCTTTGCGTATCGGTGCAGCGCATACAAATCAGAGTCTTCTTTTGCTTCTTTTTTCCAGACTGCCACTCCCTGATGCTCACGTTGTCGCAGCTTCGCAGCTTCTACTCTAAAGATTTTCTTCATCGCATTATTCCGCCTCGCCAATGGCCCTCCTGCCGACTGTCGATATTCTTCAGGAATACCGCTAATCTTCATCCAACCCACTTTTAATACTTGCCCTGCTTTCAAGGCAGTATCAGTCAAGTCATTTCGAGCCATCATGTCCTTTATGGGCATTCTAAAATATACTTTAGCGATTCGGTACATGGTCTCCCCCCTTCGAACAATATAGTACACCGGAATATGCTCACTCGGTTCAAAGCCTTGATCCTTGTACCGAATAATTGCTCTATTAGGAATAGGAACACGTATTGCCTGCCCGAGTTTGATGCGTTGTTCTTTTAGCCCAGGGTTATAGTAGTAGAGTTCTTCTACCGAAAGACCATAAAATTTGGAAAGAGAATAGAGGGTTTGTTTGCGTTCGATGCTATGCTCAAAGAGCTTTTCATTATAATTGCCTGAGGTGAGAAAGATCGTATCTTTAAGCGAAAGGTAGTTGAGGCTATCACCGGTGGCAAGCATTGGGGTTGCAAAAACAATACATACGACTAGTAGGCCTAATGTTCGTAGCATACGTGGGATCAAATCATTTTCACAAAAATAGAAAAGGTTTTGTTTGTGTGCACGAAGTCATTGAAAATTAAGATATAATGTATATGAAGGTTTTAGGCGTAATCCCTGCCCGCTATGCTTCCAGTAGATTTCCGGGGAAACCACTAGTTGATATTGCAGGAAAAAGTATGATCCAAAGAGTGTACGAGCAAGTTCTTAAAGCTCCTAATGTACACCAAGCAGTAGTAGCCACAGACGATCAACGCATTTTTGACCACTGTAAGGCCCTCAACATAGAGGTGACAATGACCGACTCTACGCACCAGAGTGGCACCGATCGATGTGCAGAAGTGGCTCAAAAAATGCAAGAATTTGATATTATCATCAATATCCAGGGCGATGAACCTTTCATTCAGCCTAGTCAAATTGAGAAAGTGGTACAGCCCTTTTTCGAAAAAAATGACATGCAGATTACGACACTAGCCAAGCAGATTACGACGATCGATGCGCTATTCAACCCCAATACGGTCAAGGTAGTACTGGGGGCAGCTGGTCATGCCTTGTATTTTAGCAGAAGCGCCATCCCCCACCAGCGGGGAACAGAGCGGAAACTATGGCTTAGCAAGGGACCATTTTTCAAGCACCTCGGCATTTATGGCTTTCGCCGAAATACGCTGTTGGCGGTAGCCAAACTGCCAATAGGACTATTGGAACAGCGGGAATCGCTCGAACAATTGCGGTGGCTGGAACAAGGGGTGCCTATTTTTGTTGGTATAACAACGCAAGAAGCGCTTGGCATTGATACGCCAGCTGATCTAGAGCACGCGCTAAGCTATTTACAAAACAATAAGAGCTAGCATGGAATCCAAACGTTATTACCGAAAATGGCTCCTTCGGGCGCCGCTGGGACTGAGCCTAGTGGGTGCAGGCTTGAGCATTACCATAGAAAGCGCCTTAATGCGCTACGATAATGCCCTCTTTTTGGAATGGTTTCTCATTGGTACGTTTGGGCTAATTGTGTTTAATAGCGGGCTGAGTATTTTTGGTAGTGCTGTTATTAATCGCCTAAAGTACGATCAGGCTAAAAAATCCTAGATATGAATTTTTGTAGCAATTGTGGCTCTAGCCAACTGGTTTTCGAAATCCCAAAAGGCGATAATCGCTCGCGATTTGTTTGTCACAATTGTAATACGATTCACTATTCTAACCCAAAGATTGTTACTGGCTGCTTACCCATCTGGCAAGATAAAGTGCTGTTAGCTAAGCGTGCTATTGAACCCCGCCTAGGCTACTGGAATGTGCCGAGTGGTTATATGGAAAATGGCGAAAGTGTAGAAGAAGGGGCGCAGCGCGAAGTGTGGGAGGAGACGGAAGCAAGAGTGACTGACCTAAGCATTCACGCTATTTTTAGCATTCCCCACATCAACCAAGTCTACATCCACTTTTTGGGTCAACTCGAACAACCCAAATACGGAGTAGGGGAGGAGAGCCTAGAAGTTGAACTTTTTGCGGAAGCAGATATACCTTGGAGTGATATTGCCTTTGCCTCGTCTATTTTTACGCTCAAGCGGTATTTTAAAGACCGTCGGAAAGGGCAGCACCAAGTACACCTCGGGCAGATGGATTATGTGCCTAGATAAACGATGCATCAAAAGCAAACGGCAAAATGGACTTTCCGGAAGGAAATCGCCAAATAGGTCCCTGCTCGCCTTGCAATATGAGTATCATGGAAGACTTAAAACGATCCTCGGTCTCTGCAATGACCTGTCGGCAAGCACCGCAGGGAAATGCGGGCTGACTAATTACCCCACTATTACTTTTCACACTCACAGCGATATGCGTAATGCGCACTTCAGGAAACTGCACGAGCGCTGCCCCAATTGTCGCACGTTCTGCGCACAAGCACATAGGGTAAGCAGCATTTTCCTGATTGAAGCCCTTGATAATTTTACCGTTTTCAAGCAGCACGGCAGCCCCTACCTTAAACTTAGAATAAGGCGCATAAGCATTAGTAAGCGCACTTTTTGCTTCAAGTAAAAGGGGGCGCTCTAATTGCGGTAGTTCACTGATCTCCCTATATTCCTCAAAATGAATTTGTATCTGCTTGATTGCCATATTCTAAGAGATTTGAGGCTAACAATTTAGGCAATACCAGCCTATAATTCAAATAAAGTCTCTTATCTTACGGCGCATGAAAAAACCCTATAGCGAGGTATTAGTAAACCAAACCAAAAAGCGATGAATAACATACTGATTATCGGCGCCGGACGTTCGGCTACAGCCCTTATCAACTATGTATTGGAGAAAGCCAACGAGTTTGGCTGGTTTGTCACAGTAGCCGATGCAGATCCAAATCTTGCGAGGCAAAAAGTAAATGGCCATCCCTGTGGCCGATCGACATGGCTAGACGTAATGAAGGTGAATGACCGCAAGGAACTGATCGGGCGGGCTGATGTAGTGGTTTCGCTGCTACCCGCTCATCTTCACTTAGAAGTGGCACACGATTGCATAAAGCTAAAAAAGCATCTAATCACGGCTTCTTATGTATCGCATGAGATGTACCGCCTAGGAGATGAAGCCAGAGATAGAGAGTT
The DNA here is from genome assembly GCA_039208045.1 of Bacteroidota bacterium. Lineage (GTDB taxonomy): Bacteria > Bacteroidota > Bacteroidia > Chitinophagales > Saprospiraceae > JBCCRH01. Next base: position 6,080 of record JBCCRH010000148.1, read on the forward strand.
GATTTTTATGGGAGAAATGGGACTTGATCCTGGAATTGACCATATGTCGGCGATGCAGCAGATTGATGAAATAAAGGCCAAAGGGGGCAAGATTACGGCCTTCCGATCTTACACCGGAGGGCTAATTGCACCAGAAAGCGACGATAACCCTTGGCACTATAAATTTACTTGGAATCCCCGCAACGTCGTGCTAGCAGGTCAAGGCACTGCACAGTACCTCGAAAATGGGAAATTCCGGTTTATTCCCTATAACCGCTTATTCCAAAATTATGAATTGATTGACGTGCCTGAAATGGGGGAATTTGAAGTATATGCCAATCGCGATTCTTTGCTGTATCGCGATGTTTATGGCTTAAGCGGTATCCCCAATATTCAGCGCGGCACGATCCGCTATCGTGGCTTTTGCGATGCTTGGAATGCGCTGATCAAGCTGGGGCTAACCGATGGCTCGTTTCCGATTTTGGAAGCAGGAAGCCTGAGCTACCATGAATGGATGGAAGGCTATGTGGGGGGCAGAAGCAAGGATGGTTCGGTAAAAGAGCGCGTAGCGCGCTTTTTGGGAGAAGAGGTGGATTCTAATGTGATGAAAAAGCTAGAGTGGTTGGGCCTATTCAGAAAGAAAAGGATCAAATTGCCCAATGCTACTCCTGCATTGATTTTGGAACACTTACTGCTAGACAAGTGGAAGCTGAAGAAAGGGGATAAAGATATGATCGTGATGCAGCATGAATTCGAGTACGAATTGAATCAGAAAAAGAAACTACTCACTTCCACCCTAGTGTTGAAGGGAAACAACGAGTTAGACACCGCTATGTCTCGTTTAGTTGGCCTTCCACTGGGCATATTTGTAAAGCTAGTCATGCATGGTAAAATCAAGTCTACAGGAGTCAATATACCTGTGATGAAAGAGGTGTACGAACCGGTCTTGGAAGAGTTGAAAGAATACGGTGTGGTGTTCAAAGACAAAGAAATAGACTTATAGTTCTAGCTTTATTTGGTGAATCAAAGAATCACACCGCTGAATAGAGGCTTGAACGCCATCTTGCATTCTACCAAGTAAACCTATATTGGAAAAAACGAGATTAGAAAATTTTGGATTTTTTAACATGTCCAATCCTTTAGTCTGCTGCAATTTGCTATAGTCCAGATTTTCGTGAAAAAAGCGAAAAGAATAGTCAAACTGCGTACGCTCATAGGTACTCAGATTTTTCTCAATGACTGCATATTTACCGTAATGTTCCACAATCTTATTTTTTAGATCAATTCCTTTAATCAATTCAAAATCACCAGAATATCGGAGTGATTCGAAGGTAGCGTTATGTGGAAAAAAATCGTAGGGTCGATTAAGCTGCTTGAAGAAAGCAAAAGCGACGGTATCTCGTCCAGGAATAGTTGCAAAGAAATGTCTACTAATGCCCCAATGCTGCTGCAAAGCCGTATCCAAACGAAGATCAATAGTCTGTAGTGCTGCTCGATCAGATAATAAGTCTTCTTGGAGGTTTTCAAGATATTGCTCAGCCTTTTGTCGATCTTTACGGGCACTAGCCCAGTTATTGAGTCCAAATGCGATGCTGATACTGATAATGACGATAATAATTTCGCCAATGGCATAACGCCAGTCTAAGATCGGTTTTTTGCTCATTTCGTTTTATCTATATTTTTCCTTGTGATTTTCCAGTTAAATTAGCCAGACGATACAATAGGCGGGCCCCCACATTGCCATCCCATTCATGGGGGAGCCCACCCACTTCACATACATCAAAACCAATAATGGTACGACCACTGTCAACCAACTGTTGTAGTAAATAAATAGCCTGTTGAAAATCAAGCCCTCCGGGCACAGGAGTACCTGTGTTGGGGCACAAATAAGGAGACAAACCATCTATATCAAAACTCACATAGACCTCTTGCGGTAGCATATTAACGATGGCAGTACACAAGCTATGAAAAGTAGCCCCTTCGTATAATGCAGCTTTCATACTATGATCAAAAAATACTTCGACAAGGTCTGCCCTTTTTGCGACCTCGCCGACTTCCGCCTCACAATAATCGCGGATACCGAGCTGAACGAGTTTACCTAGGCCATTTAGCTTCAGTACATTATAAAAAATAGAAGCATGAGAATAAATGAACCCTTCATAGGCCTCTCGTAAGTCCATATGCGCATCAATCTGCAAAATACCAAAGCCTGGGTAGCGCTCGGCTAGCGCCTCCAAATAGCCAAGGGGCACGCTGTGCTCGCCACCCACCAATCCAACTATTTTCCCCTGGTCTAACAGCTCAGATGTACGCTGATACACCCAGTCTTTTAACTGATGACAAGCAGTATTAATCTTCGCTAAAGTGTCTGACATGGTCTTATTGTCTGTAATATTCCTGCCTGCTTCCAAGAAGTCGATGTACGCTTGCGCTAAAGGGCGAAGTGCTTCGCTTTGCTTCAGCCAGCTTTCATTGGGTGGTCGCATATAAATTCCTGTCTTCCAAGCATCAGGCACAAAGGGATCGTATAAATCGAGCTGACTAGAGGCTTGCAAAATATTGGCAGGGCCAGTAGCGGTACCAGCAGTATAAGAAACCGTCACATCCCAAGGCACAGGCAATAGGATCACTTCCGCTTCTTCCTCCACAAAGGGCAATCCAATAAAGTGTCCATTATCTAATCCGACACCGTTTGGATCAAAGTTTTTTATTTTTTCTGCTTTGCTCATATGCGCTGTAAATAGTATGAAAATTGGGCCTTTAAAGCTAGTTGAAAAATGCTACTTTTGCGGCTATTATTTTCCATCTCAAAAATAGGGATTGATGTCAAAAGTAATGATTATTGGTGCCGGTGGCGTGGGCCGTGTTGTAACTTACAAATGCGCACAGCACCCCAACGTATTTTCTGAAATTATGTTAGCCAGTCGTACCCAATTAAAGTGCGATGCTATCGTGCAAGATGTACAACGCGATACAGGCCACCAACACCTTTCCACAGCCAGTGTAGACGCTGAAAATGTCCCTGAGCTAGTCGCCCTCATTCGCTCCTTCCAGCCTAAAATGGTGATTCATGTCGCCTTGCCTTACCAAGATTTGACCATCATGGAAGCATGCTTGGAAACAGGCGTTCATTACCTTGACACCGCTAACTACGAGCCTAAAGAGGAGGCAAAATTTGAGTACAGCTGGCAATGGGCCTACCACGACCGCTTCAAAGAAGCAGGTCTGCTAGCGGTACTGGGCTGTGGCTTTGATCCTGGTGTAACCAGCATCTTCACAGCGCGCGCCGCCAAGCACCACTTTGACGAAATACACTATCTCGACATCGTAGACTGCAATGGTGGTGACCACGGTAAGGCCTTTGCCACCAACTTCAATCCAGAGATTAACATCCGTGAAATCACCCAAAAAGGGCGCTACTATGAAAATGGACAATGGGTAGAAACAGAACCCCACGAAATTTACAAGACACTCACTTATCCCGGCATCGGCCCCAAGAATTCCTACCTCATCTATCACGAAGAGTTAGAATCCTTAGTCAAAAACTACCCCAGCATCAAGCGCGCCCGCTTTTGGATGACGTTTGGTGACGAATACCTTACTCACCTCCGCGTGATCCAAAATATTGGCATGGCCCGTATTGACCCGATCCTATACAAGGGAGTGGAAATCATACCGCTCCAATTTCTGAAAGCTGTGTTGCCCGATCCTGGCGAATTAGGAGAAAACTACACGGGTGAAACCTCCATTGGCTGTCGCATAAAGGGCCTAAAAGATAGCAAAGAACGCACCTACTATATCTGGAACAACTGCAGCCACCAAGCCGCTTTTGATGAGACGGGCACACAAGGGGTCTCCTACACGACTGGCGTACCCGCTATGCTCGGCGCTATGATGATGCTTACGGGCGAGTGGTCAGGCGCTGGGGTACTCAATGTGGAACAATTTAATCCCGATCCATTCCTCGACAAGTTGGGGCCAAACGGCCTGTTATGGAATGAAGCTTTTGATATCGATTTAGAACTGTAAGTATGGCTATTGATTTTTCAAAAATTACTTCCTCTGCCTATGTGGTAGAGGAGGCGCTTTTGCGCAAAAACCTGGAGCTTATCCAAGCCGTGCAGGAGCGCGCTGGGGTGAAAGTCATTCTGGCCCTCAAGGGATTCGCTATGTGGCGACTGTTTCCAATGGTGGGCCAATACTTAGCTGGTGCCACAGCTAGCTCCCTCCACGAGGCTCGCCTAATTGCAGAAGAGATGGGTAAAAAAGCACATACTTACGCGGTAGCCTACCGCCCCCATGAGTTCCAAGAAATCCTCCAATATAGCAGCCACATTACCTTCAACTCGCTTAGCCAATTCGAGTGTTACAAAGGCCAAGCAAGAGCAGCGGGCGCTTCCATCGGCCTACGGGTCAACCCCGGCTATTCCGAAGTAGAAGTAGCCCTATACAATCCCGCTGCTGATGGCTCCCGCTTAGGCGAAGCCCCAGCCAACCTAGCAGGAGGCCTCCCTCTCGAAGTCGAAGGTTTACACCTCCATACCCTCTGCGAATCCAGTGCCGAGGCATTCGAGCACTTAGTCGCTGCCTTTGAGGCAAAATTTGGCCAGTTCATTCCCCAACTCCAATGGGTCAATTTCGGGGGTGGGCACCTCATGACTCGCAAAGGCTACGATATTGATCGCCTAGTTGCCGCTTTAGTACGCTTTCGCGAAAAATATCAGGTGGAAGTCTACCTAGAGCCAGGCAGTGCGATCGCTTGGGAGACGGGAGTACTAGTTGCTACAGTCTTAGATATTGTCGATAACCACAACATCAAAACGGCCATCTTAGATGTCTCCTTCACTGCTCATATGCCCGACACCTTAGAAATGCCCTATCGCCCACGTATCACCGGAGCAGTACCACCCAACGAGCACATCCACAACTACCGCATGGGAGGTACTAGCTGCCTAGCAGGCGATTTCATGGAAGTCTATGGCTTTGAGCAGCCCCTACAAATAGGCCAGCAGCTCATCTTCGAAGACATGATCCACTACACCACCGTAAAAACCACGATGTTCAACGGCGTCCACCACCCCGACTTATGCCTGTGGACCGAAGATCAGCAACTCCAAGTCCTCCGCCGCTTCGATTATCAAGACTACAAAAACCGCATGAATTGACCATCCAAGTCGCTTTCCAAAATTTGGTCGATAGCCTCACTACCTACTACGGTGAGCGCGAAGCCGCTAATATTTCCCGAATCGTATTCGAGGACGCCCTGGGTATTCGAGCTACCCACCAAGCCACTCCGCTTCCCCCTAGCCAGCTCGAACGCCTCCGCTCCATCCAAACCCGACTTTCCAAGCACGAACCCATCCAATATATCCTTGAAGCAGCCGATTTCTATGGTCTAAAGTTCAAAGTAAGCCCCGCCGTCCTCATCCCCCGCCAAGAAACCGAAGAACTAGTCTACTGGATACTCCAAGAACACCCCAAAGCAGCTCCCTTGCGCGTACTAGACATCGGCACCGGCAGCGGCTGCATCCCACTCACCCTAAAAAAGCACCGCCCTAGCTGGCAAATCTCCGCCCTAGATGTCAGCCCCGCCGCCCTAGCCATCGCCCAAGAAAATGCCCACCGCCTCAACCTAGAAGTCACATTCTTACACCAAGACATCCTACAACCCCATTCCTGGCCCACACTAGGCCCCTGGGATATCATCATCAGCAACCCGCCCTACATCCCCCACCAAGAAGCCCACCTCCTAGCTCCCCACGTAAAATCCCAAGAACCTCACCTCGCCCTTTTCGTCTCCGACGATGATCCCTTATTATTCTACCGTTCTATTTCCGCTTTCGCTAAAAGGCAGCTAGCACCCAGTGGTTGCTTATATTTTGAAGTCAATAGCTTCAATGGAACAGAAGTGGTTGCGCTTTTACAGGATGATGGGTTTTCAGAAGTAGAGCTACAACAGGATATGCAGGGGAATGATCGGATGGTGAGAGGGGAGGGAGGGGATAGTAGGCAGTAGTCAGTGGTTAGTATGCAGTAGTCAGTGGTCAGTAGTCAGTGGTCAGTTTTTTCTCATGTGCATCCTAATGTGCCCTTCTGTGTCTAATGTGGTTGAAATAGTTTGGGAGTTGAGGGGTTTGGGCGTTTAGGGGTTTTGGAGGACGGAGGACGGATGACGAATTTCCATGAAGTCCCATGAATAAGGTTGACAGGTGCACCCCCCTTTACCCCAAAGATGTGTAAAACTTTTTGATTAAGAATTACGGGGGTATTTTATCTTTACCATCACAGCGTGAAGTGGAGGGCGGCTCTGCTGGGGAGCAACC
>JBCCRH010000149.1:0-12354 GCA_039208045.1 Bacteroidota bacterium
ATATCATACTGATTAGAATTGCCCAATAGTTGGACTCTGCGCTTGATTTCATCCGTAATGTGTGGGATTACCTGCACCGTTTTACCCAAAAAATCTCCAGCACGCTCCTTATTAATAACGGTCTGATAAATGCGCCCAGTAGTGACATTATTGGCCTGCGAAGTAGGGGTATTTAAAAATCGCTCATAGTGCCCCAGATCCAAATCGGTTTCAGCACCATCGTCCGTGACGTAGCACTCCCCATGTTCGTAGGGGTTTAATGTACCTGGATCGACGTTGATATAAGGATCAAATTTTTGGATGGTTACAGAAAACCCCCTGGCTTGTAGCAACTTAGCTAATGAAGAAGAAATAATACCTTTCCCGAGAGAAGAAGTGACGCCCCCCGTAACAAAAATATACTTTGTCATAAACTGCTTTTGAACTGTTACGGGATGCAAAGTTATAAAATAAAATGGCTTATAGTTCTACAACCCAAGATTTGTGAATTCTGACTTGCCCTTTTCCCGTCTTGCTGCGTTGAAAAGCCTCACCGTAACTATGGTTATGCCTACGTTTTTCGCCTTGCAAGTCAGAAAAATGCCGTCGTCATATTCTCACAAATCTTGCATTGTAGAACTATAACCTGTACCGAAAGGTGTTCATCTGGATTGATTTTGAGCAGTGACTTCATGTTAATTATTTGTAAACCAATATTGACAATTACTTAACATTCAGTTAACTTTACTTTACTCAAGAGATAGCCATCTATTTACCCGTATTCGCAGCAAGCGCAATTAGCCTATGAAAGTACTCCTATTCTTATTTCTCATTCTTGGATATTCCCTCCCTTTTTACGCGCAACAAGCGGTGCCTGTGCGAGGTGCGCAAGCTAATTGTAAGTACTATGAAAGTCCCTTAGAAGTAGTAGATGATAAACTTCTGGTAAAAGGGCAGATCAATAACCAGCAAGGATACTTTATGATTGACACTGGAACTCCTGTCATCGTCATCAATCAAAAAGTGACACCTGGAAAGCAGCTTACTTATGCCATTGGCCTGCATGGCAAGGTGCCCATTGGCAGCGCCAAAGTCGCTAGCTTAGCTTGGGCTGGTATTTTTTATCAAGATATAACGGTTGCAAGCGCTGATCTCAGCAATTTAGAAAGGGCGATCAAAAGGCCCCTGCTTGGATTAATCGGCATACAAGAGCTTAGCAATTACTCTATTATTTTTGATACTAGCTTGGGTAAGATCATAGTGGATCATCGGCATCCCCCCACGCTATACGAGCATTCCGATTACAAGCGATCCATTGATTTTGAGGTAGTCGGTGATCTTCTAGCTGTTTCGCTAACTATTGGCCATCATGATTATACGTTTGGTATAGACACTGGGGCGGGCTCCAACCTTTTAAATACTAATCTTCAAAAGGAGTTGGCGTCTTACACCACTTATAGTGGTATAGCGGAGTTACAAGGTTTGGATAAAACGATTCATCAGGCACAAAAAATCTACCTTAATGACCGCTCCAGCTCTGATCAATTATTACGTGATCAGTCTTTTCTGTTTACCAACTTCAGCACTTTCGAACACGCTTATGCTATCTCTTTAGATGGTTTTATTGGCTTTCCTATCTTCAGCGGAGCGAGGTTTGCTTTCGACTTTCGTCAAAGACAAATTTTGTTTTGGTAGTCCTTCCTTTCGATACTTAATCTTCAGTTTACCTCTTTTACAATTTTTTAATGCAGCATTAATTGGCAGTTAATAATCAGGCAGTATTGTTGTGAAAATTTTTCACCGCTTAACAAATTGATTTTATTATGAATCAAAAGTTTTACACTTTTCTGCTGCTCTTCGGACTGCTATCTACGATGAGCTTCGCACAACAAATTACAATTACAGATGCTAGCCTTGTAGGTAATACGGTCTACAACTGGACGGCTGACAATGAGTACTTGCTTGATGGCTACGTTTTCTTGGAAGAAGGAAGCGTTTTGAACATTGAGCCTGGTACGGTTATTAAAGGAAAGCAAATTCCTTCTTCTAACGATGTTGCCTCGGCCTTAATCATTACACGTGGCGCCCAAATTAATGCTATTGGAACAGCACAACAACCTATCATCTTTACAGCTGAAGAAGATGATGTAAATGATCCAACAGATCTAGGTCCAACAGATCGTGGTGCATGGGGTGGTTTGATTATTCTAGGTAGAGCTTCTATCACTGCTAATGCTACAGAAATCAAAATCGAAGGAGTAGCTACTGCTGACCCCGACGATCCTCGTATCCTATTTGGTGCACCAAGTGCAGCGGAGTGGGATGATGAAGATAACTCTGGTACACTACGCTATGTTTCTGTCCGCCATGGTGGCTCTAAGCTAGAAGATGGTGATGAAATTAATGGTATTACTTTAGGTGCTGTTGGTTCAGGAACTACTATTGAGTTTGTTGAAGTTTACGCCAACGATGATGATGGTATTGAGTGGTTTGGTGGTACGGTAGATGTGAAATTTGCCGCTGTTGGTTTTTGTAGAGATGATTCGTATGATTGGGATAATGGATTCAAAGGAAAAGGCCAGTTCTGGTTGTCCATTCACGGTGCTGATTCTGCTGGTAATGGTGGTGAGCTAGATGGTGCACAGCCTGATGATGCCAACCCAGGTTCTAATCCAACGGTGTATAATGCGACTTTTATTGGCGCTGGTGCAGATAACACTGTTTCTGGCCAAGATGATGACCATGCTTTATTGTTCCGCGATAATTCTGCGGGCAAGTATGGCAATTCTATCTTCACTGACTTTGCAGGATATGGTATCCAGGTAGAAGATATTCCTCCTGCTGAAGCTACTCAGGACTCTTACTTACAGCTACAAGATGGAGAGTTAGTTATTTCTAACAGCCTATGGTTTGGCTTTGGAGAAGGAAATGAATTGAACGCTGGCCCTAGTGGTTTCATCTTGGTAACTGACCCTATGAACTCTAATGATACAGATGCTTCTGACTTGATCAATATGTTAGCTACTAACGGAAACGCTTTGGATAATCCACAGATCACTTCTATCAGCCGTACTACAGATGGTAACTTTGATCCACGTCCTGTTACTACTGGCCCTGCTTACGAGAATCTAGGTGATCTACCAGAAGATGATGACTTCTTTACAGAGGTGAACTTTAAGGGTGCTTTTGGTGCCACATTGTGGGTACGTGGCTGGACTGCACTTTCTGATAATAATCACCTCCCTGCTCAGCAAGAAGTGGTGATTAGAGATAGCGACTTGACTGGTTCTTCTGATGAGACCTGGACTAGCGATAATGTATACATCCTTGATGGTTATGTATTTTTGGAAGAAGGTGGCTCTCTAACCATAGAGCCTGGTACAGTAGTTAAAGGTCAACAAATTCCTTCTAGTACAGATGTTGCTTCTGCTCTAATTATTACTCGCGGTGCTACTATTATTGCTGATGGTACAGAGCAAGAGCCTATTATCTTTACTGCTGAGGAAGATGATTTAACAGATCCAGATGATTTGGGTTGCTCTGATCGTGGCCTTTGGGGTGGTTTGATAATTCTTGGAAGGGGTTCTATCACTGCTAATGCCACTGAAATTAAAATTGAAGGAGTAGCCACTGCTGATCCTGACGATCCACGTATATTATTTGGTGCTTCTTCTGCTGCCGAATGGGATGATACTGACAACTCTGGTGTGTTGCGCTATGTTTCTGTACGCCATGCAGGCTCTAAATTGGAAGATGGCGATGAGATCAACGGGATCACTTTGGGTGCTGTAGGCTCTGGTACTACCATCGAATTCGTAGAGGTATTTGCTAATGATGATGACGGTATTGAGTGGTTTGGCGGTGCTGTTAATGTAAAATATGCCGTAGTGACTTGCTGTAGAGATGATTCTTATGACTGGGATAATGGATTTAAAGGAAATGGACAGTTTTGGCTATCTCTACATGGTGCTGATGCCGCTGGCAATGGTGGAGAGCTAGATGGCGCACAGCCTGATGATGCTAACCCAGGTTCTAATCCAACGGTATACAATGCCACCTTCATTGGTGCTGGTGCAGATAATACTGTTTCTGGTCAAGATGATGACCATGCTTTATTATTCCGTGATAACTCTGCTGGTACCTTTGCCAACTCTATCTTCACTGATTATGCTGGCTATGGTATTCAGGTGGAAGATATTCCTCCTGCTGAAGCAGCTCAGGATTCCTACCAACAACTACTGGATGGCGAATTGGTACTGGCTAATAGCATTTGGTTTGGTTTTGGTGAAGGTAATGAGTTGAATGCTGGGCCTAGTGGTTTCATCTTAGTAACTGATCCTATGAACTCAAATGACCCAGATGCTTCTGAGTTGATTCAACGCCTAGCTGATAGTGGAAACTCTTTAGATAATCCACAGTTAAATGGCATTAGCCGTACTACGGATGGCGGATTCGATCCACGTCCTGCTAGTGATGGCCCTGCATATACTACTCCATCTTTTGACTATCCAGAAGATGACTTCTTTACACCTGTAACATTCAAAGGTGCTTTCTGTGATGATGGTGTATGGATTCAAGGGTGGACAGCTACCGCTGAATATGGTATCCTAGATCAGACCATTCCAACAATTATGCCTGAAATGTGCGATGTAGTGAGTACTGACAATTTATTCACTGAGAATGCTGGTTTTATCTTGGCTCAAAATATGCCAAACCCAGCTACTGGTACCACAACTATCGACTTTGTATTACCAACAGCTACTAACGTAAGCTTGGTCATCTTCGATGCTCAAGGTAAAGTAGTAAGCACTGTTTTGGATAATGCAAGAATGCCAGAAGGTGAAAACCGCGTAGAAGCTGATTTGACGAACTTGGCTTCTGGTATGTATTTCTACAGTCTGTTTAACAATGAGGTGCGTATTACAAGAGCACTTTCTGTGAAGTAGACTTCGGCTTCGCTCAGTCTACAGTGATTCGGCTTCGCTCAGTCTACTTGATTTATTGATATAATAGCAAAGGGTTTCATTCATTAAAATGAGTGAAACCCTTTTGTCGTACAGATTTTACATAAACTTAATCTACTGAGACCGGAGAATCAGTTTATTTCTACCAACTTTGCGGCCGAATTGGATGGAAAGTGTTGTGGTCATAACACAAAAAACTTATGTTATTAAATCAATCATTATGAATTCAAGTCGCCTCAAGGGCATTTTTACCCTAGTTTGCCTTACATGCGCCTCCGCCTTATTTGCACAGACTGGCATCATTCGTGGAAAGGTCATTGAAGTTGCTACAGGAGAGCCCTTATTGTTTACCAATGTTATTGTTCAGAATACTGATCCGCTGGTGGGAGAGCAGACGGATTATGATGGAAACTACCAAATTGAGATTGCTGCGGGCACCTATTCGTTAGAAGTGACTTATGTGGGTTATGCTACCAAAATCATTACAGATGTAGTTGTAGAAGATGGAAAGGTAGCTGTCGTTGACTTCTTGATGGAAGATGAAACAGAGCAATTGGTGGAAGTTGTGGTAACAGCTGCCAAGGTTGACCGAACAGAAAATGCTCTATTGGCTATTCAGCGCAAAGCGCTTGGTATTCAAGATGGTATTTCTGCACAAGAGATTAGCCGCTATGGCGGGGGTAATGCTGCTGAATCGATGAAGCGAGTGACCGGTGCTTCCGTAGTTGGTGGTAAGTACATCTATGTGCGTGGCTTGGGTGACCGCTATTCTACTGCACAATTAAATGGAACGCTACTCCCTAGTAATGACCCATATCGAAATAGTACACAGTTGGATTTGATACCAGCTAACCTCTTAGACAATATCATTGCGACCAAAACCTTCCTGCCCGACCAGCCTGGTAGTGCTACGGGAGGCAATGTTAACATCAAGACCAAGAGCTTCCCAGAGCGCTTTACTCTGTCCGCAGGGGTATCTGCTTCCTTTAATACGATTGGTTCTTTAAACGATAACTTTTTGACCTATGATGGAGGCAATACCGACTGGCTAGGCTTTGATGATGGCACGCGAGCCATTCCTGACGAATTCAACAACGAAGAGTTGCTGGAAGTACTAGAGCTGCGTCGTTTTAATATTCAGCGAGCCGTGGATGAAGATAAAGATTTTGCAGATTTATTTAACCAAGCTTCAGAGGCACTCAACCCACAAAAAGATCCCATCATCAAGCGTTCTGGTTTTAATCATGGTGTCAACTTTTCGATTGGAAACCAGATCGATGTAGGTGGTAATCCGCTAGGGTTCTTATTTGGCGTCAATTATAATAGAGGATTTAGTGCCTATGAAAATGCAGACTTGAATTTTTGGCAGGTATCACAGAGTCAGGCAGGTTCTTTGCTTACAGTCTACGACTTTGAAGAGACCAAAGGGACAGAAAATGCTACACTCGGTGGCTTAATGAATCTATCTTATAAATTCGGTAGGAATAATGCTAACAAAATATCTTTTAACCTACTCTACAATAATGATTCTGAAAAAACAGCTCGTGATATCATAGGACTCTTTCCTGATAGAGTATCTGGTGTAAATATCTTCGAATCAAGAGTGCTTTATTGGAATGAACGGCAGATGGTTAGCTATCAACTATTAGGTGAACATACCCTCACCGATGGTGGCATCAAAGTAGAGTGGGCTGGTAGTTTCGTCGATTCTAAACAGGAAGAACCAGATATGCGTATTTTCCAAAATACCTTCCGAGTAAGAGATTCTGAGCCATTTGATACCCTTTATGGTATTGATCCTGCTGAATTTCAACTTCCCTTTCACTTTTTCCGAAACCTAAAAGACCAGCAGACACTTGCTAAGATAGACTTCACGATTCCTTTCTTACAGGGTCAAAGTAGAGCGAACAAGATTAAAGTAGGTGGTTTGTACTCCCTGAAAGAGCGAGAATTTAGTAATGATTTATTCCAGTTTTCAGATGAATCTGCCTTTGAAGAAATTTACCGGGGCGACCCTATCCAATATTTTGGCCCAGATAATGTGGGAATTATTGGATTTAATGAAAATACAAACCGAAATGTATTAGGACTCTATCCGACCAACCAAGAACGGGCAACCCTCAAAAATAATTATACTGGCGAAGAAGGCGTATATGCAGCCTATGCTATGGCCACTTATGATATTGGTAAGTTCCGAGTTATTGGTGGGGCGCGCATGGAGGTCACTGACATCACAGTGCAAAGTCAGGATACTTCCTTTGCAGTAGGTGATATACAGGAAGTTGACTTTTTACCATCGCTGAACCTCGTATATCGCATTAATGATAATATGAATATCAGAGCGTCCTACACGCAGACGCTTGCCCGACCCAATATGCGAGAGCTAGCTCCTTTCTCTTCTTTCGACCGTGGGACAGACTTCCAAGTAACAGGTAATTCGAATTTGGAGCGTACCAGCATCACTAACTACGACTTGCGCTGGGAATGGTTCCCTAGTCCAGGTGAAGTATTTGCAGTGAGTGGATACTACAAGGACTTTTCTCAACCCATCATCAAACGTTTCGATATTCGCTCACCAAACCGAGAAATTATCTTTGATTTTGTTGATAATGCAGTGGTTTATGGGGTAGAGTTTGAAATACGTAAAAACTTGGGCTTTATTACAGAAGCTTTGGAGAACTTGCGCTTCATTACCAATCTCTCCTTTATTGTTTCAGAAGTGGATATTCCTGGTGATCCAGAGGACATCAACACCGAGCAAGGAAACATTGCAGCTTTCAACCCAGATAAGGGCTTTACCCGTCCGTTTGAAGGACAGTCCCCCTTCTTAGTTAATGCTGCTTTGAATTATCTCAATCCAGATATAGGCTTGGATGCCATTATTTCGCTGAACGTATTTGGGGAGCGCTTGACGCTAAATAACCAGGGTGCAGATCCTGACTTTTTCCAACAGCCGATGCCCGATTTGGACTTGTCGATCAGAAAAACCTTTGGCAAAGATGCACGCTATGGCGTAAAACTAACGATGCAAAATCTATTGAATACCGATTACAATGAGTCGATCAACTTCCAAGGCGAAGAATTTGTAATCCAACGTTATGAAAGAGGTCGTACCTTTGGCTTGAGTTTATCTTACAATATCCGATAGGGATAAGGAACAACAAAAAACAATACTGCGCCATGGATTATTCTTTAGTCATCATGTGGGTCGGCTTCATTCTGGCCGGTTACTCGGTAGTTGGTAACGATAGTATCCAGACACTGGGTACTTTCCTTTCCTCCAATGAAGATCGCCCCTGGTATGTATTGTGGCTTTTTGCAGGCAGTATTCTGACGGCCACACTCGTGTATGGCTGGGCGAACTATGGAGGGGACGTTTCGTATGAACGCCTCTCCAAATATCCCCTACCCGATCCATTTGCTTGGTACTATATCTTGCCCCCGCTCGTTTTGATGGCGCTTACGCGAACGGGTATCCCGGTGAGTACTTCATTTTTGATCCTCACCTTCTTCAATGAGAAGAACTTGAATAGCATGGTCATTAAGTCGCTCTCTGGGTATGGGGTGGCTTTTATGGCAGCTATTGTGATTTATATTTTGATTACTAAAGTGGTCGAAAAGCGGTTTATTGAAAATCCGATTACCACTAAGGAGCGAAACATCTGGGTACCCCTGCAATGGCTTTCTACTGGTTTTTTGTGGTCACAATGGCTGATTCAAGACTTTGCTAATATCTACGTGTACTTACCCCGTGATATTAGTTTGACCAGCTTGATCATTTCGCTAACCATCCTACTTTCTCTACTAGCTTATATCTTCTACAGCAAAGGGGGAGCTATTCAAGAAATTGTAAAAGCCAAAACCAATACCGTCGATATTCGCTCAGCTACCATCATTGATGCTACCTATGGTATCATCCTCTACTATTTCAAGGAGCTAAATAATGTGCCAATGAGTACCACTTGGGTGTTCTTAGGGCTGTTAGCGGGTCGTGAAATTGCGCTGCGATTCCGCTTAGAGCAAAAGCTTACCGCCAAAACGCTGCGTATGGTAGGGATGGACTTAGCAAAGGTTTCTTTCGGTTTGGCCATCAGCATCGCACTGGTCTATTTAATTAAGTTCATTTCTGGTGGCTTATAGACTTTTTCCTTACCTTCCGCCCTTATGCAATTGTTTTACACTCCGCATATTGACGGCACGGCCATACGGCTAGAGGAAGAAGAAGCACGGCACTGTGCGCAAGTATTGCGTAAGCAAGTTGGCGATACTATCCAGGTGGTAGATGGGCGCGGTGGTTTTTATGAAGTGGAGCTGCTGGAAGTGCAAAAGAAGGCGTGTCTAGGACAAATTACGCACCAACAGATGGACTTTGGGAAACGCCCTTACTACTTGCACCTCGCTATCGCCCCCACCAAGAATATAGCACGACTGGAATGGTTTTTAGAGAAAGCGACCGAGATTGGCATTGATGAAATCTCTCTATTCACCAGTCACCATTCGGAGCGTCGCCGCGTGCGCCTCGACCGGCTAGAGCGTATCGTCGTTTCAGCCATGAAACAATCGGTAAAAGCCTACCTCCCCAAGCTCAATGAGCTGGTAGATTTTCCTACTTTTATACAGCAATTGCAGTTCGATGGGAAGCGTTATATTGCCCATTGTCAAGCTGGCGAAAAAGCGAGCTTAAAAAACAACTATCCGCCTGAGGCGAACGTTTGTATCTTGATCGGGCCA
Organism: Bacteroidota bacterium; assembly: GCA_039208045.1. Lineage (GTDB taxonomy): Bacteria > Bacteroidota > Bacteroidia > Chitinophagales > Saprospiraceae > JBCCRH01. The sequence goes on from JBCCRH010000149.1 coordinate 9,675, forward strand.
GAAGGTGATTTTAGCCTCGATGAAATCCAGCTAGCTGAAGCTAATGGGTTTGAGGGCCTGAGTCTTGGTACAAGTCGACTCCGTACCGAAACAGCAGGTGTAGTTGCCTGCCATAGCATTAACTTTCTAAATAATTTGTAGTATGCGCTATTTGTTGCTTTGTGTTAGCATTTTTATTTGCTTTTCATTCACCCCTACCACACCCAAAAGTCTTCAGATGGGTTTGTTGAAATACAGCGGTGGTGGCGATTGGTATTCTAACCCCACTGCACTACCCAATCTAGCAGCATTTTGTAATACCAACCTAGGCACCAATTTTGAAACAGACTATGCCATCGTGGAAGTAGGCAGTGCCGAACTATTTAACCACCCCTTTATCCATATGACAGGCCACGGCAATGTCGTATTCTCTAATGCAGAAGCCCAAAATCTACGGCTCTACCTCATGGGTGGTGGCTTCCTACATATCGATGATAACTACGGGATGGATCCTTACGTTCGTACAGCCATGAAAAAGGTATTTCCAGAACTAGAGTTCATTGAACTCCCCTTCCAGCACGAAATCTACCGCCAGAAATATGAATTTAAGAGTGGCCTCCCCAAAATCCACAAGCACGATGATCAGCCTCCCCAGGGCTTTGGCTTAGTGTGGGAAGGTCGCGTCGTTTGTTTCTATACCTACGAGTGTGACTTGGGTGATGGCTGGGAAGATCAGGCGGTGCATAAAGACCCGGAAGAATTGCGCCAACTGGCACTTCGCATGGGTGCAAATATTGTGCAGTATGCGTTTGAGCAGTAGCAAAAGCAAATGAACAAAACGATATGTAGCAAGTTAGGTGTTGGTTAGTCGCTTCACTACCAATAACCTAAAGATGATTAAGCAGTATATAGAATCGGTAATCGATCACTTCTCCGATGCTCATGCGGAATTACTAAAAGGAATTTCCCGTAAAAAAATACTTGAAAAAGATGCTTTACCACTTGAGGAGGGCAAATATTGTAACTACCTCTGGTTTCTTGAAGAGGGTGCTATAAAGGCCTATGAAAGTATTGATGGAGTTGATCGGGTTACTTTCTTTTATACACCAAATAACTTTTTCTCCAATTATTATTGCTGGGTTACAGGAGACAAATCAGATATCACATACCAAGCTGTTGAACGATGCCAAGTCATAGAGATTGACTACCACAAATTGGAGGCACTTTGCGTCAAGCATCACATATTTGATCGTATTGGTAGAAAGATCGCTCAAAAGCTTTTTGTACAAGAAGTGCAGCTTAGAAAACTACTCCTCAACTACACTGCTGCTCATAGATATGAGTTCCTCGAAAACAATCACCCTGAAATATTTCAGCATTTTGCACTCAAGGATATTGCCTCCTTCATTGGTATTACCGATGTCTCCTTAAGTCGGATTCGAAGAGAACGAATTCGCAATCAACGTGCGAACTTATCATATGTAAAGTAGATATGGTTTTTTTCGGAATAGCTTTGTACCATTAGTTAAAGCAAATTTCGAAACTATGAAAACCAGAGTATCCGTATTCATTTTAGGCTTATGCCTAGTTCTATTCAGTGGGTTTACCCCCGTTAAAACGTCCAAACTAAAAGTTGAAATCTCAGGCATGGAGAATAAACCTGCCACCAATGTTTGGGTAAGTATCTTTTCTCAGAAGGATTTCCTGAAGGTTCCTATTCAGAGGAAATCCACGATTGTGGAGGGAGACAAAGTATTTATCGAATTTGACCTGCCACCAGGTGAGTATGCAGTATCCACTTATCATGACATCAACAAAAATGATAAGTTAGATCGCTATTTCTATGGAAAGCCAAAAGAACCTTATGGCTTTAGCAACAATATCAAGCCCAGTTTTGGCCCTCCGAAGTACAAGAAATGTAAGTTTATCATTGGAGATGCGAATAAGACTATTTCTATTAAACTCTTAAACTAAGCAGGAAATGATCACATCATCTTTAATCTTAAACATAGTCGTCCTAGTGCTAGTATGCACTGGCCTAATCATGGACTCCGAGAGAGTACAAAAATCGGCTGGAAAATTCACTCCTGCACGTGGCGTGTTGCTAGCTATGTACCTTACTATTGCGATAGCATCCGCAGCATTACTACTTGTGCAGGATCCCAAATTGGTATTTGCGCTATTATTTATGCAGATCGTATATAAGCTACTAACACCTGTTACGGTAAAGACGATCAAAAATCCGATTGTGATTAGCAATATACTTATAGCGGTGTTCCATTTGGTGACAGTATATACGATGTTCCAAACGGGAGTCTTAAATATATAGCATAAGACGGTTGGTTATAGTACACAGGGCAAGGCATACACTTGTTCTAGTGTACTACATGATCTATAGCTGCCTAAATAAAAAGCCTCTGCTTTGGCTGATATACCTTCTCAAATTCAGCCAAAAGAAGACAAAAAGGTAAAGAATAATCGGTGATCCCAGCGTCACAAAGGATAAGTAGATAAAATACAGGCGCACCCGTGCAGAAGCAATCCCCATCTTTCGACCGAGATAGCTGCAAACGCCAAAGGCGGAACGCTGAAGGTAGTTGGCCAAACTTTGCATATGCCCGATATTTTGGTGATCAGAAATGTGGTAGTGTAACAAAGAATTAACAAAAAGGATTAAATAATTCTTGCTTTTACACCAAAA
>JBCCRH010000150.1:0-12346 GCA_039208045.1 Bacteroidota bacterium
CATATCGTTCTGCCTTCGCATGGATTGATTACCAATATCGGGAAAGCACATTTGGAAGGATTTGGAGGTATTGAAGGCGTAAAGAAAGGCAAATCTGAGCTTTATCGCTACCTAGCCCAAATGGGTGGCCTAGCATTTATCAATAGAGAAGAACCTTTTCTGGAAGAACTAGCAGCATCCGTTGATAAGAAAATATTCTATCGCCAAAGCGACGCCCCTACCCCCAATGAGCCCGACCACGAAATAGTGCTCCTTCGAGAAAAACCCTTCATTAGCGTTGCTTTCTTGGATGAGTATCAGCAACTCATAGAGGCGCACTCTCAGCTCATCGGCCTTTACAATTTTCATAATATCACTACAGCTGTCGCGCTCGGCAAATACTTTAAAGTACCTGCTAGTAAGATCAAGATGGCTATTGAATCGTATCATCCACAGAATAATCGCTCCCAAATTATCAACACTCCTAAGCACACGATAGTATTAGATGCCTATAATGCCAATCCGACCAGTATGGAAAAAGCCATGCAGACCTTTGCCAGCTCAGCAGCGGGGACGAAAGTGGCTATTTTGGGCGATATGCTCGAACTAGGGGAAGCGAGCGAAGCAGAGCATCGGAAAATGGTCGAATTAGCTACTAATCTTTTAGATCAAACCATTTTTGTGGGCCCCCAATTTAGCGCTGTGCTCAGCAATGGGCACCGCTATTTCCCATCTGTTGAAGCGCTCAACAACTGGCTTCGTGAAAATCCCATTGCGCAGTCTTCTATCTTAATCAAAGGCTCTAGAGGGATACAATTAGAAAAGGTGCTAACGATGTTAGCACCCTAAAAAACCCCCTTTCATTACTGTATCTCCTCTCTTATAGTTCAACAACCCAAGATTTGTGAATTCTGACTTGCCCTTTTTCCGTCCTGCTGCGTTGAAAAGCCTCGCCATATCTAAGGATATGCCTACGTTTTTCGCCTTGCAGGCCAAAAAAATGCCGTCGCCATATTTTCACAAATCTTGCATTGTTGAACTATATTTATGCTGCGGCCGCTTGCTTCGCAAAAGAGCTAATCACCACTTGGTTGAAGTGATCCATCGACTGGACAAAGGCACACACCTGATATGGACGAGCCCCCACCTTCTTTTTCTCTAGCTCCGCAGTATACGCCAAATCTACTTGCTCACAACCTATTGCCTTTGCTCTCAATACCGTTTGATAGAGCATCTGCTTGTAGGTATTATGGCTGCGCACGTACTCGTAGTTTAAGCCAATAATTAAGGCATTATAATCGGTCTCAAATTTGTAGCTAAACATGACAGCAATCGGCTTTCTATCCGGGTTATCTCGCTCTTCCTTCAAGTACAGGCGGATAATATCGTAGTCCTCATGTGCACAAACTTGCTCAAAGAAATCGAATGGCAATTGGTGGACATTCATCTCGAAGGCCCGATCAAATACTTGATGGTACAAATTGTAGCAATCTTTCACTTCCTCTAGGGTCTGTGGCTTTTCAAAACTCAAGTCAAACTGCTCTTCAAAAGGTAGAATTTCTTTGCGCACATTGTAGCGATACTTGCCTTTTAGGCTCATTAAATACTCCTCCCGCGTATCCCAAGATAAATCACTCACCAAGCATTCGTTTAACAATTCTACTTCAATCAATCCATTCTCCATGAAAAACTGCTGTAGCTCTGCATCAGCTCCCTTTCGGAAATCACGCAGCATCAACTGTGTTGCGCCCTCCTCTTCTACTACTTGGTGCATTTTTTTCAGTAATAATTCCAAAGCTGCTTTCCACTGTGGGTGCGCCCGGTCAATCAGCAGGTGCTCTCCCTTGGTAATGGGAGCGCCCAGCATCACACTCTTAGATGTCAAGTAGTCTGGATCAGATTGGCGAACTGCCTCTATCTGGCGTGATACCGCAGCAGGTGCCAACATATCATCCTTTACAATAGCGCTGGTAAAGAACGTATTCAAAACGGTATTCCCTTGCTGGTCTTGCACCTTAAAATAGTGAAACTTCCAATTGTTGGCCTTATTGCTATTCTGAGAGAATACCCCTTCCAACATCTTCAAGCTTGCATGTGTAAAGTTTCCACGATTAGCCATTAAGCTATCCCACTCCTTAGCAGCAATCTGATCAATAGATTCTTGGTGACAAATAATTAAGTCATGCACTTTTTTGCTAGCAATGGTAGCTTTGTTTGTTTTGAGTTCGAAGACAGGGATGCGGAATACTTTGGCGATGCGCTCGGTGCTACTGTTTTGCTCTTCTAGCACTTCCTGATAGCATTGTGCTAGGGTGGCTACCAGATTATTAATGTCCTGTAGCGTGATATGTCCGTTTACCATGAATCGAATGCCTCCCCTTTTGGCCGTTGTAGCAGGGAAAGAAGCACTATTCACATAAAAGCCCGCATCCAGCATTTTGCGAATAATGCTAGAAATTGTTTTCAGCGTACCGGCTGGTACGAAGAACAATGGGCTATCTGTTTTTTCATATTGTGGCAATCCAAACTCTTCTAACTTATCGTTCATATGCTGCACCTTAGCAGCCAAGTCAGCTTGTAGATCTGCAAACTCTTCTGACAAGTGCAATTTAGCGGAAGCGCAAGCAGCACCTAGCATAGGAGGCTGAATGGGGCCAGAAAAAATTAAAGTGCCTCCACAATTGCGCACCCGCTGTGCCATTTCTTGATTAGGAAAGATAACTGCACCTCCAGCCGCTGCGAAAGACTTATTGAGAGATGCCGTCAACACCATCTTGGGGTGATGCTCCATTTGGCTACGAACATAACCAACCCCATGCTCCCCAGCCCAACCAATACCGTGTGCATCATCAATATACAAGTGGAAACACTCATACTTATTCAATAGGTTTTCTAGTGCTGGCAGTGGCGCATAATCGCCATACATAGAGTATACACCATCGGCAAAATACCACACTTTGTTATGCTTTGCGCGCAACTGCTGAATCTTTTTCTCCAGTGTCTCCATGTCGTTGTGGCGGATGATCTGTATGGTGGTACCATTGGCCTTCAACAGCTGTGTCGCCATCTGTACGCTACTGTGTACCTGCATATCCAGAATGACAGCATCATCTGAATCTACTACTACAGGGATCGTTGCCAAATGTCCAAGGGTAGTGCTTGCTGTAGCAATCGCTGGTTGACCATACATCTGCCCAAGCAAATCCTCCAACTCTTTATAGAGTAGGTGTGAAATATAGGTTCTTGAGGAAGAAAACTGTGTGCCGAACTGCTGAGCAGCCTCTACTACGCCTTCTACTAAATTGGGATGATTTTCGAGTGCTAAATAACTACAAGAGCCAAAATTGATTAATTCCTGTCCGTCAAGGGTGACCGTGCGACCGGTGAAGGTTTCGTCTTCTGTAAAATGGTGGACAATGCCTTTTCTAAGGCCTTCTTCCATCATTTGATTTAGGGTGCTCAACATCTGATTAGCCATAATGGGTTACTTTAATCGGTGTATTAATAGTTTATAATGACATCTTCAAGATGCTGACATTATGGCTCCGAAAAGTAGAGTAATGTTTCTAAAAAGTGGAGAATCGTTTCAAAGGATAAAATTTAGAGCATTGGGACTTACGACTTCAGCTAAACCGCCGAAAAGCATCATACAAGCGCTCAGGCAGTTCCCCCTGCGTTGCCTGCTTATAATCCATATAGGAGCAAGGAATAAGCCGATGGCGCTGATGTGCTGATTTGGTTTTGACCGGCACCTGCAACCACCACCTTCCACTACGCTGGCTTTTCCAGAAGGTAAGTTGTGCGTACAGCTTTTTGTGCTCTACAATATATTCTACCAGGCCATCGCTAGTGTGTGGAAAATCACCCTTGCGGTTGAAGAAGCCGTCCATGAAGTACCACGTTAATAGCGCTATAGCGGAGGCGGTACTTGGTGTATTGGCCATCATTTTCTGAAATCCAGTAACACCAAATGCTTTTAATTTATCACTCATGCCTGCATACCAGGTCAGTTGGCAGGCTTCTTCCAGAGAGAACCCTATTGGGGAATCCCCTATTTGCTCCGGCGCTTCAGTTCGCTTTAGGGCACTTAGGTGAAAAAGTAGCAAATCTCCGTTGCGGATAATCGGCTCTAGCTCCTGTAAATTGGCCCGGGCGTTACCCAGCCGAATGCAGTCCCAGTGCTGCTCATTAGCAAAATCAAAGGTGGCGGGGGGCGTAAGGTGGCGCTGCACGCCAATCAGCCCAACATGGAAGGGTTGATAAGCTTTTTGATCGAGCAACTCATCCAAATAAGTGGCAGCTAAGGGTTCCCCTTCGCCCCGAAATGGAACTGCCTGATCGATGGCCACCAGACTCAGCAGGCTTTGCTGTTCTAATAATGCTTTATACAACATGATGGCTAAGCTCGGATCGGGCCCCAGCACAATAGGCAGGATGTTACTCTCCAACAGCTCCTTGAATAGAGGAATCACAAAGTTGGGGTCTTTTTTGCGCACATTGCCCAAATCAACCACAGCGCTAGCGTCAAATGGCATGCTAAGCGCATACAGTGCCTTTCGGATGGCGTTAGCAGCTTTCGCTTCTATACCTACTATTGCCACTTGGACTGCTTTTAAATCGGAGATTTCTTTAGAAAGGCGTAGGATTTGATGTCCTATCTGATAGGAGTGCCAATTGGCGGCAGCAAAGTCTTTTTGGGGAGGTGGTCGTAGCCAGTGCTCTAGCATAGTATTCTATAGTTGTGTAGCAAATGTAGCGAACCCTTATAAAATAGAAGGGCAAAACAAACATTTTCCTAAAATTTACGTATACGGCTGTTGAAGGAAAGGACGCACACCTCGGAGCCCTTTAGGCCTCCGAGAGCTAAAGGTCTCGGAGGTCTTAAGACCTCCGAGGTGTTGCGTACTGCACCAAACCACAAGCCAGTAAATACCAAGCAATTGTGAAAGCTACCTTGCGCAACAACTCCCTCCCCCGCTTGGGCATTGCCCTACCTATCCTATGTAGTGGAGCACTGCTAGCTGTCTATCTCTTCAACTCCTCAGCAAGTACCTTCCCCGTACTGCTCAGCATCGGACTATTGGCCCTTACCCTTTTTGCTTATCGCAAAAGCCTCGCTTTTACCAGTGCAGCTAAAGGCCTCCTCTTTTTGTCAGTCACTTTTCTCCTGATCTGGGTAGCCAGCAGAAGTCGATGGTGGAGGAGCTTGGTGCCTGACAATAGCTGGTTCGAAGCCATCTTTGAAAGCACAAGCAGCCCTGCTCTATGGGATTTGAGCTGGAATACACTCTTCGTATTCCTGAGTATGGTCTACTTCCATAAACGAATTCAACTAGCTAGCACGGGCGATTGGCCCATTGGAGTACGCAGCTTGCTTAGTGTGGGCATTTATCTCAGTATTGGGCTAGGGCTGCAAGGAATAGGGCTACTCTTTCAATCTTTTATTTTAGAAGCCGCCATCCCCTTTAACTTTGATACGGTACTTTTAATGAGCTGGCCCGCCCTCCTAATCATCAGCTCAGGCCTCGTTCTACTAATGAGTTTTTTCCTCTTTACCCTACGTATGATGGAGGTATTGCACCAGCTTGCTCCCTCGCAGCGTCTAAGGCTACGTAGCCTCGCTGCCAGTTTACTACTCATCGGGCTCTTACAAGCTACGCTCATTGGCACTACCCTTTGGTGGCCTATCCAATTGCTATTGGTGCTACTTTATTTACTCATCAGTGATTTGTACACCGACTACAACCACCAGCAGCAATCGATCACTTGGGGAATCGTTTGGATTTTTATCTTTTCCTTGTTTGCAAGCGTACACCTCTTCAGTGCCCATTTGCATAAGGATAAAAAGGAGCGTGTCCAAATGGCACAAGCCCTGGGTGTACTACAGGATAGCATCGCTGAGCACACCCTAGAACAACTGGTCATTGCTAATCAGTTAGACGTGGAGGCCTTACTGGCGCAACCCTATCTTTTCGAAAATTATGAATTCCAACGGTTAACCCCGAGCCCATCTATTGATCACATCACCTTGGACTCGGCAGCATACTACGCCTATCAGGTTCCACTTGCCAATGGTCAAGCTATACGGCTAAAGCCCAAGCTTACCCCTTCCAATCCTTTTCTAAAGGCAGCTCAATTATCGCTTCCGCTAAAAGGGCTGAGTGGACTGGAGCAATATAAAATATATATTGCCCGAAAGGGAAGCGCTGTCTTGACCAATAGTGTAGCGCCTAGCACTATCCCTACGCTTCCGGCCCAAACCTATCAAGAGCAACTCAGTAGCAAGAGGGCGGTCCTTTTTTACCAAAAAGATGCGACTACCCAGATTATGGTGGCTAAAGATCGAGATGGTTACTTACAGCCTATTTCGTTGTTTTCCCTCCTGTTTGTATTGCTTTCGATCATCGTTGTCATCTGGAGCTGGGAAGTGCAGGCTGGTGGTTGGCTGTCTGGCGCCTTGCTGCCGTTTGGCGATTGGAATTCCCTACAAAATCGGATACAACGCTCTTTTTTAGGCTTATTTATCCTCAGCTTTTTCCTAATGGGTGCCCTGACGCTCTACTTTTCTACACAAACGTACTCCAAGCAGTTCAATGCCCAGCTAGGGCAAAGCATCCGCCAAATCAAAACGGATATTGAAGAACGGCTCCAAGCAAAAGATAGCCTCCAACAGGCTTTGGCTTTCAAGCTTTCGGAGGCGCATGGCAAGCAGCTTTTTCTTTACAATCAAAACGGAGAGGTGGTAGGTAGCTCTATGCCTCCGTTATTGGCTCAAAGCCATTTTCCTCCGGCAATCACAGCGCAGCAGCAAACAGAACTACAGCAAAAGCGCAACATTATTTTTGTTGCCAATCAACTTGGTACAGAGCAGCTGACCACCGCTTTACTTCCCATCCAACAGGATGAACAAGTGTGGGGCTACTTGGGCCTCCCCTACTTTCAGCGGGAAGCACAAAATGCGCCAGTTGTTTATACCCTGATCAGTAACTTGCTCAATTTTTATGTGGCTTTTTTACTCTTCACCGTTGCTGTTGCGGTCGCTTTCGCTAAATATATTACTGCACCTATCAGCCAATTGGGCAACCGCCTAAAAGCGTTTAGCTTGGGTAAAAATGAGCTGATCCCATGGAACAGAAGTACCGAAGACGAAATTGGGGAACTCATTGGTGCTTACAATAATATGGTGGAGCAGCTGGAAGCAAGCACCCAGCAATTGAAGCGCCAAGAGCGTGAAGGTGCCTGGCGGGAGATGGCTAAGCAAGTCGCTCACGAAATCAAAAACCCACTCACTCCCATGAAGCTGAGCATCCAGCACCTGAAACGAGCCTACCAAGCACAACCCGATCAGGTGGAGCCACTGCTCAAGCGCGTCTCTAATACCCTTATCGAACAGATTGATGGCCTCACGCGCATCGCCTCTGACTTTTCTAATTTTGCCAAAATGCCAGCTATCGAAAACGCCGTTTTCGAATTGAATGCTGTTACACAGTCCGTAGTTGACCTTTTTAAAAACCACCCTCAAGCGACCGTGAGCGCAAGGCTACCAGTCCAGCCCTTGCACGTTTTTGCTGATCGCGAGCAAGTCGTACGGGTACTGAATAATTTGATTAAAAATGCCATCCAAGCTATTCCCGAAGCGCGGGCAGGGACGATTGAGGTGCACCTCCTGATAGTCGATGGGGCTTTCGCCCAAATCCAAGTACAAGACAACGGCAGCGGCATCCCAACCGAACTTCAAGATAAAGTGTTCTATCCCAATTTTACAACCAAGAGTTCGGGTAGTGGACTGGGCTTGGCTATTTCTAAAAATGTGATTGAAGCTTCCAAAGGACGTATCTACTTTGAGACTGTACCCGATGAAGGAACGACTTTTTTTGTAGAGCTTCCCCTTCACCACTAGTTTGTGAACCACCGTTCTGCCATTCATACTAGGCCTGCGCAGACACCCCCAACAATATCTCCTACCAATTGTTACCCTCAAGTATCAAAAAGAGCGTCTTGTGAAAATCGGAATCATCGGTGCAGGGATAGCAGGTTTGGCAGCAGCCGTGCGTATGGCGGTACGCGGCTATGAAGTGCAAGTATTTGAATCCAATGCTTACCCTGGTGGAAAACTTTCCAACTTCGACCTGAATGGCTATCGCTTTGATGCAGGCCCTTCTTTGTTCACCATGCCACAGTATGTGGATGAGCTATTTCGGCTCGCTGGCGAAGAGCCCCGCGACCACTTCCAGTACGAGCGTCTCTCTACCGTTTGTCACTATTTTTGGGAAGACGGCACCCGCCTGCACGCCCACGCCGAACCTGAAGCTTTTGCTCATGAGGCAGCTACAAAACTGGGCGTAGATAGCCGCATTATCACCAAAACCTTAGCGGAAAGCGCTCGTAAATACGAGCTGACCGGCAGAATTTTTCTCGAAAAATCGCTACACCGTTGGGATACTTGGCTGACGCCAGAAGTGGCAAAAGCAGTAGTGCAAATCCCTACGCTCGACCTATTCAATAGCATGGATCGCGCCAATAAGCGTTTGCTCAAGCACCCAAAGCTCGTGCAACTATTCAACCGCTTCGCTACCTACAACGGCTCTAATCCCTACAAAGCCCCAGGCTTACTCAACATCATCCCGCATTTTGAGCATCACTTTGGGGCCTATTTCCCGAAAGGAGGCATGCATGCCATCACCCAGAGCGTCTACGAACTCGCCCTACGCCAAGGCGTGCAGTTTCACTTTAACACCACCGCAGAGCAAATCGAGGTGGCCGATGGCAAAGCACACGCCATTCAAGCGGGAGGGACAAAACATACCTTCGATCGTGTGATTTGCAACATGGATATTTTCTTTGCTTACAAAAAGCTGCTGCCCGACCAGAAGCATCCGACCCGCATTTTGCGACAGCCAAAATCCACCTCAGCCCTAATTTTTTACTGGGGCGTAAAGCGCCAATTTCCAGAGCTAGGCCTGCACAATATTCTATTTAGCAACGACTACGAGGAAGAATTTAAGCAGCTGGATGGAGGCACGATTTACGATGACCCAACGGTCTATATCAATATTACCCAAAAACATCACGAAGCAGATGCGCCAGCAGGATGCGAAAATTGGTTTACGATGATTAATGTGCCGTTTGAAGACGGGCAAGATTGGGACACCATTATTCCCAAAGCGCGCCAAGAAATGATCCAAAAGATCAACCGTATCCTCGATGTGGATATGGAAGGCTTGATCGAATGTGAGGAAGTGCTCGAACCGCGTACTATCGAATCCCGAACGTCCTCTCATCTTGGCTCTTTATACGGCACCAGCTCGAATAATCGAATGGCGGCCTTTATGCGCCATCCTAACTTTTCGAGTAATATCCAGCACCTTTACTTTTGTGGGGGCAGTGTACATCCAGGGGGGGGCATTCCATTAGCATTGCTTTCCTCTAAGATTGTGGACGAAGTGATGCACTAAATTTGTACGTATGGAAAAAACAAGCATATCATCTATTACGGAAGGCCACTGGTGGTCCTTCTTGCTCCCCTTCCCCGAAGCGGATGATCGAACTCGTTGGGCAACCTTTGTACTAGCCATCTTCTATTGCATCGGCGTTGTCTGCATCGCCATCAATATTCACCCCGATTTTATTCTGCTTACGCCGCTTCAGCTGCTATTTTCGGTGTCCCTAATGCTATGGTGCCATTCGAAGTGGTCCAGTCGAACAGTTATTTTTATGGTAGCTTGCTATGTAGTGGGGTTTGGAGCGGAGTTGGTAGGGGTACAGACGGGTTTAATCTTTGGAGAATACTCTTATGGCCCCGTATTAGGCCCCAAATGGTATGGTACGCCCTTTATGATTGGTGTCAATTGGATATTGGTAACTTACGCAGCTGGTTCATTGGTGGATCAGCTGGGCATCTCCACAAATGCTGCGGTCAGAACCGTAACTATTGCCCTGCTAATGGTAGGGCTAGATATCTTCATTGAACCCGTAGCGATGGCGTATGATTTTTGGTCGTGGCCCAATAATACGGTGCCCTTTCAGAACTATGTAGGGTGGTTTGTGATTGGCCTTATTACAAGCGGATTATACGTCAAATTCGCCAGCGAAAAACCAAACAAACTAGGTAGTGCCTTGTTTATTATGCAATTTCTATTTTTCTTACTGTTGAATATATTTGGATTGTAATATGGAGATTTTATTGTATGCATTTATCGCAATTGCTACTGCTTTTGTCATGGAATTTGTGGCGTGGTTTACCCACAAATATGTCATGCACGGCTTACTGTGGGATTGGCATGAAGACCATCACAAGCCTCATCATGAGAAAGATGGATTTTTCGAAAAAAACGATCTGTTCTTTCTAGTCTTTGCTATTCCAAGCGCCATTTGCTACATCGTAGGGCTCTCTACCCCTCAATTTTGGTTGCTATTTGTAGGGATTGGTATTTCTATTTATGGCTTGATCTACTTTCTTATTCACGATGTGTACATCCATCGTCGCTTTAATTGGTTTAAGCAACTGGATAGTAACTATTCTCGTGGCATCTTGCGGGCGCACGGCGCGCACCACGCGAAGCAAACGAAAGAAGATTGTGAATCATTTGGTCTATTAGTAGTAGCTCCAAAATATTTCAAAAAGCGCAGCGCGTGGGCTAAAAAGGCGGCAGAATAGACGTACATTACTTCAATGTACCGCTTACTCGCTTTAGTTCGGAAGCATGCTATTGCTATTTTATTGTGCCTACTCTGGCTAATAGTATGGCAGATGCACCTGCTAAATAGTTGGTTGGAGCTAAGCCCCCCTGAAGAAGTTGCTGCATTTATCTTGTTGCTTACTGCGACGCTGTGGATCACGGAAGCGCTTCCACTCTACATCAGTAGTTTAGGTGTTTTATTGCTTAGTGTTCTCCTACTCCACCCTCTGCTCGATACTTCTAATGTTCCTAAAGAAGTCTTTTATCAGGCCTTTTTTGGGGACATTACGTTGCTTTTCATGGGTGGCTTTGTGCTTTCTGCCTTGCTCAATAAATATGGTATTGCCGTTCGTATTGCCAATCGGGTCATTCGAAGAACGGGCACCCGCCCTTCTTATTTTTTGCTGGGCATTATTCTTATTGCTGCCTTTTTATCTATGTGGATGAGTAATACGGCTACTGCGGCCATGATGTTTGCCATTGTTGGCCCGATCGTTTTGGTGCTTCCTGATACCGATCCCTTTACTAAAGCGCTTGGTTTGGCCATTCCGTTTGCCTGTAATATTGGAGGGCTTGGCACGCCCATTGGTACACCACCCAATGCTATTGCGATTGAATATTTGCAGCAGGCTGGTATCTCTATATCGTTTGCCCAATGGATTGGAATTGGTGTTCCGGCCATGCTCATTTTGGGCGCCTTGCTATGGGCTATCTTACTGAAGCTTTACCCTGCTCAACAAGCCTCCATTCCCATTGAACAGGAGAAAAATACAACACCCCTTTCCGGCAAGCAATATATGGTACTGGCCCTATTTTTACTCACTATTCTTGGATGGCTTTTTTCTGGACAGTTGGCAGTTACCACTGGTACAGTCGGCCTTTGCCTCGTCATTGCTAGTTTTGGACTGCGCCTGCTGGATACGCGAGATTTTAAAAATATCTCTTGGGACATTTTATTCATGTTAGGTGGTGGGTTGTGCTTGGGCGTTGGCCTCCAAAAAAGTGGCCTTACTGCTACCATCGCCGTTGCTATACCAATGGGTTCCCCGTTCTGGGTTATTCTGATTACGCTAATCATCCTTGCTGCTTGTATGACCACCTTTATGAGTAATACAGCAACTGCCAACCTGTTGATTCCCGTTGCGATTTCTTTACCCAATAATGAGTTGATCTTAGCCATTGCTATTTCGCTCATGTGCTCCACCTCCATGGCACTCCCAGTTAGTACCCCACCTAATGCTATTGCCTTTGGTTCTGGCCTCGTCGGCGTACCCGACATTTTTAAAAGCGGGATGATAATGACCCTACTGGCCTTGATCGTTATCATTTTGATGTGTATTTTGTATGTACCTTTGTTTATTTAAGTTAAGTGTAATTATGGAAATACACGTTCAACAATGCCAATTTTGCGGTCATCGCGGCGTACGAGATATTTTAGTGCGTGAGGAAGGCGAGCCAGATCGTGTGTTTGTCCAGTGTTTGTCTTGTCAGAGTTTAGTGGCCACCTATCTGATAGCGCCTATGGGCTACTATCATCATGGCAAAGGATTTGAATCTTTTTTAAGAGGATTATACCGTTCTGGAGAATTTACCAGTGGTCGCCGCGTTAAGGATAAGTTCGAACAACGCAAGCAAAAGGAGCAAGAGCGATTCCAAAGAGCACTAAATGCACTTGCTGAAAAGAATCA
>JBCCRH010000151.1:0-12277 GCA_039208045.1 Bacteroidota bacterium
GCATTGAGCATATCAATAACTTTCTGATTCCCCTGCCCCAAGTGGCGGGTAATCAGGTCATCGTATCGCTGTAACTTGGCAGCGTGATAGCCCCCAAGTGATTTATGATGATAAGAAGCGCGCGAAGATTGGAAAGGGCTGCCCTGCGCAGACAGATCAAAAACTCTAAAGTTAGGATCAGGATCGGCCAGTATTTGCTCATCTGCTGCGCTTGGCTGAAACGCATTTTCATAGCTTGCTTGGCGAACGAAGTTCCCTTCATTTAAGTAGCGCTTACCCACCGACCATAAGTCGAATACTACTAGTACACTGATGCCGGCTATTACAATAGTTTGATTTAGCTTCTCTTTTAGATACGCCCAGAGTAGGCCGCCACTTAGTACCACTAGGAAGAAGGTACGCCAAGCATCGCTCTGCATCAAGCTCTTGCGCGCATCCATCAGTGGGCCAACGGGGTAGCCAGCTTGCTCATAGCGCGCATCGCCAGCGCTAGAAAAGTCGAAAAAGGAAGGGCCCATAAGAGCAAAGAACAAGCAGATGGCTGCACAAATCCCTCCCGCAATATACAAGCCGCGTAATGCTTTTTCTTTCGCTATTTCACCGGCTAATATCTTACCCAGCGCCAAAAAGCCCAGCAGGGGCATCAGAAAAGACGTGACGGTCAGTACAGAGTTGGGTGTTCGAAACTTATTAAACAGTGGAACATAGTAGAAAAAGAATTCATTGATGGCCTCCATATTTTTTCCCATCGATAGCAAAAAGGTCAGGAGTGTTCCTAAACCTAGCCACCATTTGACCGGCCCATCTACCACTACTAACCCTAAGATAAAAAGAAACACAATGATCGCCCCAAAATAAATGGGGCCACTAGTAAAAGGCAAAGCTCCCCAGTAGAGCGGAGCATAGTTACCACTTTGCTGCATCAATTGTCGCCAGCGAGGGTCTTTTTTTAGTGGAGAACTACTGCCCACTTGTTCGGAACTTCCGCCACCAGCAACGCCAGGGATGAAAGAGGCAAATATATCGATAGTACCATTACTCCACTGCATCGCATAATCCCAAGCCAAGCCATCTGTTTCGCTGCTGTTTTGTGGAGTTTGTCCAGTATCAGAGGAAGTTAGGATGGGCTCTCCCCGCATCGTATCTTTGGAGTATTCGTAGGTTACCCACAAGTTGGAGGCCGAAGAGCCTAGGCCTATCAGACCCGCCACAATTAGCACACCAGCTCCCTTTAAAAACTCCTGTAGTCTACCCTGCCGAACATCATGTATCAATTGTACTACCCCAAAAATTAAAAGGGTAAGGAAAAGATAGTAGGTCATTTGCACATGGTTGGCCCAAATGCTGAGCCCCAAGCCTAGAGCGAATAATATACCTCCCAGTGCGTACTTTTGCCAAGTGCTGTTATCGCTTGGTTTAAAGGCCAGCAGCATCCCCGCTATCATAAGCGGGAAATAGGACACCACTCTTAGTTTGGTCATATGGCCCGTCTCGTACAGTAGGAAGTTATTGGTAGTAAAGCTAAAAGCTACTGCTCCCGCAATGCTCAGCCAGGGATTGACCCCTAAGACTACCAACAGGATATAAAAGCCCACCATGGCGGCGAAGAAGCGCCCGATAGGATGCTTAACAAACAAGCGATTGACCTTATCGAGATACCGAAGATTATTACCTGCATGTATGGTGTTGATCTGGTAAGTGGGCATCCCCCCAAACATGGCGTTGGTCCAAAGGGTCGTCTCACCGGTTTCTTCTTTAAAATCGCGGATTTCTTGCGACATCCCTCGATACTGCGTAACGTCACTTTGCTGGATGACTTTACCGTTCATCTGGGGTGAAAAATAAGCCACACAGACCACCAAAAAGATAGCTATGGCACCAAGGTGTGGGAGTATTTTTTTAAACATCATTTATTCAGTTTTTATAAAAAGTCGACATCCACATCGTAGGGATAAGTCACGAGATAATGGATGACGCGCTCGAAGTCAAAAGCTTCAAAAACGATATTGTAAAGCATTTCCGTAATTGGAACGCGCAATTTATAATATTTAGCTAAATGCTTGGCAATTTTAAGGGTACGAATCCCTTCTGCTAGCTCTGGCATAGATTGGATAATGCTTTCCATCGATTCGCCCTGCCCCAAGCGGTAGCCAAAGGTAAAGTTTCGACTATTCTTACTCGTAGCCGTAGCTACTAAATCACCAATGCCTGCTGTGCCCAAAAAAGCGGAGCTATCTGCCCCCATCGCTTTGCCAAAATAGATCATTTCGCTCAAGCCCCGAGTGATAAGCATGGCTTGCATATTTTTACCCAATCCCTTGCCTTTTAAGATACCCGATCCGATGGCAATCATATTTTTAAGCGCACCCGCTAGCTCTGCCCCCAACAAATCATGCGAGCCAAACACGTGAAAAGCGGCACTACTGAGCACTTTTTTACCCAAGGAAATCACTTCATCAAATCGACTAGCAATCACCGTTGCAGTAGGTTGCCCTTCCAAAATTTCACGCGACAAATTGGGCCCCGACAAGCAGCCAATGCGCACCACGGCACTTTCTTGATTGATTACCTCACTCATCGTGCTCACTTCCCTCCTATTAATAGACTGTAACTGGGCCAGTTCATCATCATCATAGCGAACATCAAAACCCTTGGTACCATGAATCAGCAGGTGATAAGGGCGCAGATAGGGCCCTAGGCTGCGCATCATTTCACGAAAGTTAGAAGAAGGAACAATAGGAAAGATCAAATGACAATGGCTGGAAACCTCTTGGAGGTTGTTGGTCGCCCGAATGCGATCTGATAGCTGGATGCCATAATGCTGATGAGTGGTGTTGATCGTTTGTACCAAATCGGCCTTACGGCTATACAAAATCACATCCGTGTTATACGCTAATAAATTGGCAATGGCCGTCCCAAAACTCCCTGCACCAATAACGCCTACTGGATGTTGATCGATCATGTAGCTGAATCCTTTTTTGTGTGCCTAAAAGTACCAATTTATTCAACACCGCTGTGCTTTTTATCGTTATACTTCAACAAGAACGTACTAGAGTTTTTTAGCCCAATAATTTGTTACCCATGAGTTTCCTGCCATTCCTTGTATCCTTACTGATGCTTTTTTCTGCCGATATTCCGGTAAATGAGATCACTCCCCCAACCCGACAATTGGAAGGGCCTGGTGCGGCAACATATGTGCACGAGGCAGTCTGCCCTTATGATTTTGCGGAAGCAGAAGATGGCTACTGGCTCTTTGAGCCGGATCAGCCCAGACCCAAAGAAGCACCAGTAGTAGTGTTTATGCACGGCTATGGGGCGTACAATCCAATGGTATACGGTGGATGGATTCGGCATTTGGTACGGAAGGGGAATACAGTGATTTATCCTCGTTATCAGGAAAATTTATTTAGTCCTCGCCCAGAAGTTTTTGCAGCAAATGCAGCAGTGGCCATCCGTAATGCCTTAAAAAAACTCAAAGAGGCAGACTTTGTAGATGCTGCTGATCGACCCCTAATTATGGTGGGGCATTCGTATGGAGGAACCATTACTGCTCAATTAGCAGTAGAATTTGAAAAGTATGCCATCCCACAGCCGAAGGGGATATTCCTATGCGCGCCAGGCACAGGGCCGCTGCTCGGAGGAAGGTTGGAAAGCTATGAAGCTATGCCTGCCGATACGAAGATGCTGATTATGGTGAGCCATAACGATCATATCGTAGGGGATGAATTTGCAAAACTGGTGTTTGAAACAGCTAAAAATACTCCAGAGCGGAACTTGCTGCGCCACTACACAGATGATCACGGCGAACCGGCTATTGAAACCTATCACAATGGGCCTTATGCACTCGATTACAGCTTGGATATGGGACTCTATAATCTGACCACTTGGCGAGCGAAGAAAGTATCTAAACTAGATGCTGCCGATTGGTATGGGTACTGGAAATTATTAGACGGCTTAATGAATTGCACTTGGGCAGGTACAGATTGTGCATATGCCTTTGGGGACACCCCCCAACAAAAAAACTTAGGCCAATGGAGCGATGGCACCCCTGTACGCCCACTAAAGGTGACATTACCAACCTCCCCATCAGTAGCTAGTTCAGAAGAGGATTAAGAACTACAGTCCTTACATTGGCCAATTAAGAGTATCTCAGCCGAGTGGACAATATAATTTTCTACAACAGGTATACTTATGTTTGTATGTAGGCATCTTACGCTACCACAATCCTTACACTGAAAATGAGGGTGTGCATCTATACGATGCTCTGGGGTGCAACCTTCATATTTAGCATACCATTTTAAGCGATCTTTGCCATTAAAAGAGTGCAACACGCCATCCTGCTCTAGCCGTTCGAGAATGCGGTAAACGGTCGTTTTGTTAATATCTTTTTCTAACCGCTTTACTAAATCTACCACAGACATTGCATTATCCGTGTTTTCGAACAACTGCAGTAGTGCTTTAACAGCTTTTGTTTTTCTTATTACTCCCATATCATAAATTATTGCAACTCATTTGCAATAAACAATTATTTAGCTAATTTTACAACTGGATTGTATCAATCTTTTATAATTTTGCAGCGCCTGCTAAGATAATAATAAACATATACATAGCTCACGAATTTGGAAGGCTTTCCCTTCTTACAAAGAGATTTAAAACAATTAGAACAAAGCTTATAATGAATAAGAATTTAGCTATTCTACTAGATAAACTAGGCATTTGTGCCTCTATCCTATGCATGCTACATTGCGTAGCGCTTCCGGCCTTACTTATTATTGGAGGTGATTCCATTCTACGGGTTTTACATCAAGAGTGGTTAGAAATCCTCATTCTTTCTCTATCCCTTGTCATTGGTCTTTTGGCTTTTATACCAGGTTATCTCGCGCATCGGCAACATGCACTCCCGCTCTTATTTGTTGGAGGTTTTGCCCTCATCATTGTTAGTCATACCCTGTTCCACCATGGATGGTTTTCTGTGGTGCTAACAGTTATTGGAGCCTTGGCTATCGCCACTGCACACTTATTAAATTTGAGAGCTAAAAACAGCCTAGCCTTCAAAGAAGTATCTGACTAATATGCACCACCTTTGCCAACGATTTTACCTAGCTCTCTCCTTATCAGCCACTATCTTTTTTTCTGCCTTGGGGCAAAATGACCAGAACTTTCCACCCCCAGATACTCCCCCTGTCGTGTATGCGCAGAAAGCGGAAGGAGCAATTAAAGTTGATGGCAAATTAACAGAAGCAGACTGGAAGACCGCTCAGGTGACTACCGATTTTTTTCGGATGGAGCCTCGCCAAGGGGGTAAGGTGCTGTATAAGACCTTCGTCAAAATCTTATTTGATGAAAAGAATCTGTATGTGGGGGTGATCGCGAGAGATTCTTTGGGCAAAAAAGGCATTCGAGTGCAGGACTTGCGCAGGGATTTTGCTTGGGGGGAAAACGATATTTTTGGTATCCAACTCGACCCACAGAATCTGAAGCAGTACTGCATTGCTTTTCAAACTACGCCTTACGGCAACCAACGCGACCTCCAAAATTTTAATGATTCTAATACCGATAATGACTGGAACGCGCTTTGGAGCGTGCGTACTACGCGAACCGATACTGGCTATGTGGCAGAGTTTGCTATACCATTTAAGTCCATTCGGTATGAGCTTCCGCAAAATGGCGAGCCGACGAGCTGGGGCATCACGTTTAACCGCTTGGCGCGAAGAGATTATGAACAGAGTGTTTTCCCTGCTATTCCACAATCCTTTTCGCCTTTTCGCATGACCTATGCCGCCCGCCTAGAAGGCTTAGAATTGCCTAATCCCAGCACTAATATTCGTATAGAACCTTACTTACTTTACCAGTACGACCGTATTAAAGAAAACGGTGAAACTGATATTGAGCAACAACCTAAAATAGGTGGGGACATCAAGTGGGCGATCAATCCTAAGTCAGTGGTCGACCTTACCTTTAATACTGATTTTGCGCAAGCAGATGTCGATCGGGCAGTCAACAACTTAGAGCGTTTCAACATTTTTTTCCCTGAGCGCCGCCAGTTCTTTCTTGAAAATTCGGGTATTTGGGCTGGTGCCAATAGTAGCTCTGTCGTCCCGTTCTTTAGCCGACGGATTGGTTTGGAAGGTAACTTTGATGCACAACCAGCGCGCATTAATGCCGGAGCGAGGTATACCCTACGCAATGAAGAGCGAGCGATTGCAGGCTTGTACATCCACCAAGCAGAAACCGATAATTCGGCCGCAGCTAGCTTTGGGGTAGCCCGATACCTGCACAACTATGGTAAAGAAAACAATGTAGGAGTGATGTTGACGCATCGCGCCGACCAGTCTTCTAGTGAGCTGGGCACAGAGGCCAGTCACAACACTACCCTAACTATTGATGGCCTAGTTCGCCCCAAAGACGAGTTGACCATTACCTATATGTTATCGGCTGCTCGCGATAATTCGAATGATACCATGGGGCTAGCTGGCACGTTCTTCACCGGTTACAGCACCAACCAAATGTACCTGGGCTGGGCCAGTAATTTTGTATCAGAGAACTACAATCCTGATATGGGCTTCGTCTTTCAAAAAAATGTTATTCAGCACAACCCTGGAGGCTACTACATCTGGCGCCCCGAAAACATCCCCTGGATCAGGCGGTTCGATCCTGGTGCTTTTTTCAACTACTTCCACGATGCCTCTGATCCGAGTAACTTCCAGCAAGCTAATATTTATATCTTTCCGATCTACCTGATTTTCACCGATGGTAGCTTCTTTCAATATGCCATTTTTCCAACTTGGCAAAATATCAACTTCAATTTCGCCCCATTAGGTATTTCCATCAAGCAAGATGACTACTACTACACGCGCCAGCAAGTGAATTTTAACACCGACCGTTCCAGAAAATTCTCTGGCTCCGGCAGTGTGAACTGGGGGCGCTTTTACAATGGGCGACGTACTACGGTCAATCTTGGCCTGCGCTATGCTCCTTCTGTCCATGCCGCCTTCACTGCCGATTATGAATACAATGACATTCAGAATCTGGGGCTAGAACAAACCGATCTTTCTACCCATCTCACCTCCATAGGGGTACGCCTTGCCCTAAACCCTAGGGTGCAGCTCTCCTCTTTTTACCAATACAATAGCTTTGACGAGCAAGGCCGCTGGAATATCCGCGCCAGCTGGGAGTATCAACCGCTATCTTTCATTTACCTTGTTTTTAATGATACGCAAATCAATAATGAATTGGATAATCCGTTTCAGGAACAGCAGTTTATTTCTAAACTGACCTTTGTGAAGCAATTTTGATTAATTCGGTATATTTATCCCCGATAGTAATCGGGGTAAATCCAAATTAAAACCCAATTCATGACAGAAGGCGCAGACAAGGGCATTAAGCTAAAGGAAGAAAAAAAGCCTCCCTTTATTCAAGGCACCAGCTATTTACTAGCTATCGGTATTGATGAATACCAATCTTTTCCTAGGCTCTACAATCCCGTTCGCGATGCTCAAAAAGTGGTAGAGACCTTGACGGGCAAATATCAATTTTCGAAAGAAAATCTAGTAGAGCTGTACAATGAACAAGCCTCACAAAAAAACATCTTAGCCAGTCTTGATGTGCTCATCGATAAGGTGACGGACAAGGATAGTTTGCTCATCTATTTCTCAGGGCATGGGGAATTTAAGTCGCGGCTTGATCTGGGCTATTGGCTGCCAGTGGATGGCGAAGCGGATAATCATGGGAGTTTTATTTCCTTCCAATTGCTCCAAACTTATTTGAAGGCCATTAAGTCCCTTCATACCTTAGTCATTGCAGATTCTTGCTATTCTGGTTCTATGTTTACGGTACGCAGTACGGATGATGTCGCTTCGCGTTTGGAGAGTATCCCATCTAGATGGTTACTTACGGCAGGGCGAAACGAAGTAGTGAAAGATGGTAAACCTGGCGACCACAGCCCTTTTGCAGATGCTATTTTGCACTGCCTAGCTCACAATATGCAGGAGCGGATGCGGGTTTCTACGCTAGTCAATGCGGTGATCAAGGATGTGGTGAGCAATGCGCGGCAGACACCGCGAGGCGAGGCTATGTTTGGTGTGGGGCATCGGGGGGGAGAGTTTATGTTTCGCTTGAAAGATGCACAGTTTACTGTCTATGAAGACAATTTAATCGTAGCCAATGATGGCGCGGATAAAAAAGCAACGCCTACACCAACCGAGCCCTCCCCTCCCCCACCAAAACCAAAGCCTGAACCCATCGACATCCAGTCGATTCCCAATATTCGGGCTTTACAAAAAACACTCCTGCAGCTCTTAGCCGCCGATGATTTTGAGCAGGTATTTAGCATCCTCAATGAAGTGATTTCTTTTGATTCCAAGTTTTCGAATACGCTGATTCTTCAGCAAGGGCGGTACAATTCGGTATTGCGAGAAATAGAGGAAGGAACGGTTCAACGCTCCGATGCCAAGCGAACCTTTAACCAGGTACGAGTCGCTTTGGATAAAAATATTCGGAAATTGCAGGATCGGGATTTGGAGCCGGGAGTTTTGGGCTAACACCGTCCATCTATTCGATCCAAAAGGGAATGCGTGCTCGGGTGTTTGCGCTTACAGTATCTTTACTTTTTTTATACCTATAGGAGTCGATATACAATAGTTGCTTACCTCGTTCGTAGTGACTCACATCAATAACAGTGCCGATACCAGGTTGCCCTTGGTCGCCTCGCTCTTCGAAGAAATAGTCCAAATCCTGATAAAGGCTATCATTCACGTATACATCGTGTACTTTGGCTAGGCAATCTAGCAGCTCTTCAGGGTTTACATCCGAATCGTCATCGCCAATGCTGATCACTCCATCTAGCTTAAAGTTGGGCTCGTGATCGGCTGCAATGCTATCGCACAAGTAAATAACTGCTTCATCATCAAACAGGGGAATATAGGGAATGAAGACTTCCAAGAATCCATTTTTCACAAATTTAGAAGGAATGGTCACGGGCAGGCTTCCTGATTCATATATTTCTTCATCGACATAATGCACCTTGTTCATATAGGTAGGGTGGTCGCCCAAATTAAGGGGATAGAATTGGTACCCCTCAAAGGTGAGCGAAGTCAGTATGGCTGCAAAGATCAAATAGGGAACGAGCAAAATTCCGATCCATCGGCCAAATTTATTATCAATCAAATTGTAGTACAGTGGCCGATAAATATTAGAGAAGGTCAGCCAGCTCATAAAGCGATAAATAGGATAATAGATCCCGCTTAACCACTTTACACGCTTGATGCGCCCAAGGGTAATAAAATCTAGGAAATAGAGGAATGCTAAAGCGAAGATAGTGATCGCTAGTCCTGTATGTAAGCCATTTAAAAATTCGCTATCACTCTCCGCCATAAATAGGAGCAGCCGCCCCATTACAAGCTGCACAAAAAAGCCAAATAGCCCAATGGACATCAGCATAAATACAATCAAGAAGGTAAAAGCAAAGATGACACTACAAAGGCGCTCTAAATTATCAATATATCGATCAAAAGAACCTGCTTTCCGCATAATATAGCGTTCAAAACGCTTACTTAGCCGCAGTTGGTTGTAATCAATTTCACCCGATACATAGCGCAAGCCCACTGTACTAATCCAGAGGCCGCGTAAAAAAACATGGATCAACAGGTTGATCAAACAACAGAACCATACCGCTAACAACACGAAATAAGGAATAATAAAATGATCCTGCCCTTCTGCCGATGCAATCAATTTAACTAAAGCAGCTTCCAAATCCATCAACGGATCATAAACGCCAATAAGCAGAAAAATCACAAAACCGGAGATAATCAGTTCTAGCTGCCAGCTCTCCTGCTGTAGCTCATCTAACCATTGACTCAACTTACTTTTGGATGGGATATTTTCCTCCATAGATCAGTTTTCGATTGTTTTTACACCTCACTCTATCCAAAACGGAATCCTAGCTCTACTCCTAGCTTTAATCGTATCCTGACTGCTAATGTAGCGATACGAGTCAATATACAATAGTTGCTCTCCTCTCCCGTATTGGCTCACATTGATGATAGTCGTTAGGCCAGGCTGCGCAGTCTCTCCCTTTTCTTCAAAGAAATAATGTAAATCTTGGTACAAACTATCATTGACGTATACCTGATACAGTTTAGATAGACAGTCTAGTAATTCCTCGGGACTAGCATCAGGATTATCATCTCTAAAGCTAATGATTCCATCAACCTCAAAATTTGGTTCGTGGTGCGGCTTGATGCTGTCGCATACAAAGGTAACCGCTTCATCATCCATTATAGGAATGTAAGGAATAAATACTTCTAGGTATCCATTATCGACATATTTAGATGGGATGGTAACGGGCAGCCTTCGGCTTTCGTAAGTCTCCTCATCGGCATAATGCGCCTTCCTCAAACGAGTAGGATGCCGATCCAAATCATCTGGATAGTATTGATAGCCCCTATATGTTAGCGAGCTCAACAAAGCGGCAATTACCAAGTAAGGCACTAAAAGAATACCCACCCATCGACCAAATTTATTATCCACTAAGTTGTAGTACAGTGGACGATAGATATTAGAAAGGGTCAGCCAGCTCATTAGACGATAGATCGGATAATAGACCACACTCAGCCATTTTACCCGCTTGAGCCTGCCTAAAGTGACAAAATCGATAAAGTAAATAATAGCCGAACCAACCAATAGAAAAGCTATACCATTATGTACCCATTCCAAAGATTCGCTACCACTTTCCTCCACATAATTCCAGAAACGCCCCATTGTTACTTGCAAAAAAATCGAAAATAAGCCAATGGATATCAACATGAACACAATCAGGAAAGTAAAAGCAAAGATGACGCTACAAAGCCGCTCCAAATTATCAATATAGCGATCAAAAGAGCCTGCTTTTCTTTTGATGTAGCGCTCAAAGCGTTTGGTAAGGCGTAGCTGGCTATAGTCAATTTCACCCGATACATAACGCAAACCCACCGTGCTAATCCAGAGTCCTCTCAAAAAGACATGAATCAGCAAATTGATCAAGCAGCAAAACCAAGCTGCCAACAAGACAAAATAGGGAATTAAAAAGTGATCCTGCCCATCTGCTGAAGCCACCACCTTAGACAGATAAGCCTCTAAACCTATCAGCGGATCGTAGACGCCAATGAGTAAGAAAATGACAAATCCAGAAATGATTAATTCCAACTGCCAGCTCTCCTGCTGCAACTCATCCAGCCACTGGCTCAGCTTACTCTTGGACGGAGTATTTTCCATAAAGTTGTTCTTCGTTTACTGTTTAATAATACGAAAAACTTCTATCCTTTGCTCGCCAATTACTTCCAATATATACATTCCGTGGACAAATCGACTCCAATCAATGCTTATCTGTTGCTGCCCTTTTGGTAGTGCCTGCTGCGTCATCAAACGGCCATCCGTCTGCCATATGCGGTAGCGCTGGTAGCCAGCTTCATTTATTTCTAGTACCAACTGATCAACTACTGGATTAGGATATACCTTTATCGCATTCTGAGCAAGACTTGTGGAGGATGTAATAGTTAGCCCCTCCGACCATACCCAACAGCCATTCACATCCAGCACCCGCACCCGATACAAGCCATTTCCTTGGAAAAGGAAAAAAGATTCCTCGGTAATAGCCACCAAATCATCATCAAAATACCATTCCACTTCTTCGAAATCACCGTACTCAAAGAAGACATTAGTACCATCAAAACTAAGTTCTGGAATGACGACTTCGATAGGCTCTATATAAAAGGTATCCACATAACTTCCACATCCAAACCACTCGGCCTCCACCCACACTGCACCTGCTCCTGTAATCTGTAATTGTTGGTTATCCCTATTTTGATTGGGGAATAGCTCTTCTGGAAACCAGCGGTATCTACTGCCTTCCCTGGCCTCTAGCAGCACTAAATCTCCAGGGCAGCCCTCTAAGGCAGTAGTGGTCAGCGCTGGAACAGGCCCTACTAGCGGGACAGCTAAAGGTGATCCTACATAAGCTGGGTGGGTCATCCGCAGTCGTACGGAATAGAAGCCTTCTTCCAGGTTCTCCGGCAATGGAATGATAATCACTCCTTCGATGTCTGTTTGTTCGAGCACCATCAATACGTCGGGCTCTTCCGAAAAATTTCCTTCGGTATCAGACAGCTCAACGATGAAGCTATTGTCTGGCTCTGGCACGACCGTCTCTATTTCATAGCCCATGAAAACGGTATCGTTGGCGCACACATCGGGTGGTGTAAAAAGACTAGCTAAAATGACTTGCTCCTCAACAAATCCACAA
>JBCCRH010000152.1:0-12134 GCA_039208045.1 Bacteroidota bacterium
AATTAATACAACCCAGTAATTTTGTTTATTTTTTTTAATTGTTTGACAGTCAGTCTGTTAAAGTAAAGTGATTTACAATGCCTAAACAAAAAACCGATGATTTAATCCAGCTCATTAAGTCGTTATCGCGGGCAGAGAAAAGGCATTTTCGGTTGTTTGTGAAGCGCAATCAGGCTTCTAATGATATTTTGTTCCTTCAACTCTTTGATGTGCTGGACAAGTCAGGTATGTATGATGAGCAACTCATCTTAAAAAAACTACCCGCAGTTAAGAAGCGTCAGCTATCTAATCTGAAGGCGCATCTGTACAAGCAACTGCTAATTAGCTTGCGCTTGCTCAACAAGAACCATAATGAGGATATCCAAATCCGAGAAATGGTAGATTATGCCAAGGTGCTGTACAATAAAGGCTTGTACCGCCAAGCGCTAGATATGCTCGATAAGGTCAAGGAGCGTGCGCTGAGTAGTCAACACCATGCTATGGCCATGGAAATATTGGAGTATGAAAAGCACATTGAGAGCCAGTATATTACACGTAGCATTGAAGGGCGAGCAGACGAGCTAACGGAGCAGACCATAGGCCTGATCGATCACCTTGCACATACCAACTTATTTTCTAATCTCTCCCTCCAACTGTACAGTCGCTACCTGAAGATGGGGCATGTGCGCAATTCTATGGATCATGAGCAGTTGAGGAAGTTTTTTTTAGATCGGTTACCCCAAAACGTTAGTTATAACCAGCTCGATTTTTATGGAAAAGCGTACTATTGTCAATCGCATGTTTGGTATTATCACCTTACACAAGAATTTTCTCTTTGCTATAAGCATGCTAAAAAATGGGTTGATTTATTTGAAGCGCACCCCAACATCTTAATGCTCAATATACCGCTGTACCTCAAGGGCTTACACAATCTATTGAATGCTTTGTTTAATGCGCTGCACTACGATAAATTTATTGCTGAATTAGAGCACCTCAAGGAATTTCCAAATAGGTTTTCTGTTAAGGGGAAGCGAAATATTGAAGGGCTTTACTATTTGTATTGGTACATTCATAGCATTAAAAAACACTTCTTAGAAGGCACCTTTACAGAAGGGCTACAGTTGGTAGCTGAAGTAATGGAAATCATCGAATCTGAGCGCTACAATTGGGATCAGCGCCGGATTATGGTATTCTATTATCGGATTGCTTGTCTGCACTTTGGCTCTGGTGATTTTGATGCAGCTATTGATTATTTAAATCGCATTATCAATCAAAAGAATCCAGATTATCGGGAAGATATCCAGTGTTTTGCGCGTATTCTAAGCTTGATTGCTCACTTTGAGCTGGGTAATGCGCAATTGGTAGAGTACCAAGTAAAATCGGTGTACCGATTTTTACTGAAAATGGAAGATTTGCACATTGTGCAAAAGGAAATCTTTCGGTTTTTGCGTAAAACGCCAAGAATGCTGGAAGAGGAGCTAAGGGATCAGTTTATGCAGTTAAAAGAAAAACTAGCAGTAGCGCTCTATGATCCTTACGAGCGCCGCCCTTTTTTGTATCTAGATATCATTTCGTGGTTGGAAAGTAAACTAGAAAACAGGCATGTGCAGGACATCATCCGGGATAAGTTTTTGAATGAGAAAAGTATTAAAAGGTCGAAAATTGGTATGCCTTTAGGGAAAAAGCGTTAAACAAAGTGGTATTTATAAGTAGGTTGCTATACTTTTCGTCTATAAAACAATATAACCCACTTATCTATGAAGCTCATCTGCACCCTGTTTGCTTTCTTCCTTTCTTTTTCTATCGCTTTCGCTCAACTTTCTGGCACCATCACCGATCAATCGGGCGAGCCGCTGCCGTTTGCTAGTATTTATATCAAAAACACTTCAACAGGTACCACTAGCAATATCGAAGGCTACTATTTTCTGGAATTAGCACCCGGTCAGTACGAGTTGGTTTTTCAGTATGTGGGGTATGCGCAATTGGTGAAGCAGGTGCGGTTGGGTAACAGCCCAACTGTTCTGGATATACAATTGACCAAAGAATCCATTAGTCTGAACGAAATAGTGGTTCGTGCAGACGCAGAGGATCCTGCCTACCCCGTCATTCGACAAGCAATGGCAAAGCGTAAATATTATTTGTCATTGGTAAAGCGCTATGAGTGCGATGTTTATGTAAAAGGAAATATGAAAGTACTAGACGCTCCTGAGTCTTTCATGGGGGTGGAGCTTGGTGATATGGGAGGTGCACTTGACTCCACGCGGCAAGGTATTTTATACTTGTCTGAATCTCAAGCAAAGGTCTACTATCAATATCCAAATGATGTCAAGGAGGTGATGCTTTCTACTAAAGTGAGTGGTAATGATAATGGGTTTGGTTTCAATAGGGCTTCTGAAATGGATTTTAATTTATATGAAAACCATGCCCTTTTTGGGCGACAGATCATTTCGCCTATTGCAACGAATGCGATGGGGTACTATAAGTACAAGTTACTTGGTACGTTTTATGATGAAGAGGGGAGACTCATTAATAAAATTGAGGTGATTCCTAAAAGAGAAGAAGATCCTGTATACAGCGGTGTGATTAATATTGTTGAAGAATTGTGGAATATTCAAACCGTTGATTTGCAACTGGCTGCCGGTAATATGAAGATACCTGGGCTCAATAAGATGTTCATTAAGCAGGTACACGTACCCGTGGCAGCGCCCGATACTTGGCGTATTTTTTCCCAGACCATACAGTTTGATGCAGGAGGCTTTGGTTTTGAAATGAAGGGTGATTTTCAGGCTATTTTTTCAAATTATGATCTGGAGCCCCAATTTGAAGATGGCTTCTTCAATAACGAAATATTTAAAGTGACAGAAGGGGCTAATGATAAGGACTTAAGCTATTGGGACACTATTCGCCCTATCCCTCTGACCCAAGAGGAGTCGGTTGATTATGTGCGGAAAGATAGTATTCAAGAAATTCGCCGTTCAAAGACCTATTTGGATTCTATAGATGCTAAGAATAATAAATTCAAGGCCTGGGATTTACTGCTAGGCTATGGATACAATAACTCTTATGAGAAATCTTCCTTTAAGATCAACTCACCGCTTACTGCGATTCAATATAATACAGTACAGGGCTGGAACGCCGACTTGGGCTTAGAGTACCGAAAGAGCTACGAAAAGTATAACACCAAGCGCTTGGAAGTCAATGCTAATTTTAACTATGGGTTTGCGGATAGGCGATTTAGAGGGATTGGTAAAGCAAGTTACCGATTTAACCAGACGAAGTATACCACTTTAACGGTAGAAGGCGGAGTGCAAGCTACTCAGTTTAATCAGCGCAATCCCATCACCCCAACGCTAAATACCCTTTATACGATCTTAGGCCGAAGGAACTTTATGAAGCTTTATGATAAGTCCTTTGGTAAGGTCACTATTGGGCACGAGCTGTTTAATGGTGTACGATTTGCTGTTGCATTGGAGTACGCCGAACGAAGACGCCTCATTAATACCTCCGATTATAGCCTATTCGGTGATGAAGAAGACCGCGTATTCACTCCCAATAACCCTGCTGCTGCTGATCGACAATTTGTATTTGATCCGAGTGAGGCAGTGATACTCAATGCTGTGCTCCGTTTAAGGTATAAGCAAAAATACGTGACCTATCCTGACCGAAAGTTTATACAAGGCTCCTCTCTACCTACGCTATATCTGATTTACCGCAAGGGGCTATTAGGAATTGCGGGTAGTGATGTCAACTTCGATCATATTGCCTTGCGTTTGGTGGAGAGCTATGCACCAGTGGGTGTACTGGGGTACACTGCTATTAATGTAGAGGCAGGTACCTTTCGTTTAAATGACTCGCCCGAGGGTGTTTCTTTTGTAGACTTCAAGCATTTCAACGGTAATCAAACCTTCATAGGAAGTCCTAGACGCTACATGAATAGTTTCATGTTGCTTCCCTACTATGCCTACAGCACGGGATCGACCTATGTCGAAGCCCACTGGCAGCATTTCTTCGAAGGTTTTTTGTTGGATAAAATTCCTGGACTTAACAAGTTGGGTTGGAGTACGGTGCTTGGCGCAAAATTTCTGGATACCAATGAACAACCTTCTTATGCGGAGTTCTCTTTTGGTATTGATCAGATTGGCTTTGGGCCGGTACGTCTTTTTCGCTTTGATGTGGTGACTAGTTATACCGCAACCGGCAAGTGGGATTGGGGCCTTATGCTCGGACTACGCTTGCCGAATAACTAGCAAAACAATTTGAGCACTTTTTGTAACTTTTCTGTGTCGTTTCCGTAAGTAGTAAATAACCTTTCATTACTTATGGTTATTTGCCAATATCTGGTAAATAGAACTTTTCACTTGAAACAAATTTATTGATAGACGTTCAACGTTGGTTGTACTAGTATATACAATCGATGCGTTAAATGTGTTAGCAAAGTTCATTGATTTTCTCTTTGTAGGATTAAGTAATTTTATAATTAACTGATAATCATTTAATTATAAAATTAACTTTAGCTAAAGTTCGGAAAAAGCAAGTATGCTACCTTGGTTTTCTGTCTCTTTAGGAGGGGGTGCGTGAGCGTAAATTTGAGTTGTAATTACTTATAACACGAAACAAATTTACGACTCATGAAAACGACTATTACTAACTCAAGAAATGTACTAATCATCGATATTACTGGTCCTAAGAAGTATGGAGTGGTACTGTAGTGAAAATGATATGGACTCCCCCCAAACTACTGCAAAAAGAAAATTCTGGTGATTTCCTTTAGTAAGGATTAAAGGAAATCGCTCAAAATTTTAGGAATAATTACACGACACGAAAATAAGAACAACAGTGAGAACTAACCTTGGACTTTCAATGTGGGAAACAGGAATACGGCCCACTATTCAAACAGCAAAGACCATTAAAGCGGATGTAGTATTTGGCGTTCCATCTGCAAGATGCAAAGGAACAGGAATTTGCAAAGTTATTCCGATGGCCTCTTTTGGGCAGGCCGCTCTGTCAAACAGCCCATGTCACCATGCTCCTGGCATTTTTTCGTATTCTGTTGATACGGGATTGCGATTATCACTAGTAAATAAGTATATATGCCAAAAATTGTGGAAAGCACACTTTCGCGAGGGCAGTTTCTTCGTTATCGAAACGATTTGCCTTCCACCTCTAGTAGTGAAGCAACTGGGCTTGAGCAATCCTTTTATACAATCCGGAAAATATGCTATTGAAAAGTCAGATGATTATTTGACTATTCGTTTCAGCTAGGCAGGTTCGTCCTCCAAATTAGTTTGCGAAAGAAATATTAATACGATTCCTGAGACAATCATCAGGAGTCGTATTAAGAAGCCGAATAATCGGCCTGGCTTATCAATCCAGGTTAGAATAGAGAGCTGTACACCTACTAAGCTCAGTACTATTGCTACAAACCCCATACCACTAATCAAGAAGCCTGCTACGGTCCAAAGGTTTCTATTTTTACTAATTATGTACATAGCTAATCTTTTATAACAGAACACAAAAGTACTTTTTTTGATGATGGCCTACTGCTTGTAGAATGTAAAAAAGCGGAAACTGCTTATTTTTGTGAGGTCTTCTGTGTCTTTATCCAAATATGTACCAATGGTAAAACTTATTGAATGCCCACGAGATGCCATGCAAGGCCTAAAACCGTTCATCCCAACCGAAAAAAAGGCGCATTACATCAATCAGCTTTTAAAAGTTGGTTTTGACACTATCGACTTTGGAAGCTTTGTTTCGCCCAAAGCGATTCCCCAAATGCGAGATACCGCAGAGGTGCTAAAACTTCTAGACTTATCGACTACTTCGTCCAAGCTATTAGCAATCGTAGCGAATCGCCGTGGGGCAAATAATGCCGTACAGTTTGAGGAGATTCGGTACTTGGGGTATCCATTTTCGATTTCTGAGACGTTTCAAGTTCGAAATACGAATGCTACGATAGAAGAGTCGTTGGAACGCGTTAAGCAAATACAGGAAATCTGTATTTCTCACGATAAAGAGTTGGTCGTTTATATTTCGATGGGTTTTGGAAATCCCTATGGCGACCCCTGGAATGTGGAAATTGTCCAAAATTGGGTGGATCAACTCGCGGCTTTGGGGATTAACATTTTGCAATTATCGGATACCATTGGTGTGGCCAGTCCAGAGAGTATCCGTTACCTTTTTTCTAACTTACTACCTAACTATGAGTCGGTAGAAATCGGAGCCCACCTACATACGCAGCCTCACAATTGGAAGGAAAAAGTAGAGGCCGCCTACGAAAGTGGCTGTCGCCGTTTTGATGGTGCTATAAAAGGATACGGTGGTTGTCCAATGGCTAAAGATGACCTTACAGGAAATATGCCCACAGAGCAAATGGTACACTACTTTGATGAGCACAAGGTGCCGACGGGAGTGAATCAAGCCGCCTTTGGAGCAGCTTTCGCTTTAGCAGGAGCCGTTTTTCCACTATCTCATTAAAGTGTACTTCCAAATTTTATATGGCTACTGTAATAGTAAACGAAAATATATTAATTTTGGGCATTAGCAAAAAACAAAAAACGGACTTATGGCAAAAACGATGCAGTGGTACTTAGATAAGTATGGTGAAAGTCACCAAAATCCTACTAATAAATTAATTCACTGGTTTTGTGTACCGGCGATTATGATTAGTCTATTTGGCCTGATCTATGCGATTCCCTTTCCTGTGGAGCGTACTTTGTTTACTAATTGGGCAGTTGTTTTGCTAGCGGCAGCATGGATTTATTATTTACGACTCTCTTTTCCTATGTTCTTAGGATTTGTAGTCATTGGTAGCGCAATGATCCTTGCTGTAGATAGCATCTATCAAGCCGTTGGGCAGAGTGCAGGGAGCCTCGCCTTAGTTTCTCTAGCTATTTTCGCTATTGCTTGGGTGGTTCAGTTTATCGGGCATAAGATAGAGGGAGCAAAGCCTTCCTTCTTAGAAGACGTTGAATTTCTGATGATTGGCCCGGCTTGGTTATTGCACTTTATTTATAAGAAAGTAGGGATTAGCTACTGATTAATAATATCATACAACTTATCAAGATTGGGGGTGAGGATAATTTCGGTGCGCCGATTTTGAGCCTTACCCTCGCTCGTATCATTGGGGGCGACAGGGAAATACTCGCCACGTCCGCTCGCTATGACTCGCTTGGGGTCCACCCCATTTTTGGTTAACTCTTTCACAACTGCTGTTGCTCTATCGACGCTCAAATCCCAGTTGAATCCAGATTCTCCATCTGTATCGGTATGGCCCTCTACAGTGATATTGATCTCAGCGTTTGTATCGAGCGCGGTTGCCAACTTGGCTAAGGCCTCTTTTCCTGCTGCGTTGATGCTTTTACTACCGGATTTAAAGAGTAGGTTCTGGCTAAGGGATACATAGACTTTACCATTTACCTCTCTTACTTGCAGTAGTTCTGCATCAGAGAAACCGCGAAGGGCATCGGCTACGACGCTTCTCAGTGCTTTTAGTTTTGCTTCTTGCTGGTTGATTGCTGCTTCTAACTCGTTGACACGAGCTTCCCGTTTTTTTACTTCTGCGGCAAGGGTCTCGTTGCTCTTTTGCTGATTTTCTAGATCAGCTTTTAGTCGTTCCAAATCTTTTTCTCTCCGATCCAATTCTCGCTGCTGAGAACTGAGAGTGCCGACTAGGGCTGTTTTTTCGTCAGAAGAAGCTTCTACCAATTTCTCATTTTCAGCTAAGAGGCGGTCGTAGCGTTTTAGCAAATCCTCGTTTGTTTTATCCAAGCGCTCGTAGCGGTCGCGCTCTGTACGTAGGTCTTTCGACAAATTGCCATTGTCATGTTCTAGGTCGTCAATTTGTTTGGTTTGCTGGGTAAGCGTGGTTTCTGCCTCTTTGAGTTGCCGCTCTAAGTTCCGTACTTGCTCTGCTAGCTTGTTCTTTCTGGTTTCTGCTTCCTCAAATTTTCGGTAAGAGACGCAGGAGCTCAAGCCTCCAATAAAAGCAATAGCTACTACGATAGGTAGGATTCTCATGTAGGTTGTTTTTGGTAAATTTCTTCAGGGGGAATTTAGGGGTTTTCGATTGGAACGGCAAATTTGGATTCGGATTTGGATTGTAAATTAGACTTGTTCCGCCGGTCACGAATGAGCGAAAGCGTAGCAAATTTTATTCTGAACAAGGCAAAAAACGCAGGCGATGCCTAAGCATCGGCGTCCCGATAATTATCGGGATTTAACGCAGTGCAGGATGGAATTTTGCCGCTTGCAGCCATTTAGTGGCTGGCGAAACAAGTCTATTAGATGCTGCTGAGGTGGGTGAGTGATAGGAGGTGTTGTCTGAATCCGCCTTAAGCGGAAGAGTGCCGGATAGCACGGTTCATTCTGCTAACTTTGGTATTGCTTGGGCAGCAGAATGAGACACCCCCAAAAAGAAAAAGCCCTCTCCTCTGCGAAATAGCAAAAGAAAGGACTGTTTGTTTTAATGGGTAGTCGAGCATAGCCGAGACTACATCATCCCTGGCATACCTCCTGGCATTCCACCTGGCATACCTCCTCCAGCACCTTCTGGCTCTGGCTTATCGTTGATTACACACTCAGTGGTGAGTACCATACCTGCGATAGAAGCGGCATTTTCTAAAGCAATACGGGTTACTTTAGTTGGGTCGATCACACCTGCTTTCTTCAAGTCTTCGAACTTGTCGGTGCGAGCGTTATAGCCTGAGCTTCCTTTGCTGTTGAGTACGCGCTGTAGTACGACAGAGCCTTCTACACCAGCATTGTCAGCGATGGTACGAAGCGGTGCTTCTAGTGCTTTCTTCACGATTTGCATACCGATGGTCTCATCTTCGTTAGCGCCTTTTTTGTTACGTAAAGTTGCAATGGCACGCACTAAGGCTACCCCACCACCAGCTACGATACCTTCTTCTACAGCTGCACGAGTTGCATGCAAAGCATCATCTACGCGATCTTTCTTTTCCTTCATTTCTACCTCAGTAGCAGCACCTACGTACAATACGGCTACCCCACCTGACAACTTCGCTAGACGCTCTTGTAGCTTCTCGCGATCGTAATCAGAAGTAGTCGTTTCGATCTGTTGCTTGATCTGGTTGATACGAGCTTGGATCATTTCCTCGTCGCCAGCACCGTTTACGATCGTGGTGTTATCCTTGTCTACTACGATTTTCTCGGCAGAGCCCAAGTGCTCCATCGTGGTGTTGTCTAGCTTATAGCCCTTTTCTTCAGAGATTACAGTACCTCCTGTCAAAATGGCAATATCTTCTAGCATTGCTTTACGGCGGT
Organism: Bacteroidota bacterium; assembly: GCA_039208045.1. Classification (GTDB taxonomy): domain Bacteria; phylum Bacteroidota; class Bacteroidia; order Chitinophagales; family Saprospiraceae; genus JBCCRH01. The sequence goes on from JBCCRH010000152.1 coordinate 9,262, forward strand.
CACCAAAGCCAGGCGCTTTCACCGCAACTACCTTCAAGTTAGCACGTAGGCGGTTTACTACTAATACCCCTAATGCTTGACTTTCGATGTCTTCAGCAATGATTAATAAGGAACGACCTGCGCCTACTACTTTTTCTAAGATCGGCACAATGTCCTGCATGTTAGAAATCTTCTTATCGTGGATAAGAATTAGTGGGCTTTCGTACTCAGAAGTCATGTCTTCTGTGTTGGTTACGAAGTATGGAGAGAGGTAACCGCGGTCAAACTGCATACCCAATACTTCATCCACATAGGTTTCGGTACCTTTTGCTTCTTCTACAGTGATTACTCCATCTTTGGTTACACGCTCCATTGCATCTGCAATCAAGCTACCGATTTGGTTATCATTGTTAGCAGAAACAGCACCTACCTGACGGATTTTCTCAAAATCATCACCAATCAATTCTGACTGCTCTTTCAAGTTTTCGATCACGCCTTTTACTGCCTTGTCGATACCACGCTTCAAGTCCATTGGATTAGCACCAGCAGCAACATTTTTCAAGCCAGCTGTGATCATCGCTTGCGCTAAAACGGTAGCAGTAGTGGTACCATCACCAGCAATATCTGCGGTTTTGGAAGCTACTTCTTTTACCATTTGAGCACCCATGTTCTCTACAGCATCTTCGAGCTCTACTTCCTTTGCTACGGTTACGCCATCTTTGGTTATTTGTGGTGCACCAAAGCTTTTCTGGATCACTACGTTACGACCTTTGGGGCCTAGGGTTACTTTCACTGCATTGGCAAGTGCGTCAACACCAGATTTTAAGCGTTCTCTGGCGTCTCTATTAAAGCTAATTTCTTTAGCCATTGTGTTTGCGATTTTTTGTTAAATGGTTTTTAAAAAAGGAAAGGAAAAACTTGGATTATGCGTCTGTCAAAATGACAAGGATGTCATCTTCGCGCATAATCAAATAGTCATGGCCTTGGTAGTTCAGTTCTTGGCCAGCGTACTTTCCGTATAGAACAGCGTCTCCAACCTGAACGGTCATAAGATTTCCATCTTTACCAGGACCAACGGCTACGATTTCACCACGGAGTGGCTTTTCCTTGGCTGTATCAGGAATAATAATACCGCCAGTCGTTTTTTCTTCAGCCGGAGCAGGTTTTACAACAACCCTATCGTTAATAGGCTTCATCATAATGCAAAAACTTTTATGGTTTTCGTTAGTAAATGTTATAACAATGTTTGTGGACATTCTCCTATCAACATAGGTTATGCCAAACTCGTATTTATGACAAAATAACAGGTGTGAGTACCCATTTGGTCGATGGCCTGACAGCTTGCATTGTCAATTTGACAAGATTTGGTCGATGGTGGTCAAAAAAAATGGCGTCTTGATCATGATCGAGACGCCATTTTTGAGCTTGGGCTCTATTTATTGGGAAAGTAGCTGTTCACCAGCACCTCCATCAGAACCTACCATAAGGGTAGTGATAATACATAGTATAAACAGGGTTGCTGCCAATACCCAAGTGATTTTTTCAATAAAATCAGTTGATTTTGCAGCGCCAAACATTTGATTGGCTTGTGTACCACCAAAAGTAGAGTCTACCCCACCACCTTTAGGGTTTTGAATTAGTACTGCGCCCATTAGCAATACACACACTAGGGCAATCAATACGGTCATAAACGTCAACATATCCGCTTCTTTTAGTCGTTTTTAAAAACTCACGCAAAGTAAGGGCTTTTTTGGTAGATTTTCAAGGAAATAGAAAGGAGCATTTATTGTCCATCGTAAATTTGGACAGCTTCGCGGTATTTTTCTCTTTTTCTTCTGTTGAAAGATAATGGTATGGCGAAGGTGCCAACTGAGAAGACCGTGAGTAATGCTCCGTCAAAGTTGAATCGATCTGAATTTTCAAATTGCTGGGGTAGGGTAGAGCCAGCAAATAAAATAGCGGCTATTGGAATGGTATACGATAAGCGTTCCCAAAGGCGCAGTCGTTTTGCTTCATTTAGTAGTTTGATAGATTGAGGATCACTGGCTAAGTCTAGCCTTAGGTTTTTAGCATTAAATCGCTTTAAGCGACCATTTTCACCAGCTTCATAGCGATCGGAAGTTTTTTTGACTAGCTTTTTACTGTATAGGGCAAATGGCACCATATCATTGGTAGAATAGATATCATATTTTGGATTATCTTCTTTGCGCTGATAAATTTTATAGCGTTGCCCGGGATTCTCAAAGCGGTAGACTAAGGTGTCTTTTTGGTAGCGTTTAATATTTTGTAAGGTGAGTCGGTCTCCTTCCACCAAGATACTGATGATACCATTCCTGTTTTCAAGCTGATAGTCGCTGGTATAATAACTTTTGCCTTCCCAAGTATCAACTTTTACAGGCGTTCGCTGTGCGAATAAGCAAATGCTGAAGAGCATCAAAATAAGTGTAATAATAGAGCGCATCGTTTTTGCCTAAAAGATATTGAATTTATTAGACTTGAGTAACAGTCAAAGAATAACTTCTCGATTTATGGCTGGCTCTTTTGCTCTAATACTGCGTTGAAAAGCCTCGTCGATGCTAAGGCATCGCCTGCGTTTTTCGCCTTGTCTTAGAGCAAAATCTCCTTGCCAAAATGCGGAACTTATTCTTTGGCTGTTACTAAGTCAACCTCTTTTTCACGTTTTCGATGGCCGCCTGGTATTTTGCTTTCTCTTCTGGATGAATGGCTATTAGGCGTTCATATACTTCAATCGCTTTTTCGTAGTACCCTTGATCTATCAATAGTTTCGCAAGGGTCTCGGTGGCTATATCGGGGCTATCTTTGAGGCTCTTTTTGGCGAAAGCAACGATGGGGTCTATTTTCTTTTTTTTCTTTTTGGGGCGGAGGGGGGAGGG
>JBCCRH010000153.1:0-12127 GCA_039208045.1 Bacteroidota bacterium
AGCACTGCAACCCGTATTGCCAATTTCGCCAGAAACATTTCCCACCCCATTGATAAAGTCAACGGTGAAAGGCGATTTATCGCAAAGAATGACCCCAGTCATACAGTCTCCTGAAGGCTCTGGTACCTGATTGAAGTTATTGACACAAAGCTCAAAAGTACCCGTTCCGCCAACGCGCGCACTCACCCGAATGTAGTAGGTGTTTCCTACGATGAGCGGCCCGCCAAAGGTTTGCACCGCATTATTATTAAAGGCATCCGAGGTACACTCTATCTCATCTAGGTTGTTGCAGTCGCCTCGATAAAGGGCCAATTGTGGCAGATTGAGCGTGCCTCCAGCATTTACCGTAAGGTTACCTACTACGCTAATATTAATATCCGTAGCAATAGCCTGAAAGCTAAACCACACATCATTATTTGCTTGTGTATTGGGGAAACAGGTCGGGCTTTCCTGAGCAGACTCTGTCGCTCCAGTCGAGTTAAACGCACCAGCACCAGAGCACCAATTAGAGACATTATTCAGCGGCGTTGCGTTGATACATTCATCATTTGCTGGCTGGGCCATCGCCAAGGTGCTAAGCAAAAGTGCAAGTATGGAAAGCGTGTATGGTAATCTCATGAGCCAAAAATTTAAGATATTGCTATAATAACGAACTGCGCGTGCTTTTTGAAGCTAGGGATGCTGTGTTCACTCTATTTTAACACGAAAATGAAAGAAATGGTCAAGGGGGAAGGAGGAGGATGGGGGAAAGGGAGGAGGACGGGGAGGACGGGGGACGGAGGACGGAGGACAGGGGCAATATTGGATATTTAAGCCATGCAAGAGCCAGGTAATATCCAATATTTCGCGAGGAAGAGTGTTGGGAGTTAAGGAGATTAGGTATTTTGGGGGATGCAAATTGCATTTACATGAAGCAGCATCTTCCAAATTTGATCACTCTGACGAACCTGTTTCTAGGGTGCTGCGCAATTGTGTTCATCCTTCGGGGAGAATTGTTAGTGGGAGTGGGGTGCCTGGCAGGAGGAGCGCTAGCAGATTTTTTGGATGGCTTGGTGGCGAGGGCGCTGGGGGTATCTTCTCCATTGGGGAAAGAGCTGGATTCGTTGGCGGACCTGGTGTCGTTTGGGGTGGCCCCGGCGATGATTTTGTTTGAGTTGGTGGGGGCGGGGAGTTGGGCATTTCCGGTGTTTGTATTGGCTATGGCGGCGGGGTATCGCTTGGCGAAGTTCAATTTGGATACGCGGCAGACGTATAGTTTTTTGGGGTTACCTACGCCCGCATGTACGATTTATGTGGCGGGCTTGGCCCTGATTGTAAGTTGGGCACCGGCTGTGGTGGGGGATGTTGTGCAGATGCCGGTGTTTATTTATGCCAATGTAATCGTGCTTTCGGTTTTGCTTATTTCCGAAATACCAATGTTTAGCTTTAAATTCGATCAGCTTACGCTAAAAGGCAACGAGATAAAATTTATATTTGCGGCCATAAGCTTGGTACTAATAGTTGCAATACCCATTTATGCACCAAGTATGATCATTGCACTTTATGTTGGTTTGAATGTAGTGCTTTACGCACGCCACAAAATTGTAGTCAAATGAAAAAATTTATTGCTGAAATCGATATTATGCCCCACAAGGAACTGTTGGATCCTCAAGGGAAGACGGTAGCCAATAATATGAAGAATCTGGACATCACTGGCGTGGAAGATGTGCGTATTGGGAAACATATTGTGATGACTTTGGAGGCAGCAACGGAGAAAGAAGCGCGGGCGAGTGTAGAAAAGGCGTGTAAGAACTTGCTAGCTAACATCATTATGGAAAAATATAGCTTTACGCTAAAGACAGTGGAATAATTTCCAATCTTAGCTTATGCTGTATATTGTTCCCACCCCTATTGGTAATCTTTCTGATATGACCTTTCGCGCCGTGGAGGTCTTACAATCAGTGGAGCTGATTTTAGCAGAAGATACCCGAACGTCCAAAAAGCTATTGCAGCATTACCAAATTAGCACGCCCCTACGCTCCTACCACGCCCACAATGAACATGGTATTGTACAAGATTTGATTCAGCTATTGCAGACAGGAGCGGAAGTTGCGCTAGTATCGGATGCAGGGACGCCTGGCATTTCCGACCCTGGGTTTTTGTTGGTACGCGCTTGTGTGGCGGAGGGGATAGCTGTATCCTGCCTACCCGGAGCTACGGCTTTTGTGCCTGCTTTGGTTGCTTCGGGATTGCCTTGCGACCGATTTCACTACGAAGGATTTTTACCACACAAAAAAGGACGGCAGACGCGCTTGCAGTACTTGGCGAGCTTGCCCAATACGTTTGTACTATACGAGTCCCCCTATCGATTAGTGAAGTGCTTGGAGCAATTGATGGAGCACTGTGGCGCAGAACGGCAAGCTTGCGTGGCTCGTGAACTATCAAAACTGCACGAAGATGTTCGAACGAATACCCTTCAGGCGCTACACGAGCACTACAAAGCACAAGCCAAAGTAAAAGGCGAAATCGTAGTGGTAGTAGCTGGAACTACTGCTTCATAATTTTTTGCGCCAGCACTCCCTGATCCGTCACTACTTTCACCCAGTATATGCCTACCTCTATGGTGCTGATATTTAAGTTGAGATGATCTCCTTGTAATTGTCCACTTAGTACCTCTTTTCCATTGCTGTCAAAAAGCTGTACTAAGCCTTCTCTTGCTTCTGCAAACTGTAAGCGGAGCTGGTCGGTAGCAGGATTTGGAAAGAGTTTTAGGCTAGTATTCGTGGAGCTAATTTCAGTGCTGGCCACCGTAAATCCATCAATAAAAGTAATCGTAGAATTGGTGCTGATGGTATCATAGGGGATTTCCTCTCCTTCGCCATCTGTGAGTTGTGATTGATCCAAGAAAATCTCAAAATCTTGCTCCGATTCAGCGCGCCCACCGATAATATCGCCAAGGACGATAAATGTAATGGTACCCACTTTTCCATAGCCATTGACTCCTTCTCCTCCTTTTCGGCTGAACGCCAAATCGTATTTGCCAATGCCATATTGTACTAAGTCACGCTGTACGGTAAGGACATCATTAATTTGACCGAAAAAAGAATTATCAAAATAATCAACACTGATACTGTTGGGCACTACGAACTCTAGGGGGTAGGCTATACTGAAAGCAAAGCCATGCAAATCCATCGCTACTTGATTGGCGGTGCCCACATAAATGTGTGCATTAACCTCAAAGAAGCTGGGAGAATCCTCATCTACTGTAATGGCTGTTTCTTCAAATTCCAGGTAAACAGGTAGGCCGCCTGGCGTTTCTGTAGTGATGAAATCTACATCTGGTGTATAATTTAAGCTAATGGCATCAATATCATCTTCATTGATCCACCCATTACCATCACAATCGATGTGTTTAAAGTCTACTGCCCCTACGTGCTCTTCCCAGTCGTGACCAAACGTAGGTGCCCATAGGTTAGGGTTGCCGGGCTCTGCAAAAAACGGACGCTGTGGCCCCATCGCATTAAAGCCCAGACCGATATTGAGAAGGTCAAAAATATTGGCTCTCCCATTGCCATTTGCATCACCTGGCCATACGCAATCGGTTAACTCACACATTTCGGCAGGATGATCTATTGCAATCGTCTGGCAGAATACATCAGAGCACCCTTCATCATTCGTGATAAGTAGGCAAACTTCTGGATTAGCAATACTAAATTGCACGACCAGGGATTCATTAGACTGTGCTATAACTGTTGCCTGTGTATCAGAAAGCGCCCACTGTACAACATTATAACCATTGGAATTATTATAAAAAACAACAGTATTGGCATCGACATAGCCGAACATGTATGATGCTTCACATTCAAATGCATTGAAAGGACAGGCACCATCCGTCCAGCTCATTACACCATGCGTAAACTGTGCTTGACAAGCATTGGCGTAGGTTATGGCATCGCATCCACAAACCGGTTCATAGCTCCCATCACAATTGGCAGCAGCATCAATGGCAGAAAAATCAATGCAGTTGGTTAAGTATTCTACACAAAGAACTTCTACAGGTATAGCATTACTACAGGTTCCATCAGCGGCAAGTGTAAAGTCCAAGCGGACAATTTCGCCTTCCGCCAAATTATCGCCACCAGCAACTACCTCGTAGCGCAAATTTTCATCTTGTGCGCTCACAACAAGCAAGCCACAGGGATCCTCAATTACAGTTCCCAATAGCATGCTACACTGCGCATACAAGCTAAATGATAGGATACTCATCAACAGCGTGAGTACGATAGGACGGGTAAAGGAATAGACTGCCATGCTTTTTTGATTTTTCACACTACGAATATTCAATGATTTGTACAGATTGTAAAGAACAAAAGAAGCAATTTGTTCGGGCTAGTAAAAAATGATTTAAAAGGCAAAAGTTTGATTATCAATAAGTTTAAGCGCTAAACAAAAGCAGTTTATTCTGGTTTATGGATTAATCGAAAATTTGTATGAAATGCTGAGTAAAAAACTTATGAGCCTATTGGGCACGTTTTCCAAGTCAGAATTGACTCGATTTCGAAAATATTTAGCGTCTCCTTATTTTAACGAGAATGAAGATTTGATCTGCCTATTTGCTATTGTGGAAAAACATTTGCGGAAGCTAGAGGAAGGAGACGATCTATTCGCACTAAAAAAGGCAAGGGTGTGGAAGCAGTTATTCAGAGGAGCACCCTATGTGGATAGTGTAATCAGGCGACTTAGTTTTGAACTCAATCAGCATGCTTATCAATTTCTATTGGTTGAAAAACAAAGAGTACAAGATGGGCATAGCCAATTAGTGCTGCTAGATTATTTCATAGAGCACCAGTTAGAAAAGCATTACCTCAGCTTGCGGCGGCAGTTAGCTGCCAAATTTACAGAGCAGGTCGCACCTGATATGCTGCACTACTTTCAACACTTCCAATGGCAGCTGCGCGAGCATAAAAAAATAGAAAAAAGTCGTCCAAAAAAGCCTTTTTTTCAACATATTGAGACTGCCGATTATCGCCTCGATTGCTTTTATTTGCTGCAAAAGCTGCGTCATTATTGTGATGCATTAGGGTATCAGCTGTTTCTTTGTCAGGAAGCAAATATTCGTATTCCTCCGTTCTTCCTGTCCTTTATAGAAGAGCACTTTTTGGCAGAAGCACCGGTGAAAGCCTACTATTTGGTGGCCCAAATGCTGATGCACCCCGAAGAGGCTCACCTCTTTAAGTCGCTCAAGCAATACCTGCTGGAACAGCAAGCATCCATTGATCGGCATGATCTACAAATCCTTTATATCCACCTGCAAAATTATTGTATCCATATCAAGATCAATGCAGGGCATACCGAGTACTTCCAGGAGTTATTTGATATTCAGAAAACACTTATTGAGCAGGAAATTGTCTTTGAAGATGGAGTGCTAGGCACGCAGTATTATAAAAATGTCATCACTGTTGGGCTGCATATCAAAGCCTTTGACTGGGTCGAGCATTTTATTCAACACTACACAGAGCGCCTGCCAAAGGCCAAGCAGGAAAACTCGCTCAACTACAACCTGGCGAAAGTGTACTTTCACCGCAAAGAATACGATCGAGTCATCGAATTGCTACGAGAGGTGACCTACAAGAATATAAACTACGCACTCGGCGGGAAATTGATGCTCCTCAAAACCTATTATGAGCAGCAAGAGTATCTAGTCTTAGATTCTTTGGCAGACAGCTTTCGGATTTACCTGCAACGCAATAAGTTGATCTCCCGCAGCTTGAAGCAACAATATCTCAATTTGATTCGCTTTGTGAAAAAACTTTCTAATGTTGCTCCCTATGATAAAGCGGCTATTGCCAAGATGGAACGCGACGCCAAGCAGAGTAAATCTTTGGCAGATAAAGCGTGGGTATTTGAAAAGATTCGGGAGTTAAAAGGGGTAAGTGTGGAGACGGAGGTGTAGGCGCGTACGAAGTTAAAGGGCAGCGCACGCGCCTAGCGGGTTTATATATGCAAGGCCCGATTCTCCGTAGCAGCCAAGGCTGCCTCCTTAAAGGCCTCCGTATAGGTCGGGTGCGGGTGGCTCATGCGCGCAGCATCCTCAGCAGAGGCGCGGAATTCCATCAAGGCTACTGCCTCAATAATCATATCAGCCGTACGCGGCCCTACCATGTGGACTCCTAAGATTTCGTCTGTTGCTTGATGCGATAATACCTTTACCATCCCCTCCGTATCTGTACTGGCCCGAGCGCGCCCCAAGGCTTTAAAGGGAAACTTACCCGATTTGTAAGGTACTCCCGCTTCTTTGAGCTGCTCCTCCGTCTGTCCTACCCCGGCTACTTCAGGCCAAGTGTAGACGACGCCTGGGATCAAATTATAATCGATATGAGGGTGCTGGCCAGCTATCGTTTCTGCTACAAATACGCCTTCCTCTTCCGCCTTATGCGCAAGCATCGCCCCTTTGATGACATCACCAATAGCATAAATGCCAGGTACATTAGTTTGCAAATGCTGATCTACCTCAATACGTCCCTTATCGTCGGTGGGAATGCCTACATTTTCCAGCCCTAAATTATCGGTATATGCTCGGCGACCAATCGCCACTAAGCAGTAATCAGCTTCTATTTCAAAGGTTTTATCACTATCGCGCTTTTGTACACCCACTTTTACCTTATCGCCTTCGGCAGTAACAGTGGTCACCATATGCTTTAAGTGAAACTTGAGACCCGTCTTTTTCAAAGCACGCATGAGCTCTTTGCTACAGTCGCCATCCATACCTGCAATAATACGATCTGCATACTCCACTACTTCGACCTTCGTGCCCAAACGACCATATACCGAGCCCAACTCTAAACCAATCACACCACCCCCAATAATTACTATACGCTCTGGCACCTCTTGAATGTTCAGCGCCTCTGTGGAGGTAATCACTCGCTTTTTGTCATAATTAAAGGCAGCAGGGGTTATCGGTTTGGAGCCAGTAGCAATAATTACTTTGTCGGTTTCGATCTGCTCCTTGGTGCCGTCTTCTTTAGCAACGCTAATCGTATGTGCATCTACAAAAGAGCCGTGGCCGTAGTGGACATCAATTTTGTTTTTTTTCATCAAAAACTCAACGCCCTTGACGGTTTGTGCCACCACCTCATTTTTGCGCTTAATCATTTGAGGCATATTCACTTTGAGGTCACTCAAATCGATACCATGCGAAGCAAATTTGTCTTTGGCATTGTGGTAATGCTCTGAAGAGTCTAAGAGCGCTTTGGAGGGGATGCAGCCCACATTTAGGCAAGTGCCGCCCAGGCTGTTGTAGCGTTCAATAATAGCAGTTTTTAAACCTAGCTGAGCGGCCCGAATCGCTGCTACGTAGCCGCCAGGGCCCGAACCGATCACGGTTACATCATATTTCATGCGTGGATGTTTTTTGTTTATGTATCTGTTTTAGGAGGAGTATTTCTGTTATTTCTCCCTTTACGACGTTTTTTATTATTTCTTCGACGGTTATTATTGCTGTTATTCTGTGGCTTTTCACCAGTCGGAGTCCCTTCCTTTTGGGGAGCAGTACCACCCGATTGTTTAGGTTGTTGTTTGGATGGGGCTTTTGCCTGTTGGGGCTTAGGTTTCGACTGATTGTGCTGCTGCTTCTGGCCAGCCGGTTTTTTCTTTGGTTTGCGTTTCCATCGCTTCTTTTTACGCTTTTCTTCTGGTGGAAGTTCAATAACGCCCGTCACGTCTGCGTAATCAATTATTTCTGCGGCTTCTGTAGTTTCCAATTGGGTAATATCGATTAAGTCAATTGGTTTTTCTCCACTTTTATTCATGGCCTGTATCTCGTGTACTCTTGCTACGCTTAGCGCGAAAAATTTCCCACGTGCGCCCTCTTTTTCATAGACGTAATACATGATTTTTTTGAAAATATCCGTCTTGATAAGGGTAGCGCGGCCCACTTGCGTTTCGAGTTTATCAGCCCTTTTGGGGAAATGGTCTAACGCATCCAGGTAGGTATCCAGTTCATAATTGAGACAGCACTTTAGGCGACCACATTGCCCGGAGAGTTTAGATTGGTTGATAGCCAAATTTTGGTAGCGTGCCGCAGCGGTAGAGACGGACTTGAAATCAGTCAGCCAAGTAGAGCAGCAGAGCTCCCGCCCACACGATCCTAAGCCTCCCACACGTGCAGATTCTTGCCGCGCTCCAATCTGGCGCATTTCAATTTTTACCCGAAACTCCTTTGCAAAGTGGCGGATAAGTTCGCGAAAATCCACCCGGCCATCTGCGGTGTAGTAAAAAGTGGCCTTGCGGCGATCCCCCTGGTATTCCACATCGCCCACCTTCATTTCTAGCCCGAGCGTGCGAGCAATGACCCGAGCACGAACCATAGTAGGCTTTTCCAAGGCTCTTGCTTCTTGCAGCCGCTCTAGGTCCCGCTCATTAGCCCGGCGGATAATGCCATGTAATACACTATCTTCGGGCACCCGTTTTTTGCGCATCTGTAAGCGCACCAATTCCCCCGAAAGGGTAATACGCCCCATATCGTGGCCAGTGCCTGTTTCGACCACCACCATATCGCCAGTACCGGTTTTGGTGTAGGCCGGGTTGCGAAAAAATCCTTTGCGCGCTCCATTCTTAAAGCTCACTTCGGCTATATCGAAATGCTCTACATCATCTACTTCCATGATGGAGAGCCAATCAAACGTATTGAGGCGATTACAACTGCTGGTGCCACACTTGCCGCTGCTTCCACATCCGCAGCCACCACCGCCGTCTTTTCCATTATTACATCCTTTACATCCCATAATCTTCTGTATTTATATAGCTGCCCGCCTTAGGCGGACACAGTTTTTGGCATTTTCAAAATTTGGTTTAATTGCAATGAAGTGTCGAGGAGCAAGACTTTTGGATTTGCATTTCGCTCGATATAATAAATGCTTTCCGAGAAAAGCTCCATCATTGCTTCTATCTGCTCTATGGCGATTATTTTCTTTAGGTTTTCGGCGGTTTTTATTTCTGCCTCTTGTAAGCGTAGGCGCAGTCCAGCATCTGTTTTTAGGATAAAATACTCCCTCAGAAAGTGGAGGGCATACTGGAAGAAGAGCTTCTGCGGCTCCCGCCCTTTTTTTGCGAATGTATTCACCCAGTTGACAATCTTAATGCCATTGCCTTGGTAGCAGAGGCGTAGCCAGGCCAGAAACTCTTCGGTTTCGTTGGCTTGTTGGCGCTTCATTAAGCTCAGCGCTTCATTGAAATTACCATTGGCTAGATACGCGATTTGCTGAGCTTCCTCTAGAGAGCCTACCCCTTTTTGCTGTAGTCCAGCGATTACTTCTTTATCCGAAAGGGCCGTTACTTTTACGAGTTGGCAGCGCGATAGTATGGTATTAAGAATAAGTTCGGTGCGCTCCGCTACCAAAATAAAGTGCGTATTGGCGGGTGGTTCTTCTATAATTTTGAGCAGGCGATTCCCTTCCTTACCCAAGAACTCAGGTAGCCACATGATGAGTACCTTATAGTTGTTTTCGAAGGTCTTTAGGCTTAGCTTTTTGATGATGGCATTGCACTCCTGCTTATTGATATTCCCTTGTTTATTTTCTGCGCCAATGAGTTGTAGCCATTGGTTGATATTTAAGTAGGGATTATCCAAAAGCGCTTCGCGCCAAGCGCCTAAGTAGGTATCGCTCGTGACATTGGTGCCAACCGTAGGAAAAGAAAAGTGAAGGTCTGGATGGATGAGTTTGTGCGACTTGATGCAAGCGCGACAGCGGCCACAGGCGTCGCCTGTTTCTGTCTTATTTTCACACAACAACTGCTGAGCAGCCGTAATGGCTAGCGCCAACTTCCCGCAGCCTTTTGGGCCAACCAAAAGTAGGGCATGCGGTAGGCGGTCTTGCTCCACAAATTGGTGCAATAAGCTAATGGTTTCTGCCTGTCCGATCACGGCGCTATATGACATAATCTAGTCCTATCCAGGAGTAAATTAGCACATCTATAAAGGAAGCTTATGCAGTGAGCTGACCTATTATTTGGTCATCAAATGGGCTCACGCCAGAGGAAAAACTATTGATTAAATGGCCTTGCTCGTCTATAAAATATTTATGAAAATTCCACTTTACCACACTATTCATCACTCCATTCTTCGCTTTCGTTGTCAACCACTGGTACAATTCATGTGGCGATTTTCGTATAGACAGCTTAGCTGTTTGGGGAAACGTAACCCCATATCTGGTGGTGCAAAATGCTCGTATTTCAGCGTTGGTACCTGGCTCTTGCCCTCCAAAATCATTGGAAGGCACTCCAATTACCACTAATCGGTCTTGAAACTCCTCATATAATTCTTGCAACTGCTGATATTGGGGCGTATACCCACACTCAGAAGCTACATTTACAATAAGCATCTTTTTGCCCGCATAGTCGGCGAAATTAATTTCCGCGCCCTCTATTCCTGCTACCTTAAATTGATGTATGCTATTACTCAATGTTAAAGTTTTATGTTGAGTCAAGTCAATATCCTATACTGACTTGAGTAATGTAAAAGTACACAAATTCTTGAAAAGAAATAAGAAGGTGGTAGTGTGTTTGGGGCAAAAAGCATTTGGTATACTGAGCAGGATAAGGATTGATAAATAGTTTTTTGACATAAGTCAAAAAACTTGTCCCAAAGCTGCCCTATACTTGAATGACAACTATCACACACTGTAAATGAAGCCTATTATGCCCTTTCAGGGTATGGAAAACATAAAAAAATAGATAAAATGAACAGAAACGAATTTTTGAAGGTATGTGCCGTTTTGGGTATTTCCCTTCCCTTTTCATCCACTTTAAAAGGCTGCGTCAAGAGCGATGATATGATTCCGATGAGGGGTAATGAAAAAATTATTATCATCGGTGCAGGGCCTGCAGGCATGTCCGCAGCTTATTTATTAGCCCAGCAAGGTATCGACTTTCAGGTATTAGAAGCATTGCCTACGCACGGCGGACGTATCAAGCACAATACAACATTTTCTAATTTTCCCATTTCTTTAGGTGGAGAATGGATGCATGTGGCTAATAGTGGCAATAACATTTTGTCTGAAATAGTCAATGACACTACTGTTGGTATAGCCACACAAATGCAAGGCTATGATCTTTCCAATGATTCATCAGGATATTTTGATGGGACAAGTTTAGCCTTAGATACCTTAGGCAATCATTTCGGAAATGATTTTGCGGATAAAAAATTTGTAGGTTCGAGTTGGCTCGACTTTTTTGAAACCTATATTTTACCAAGTGTCCAATCAAAGATCACGTTTAATACCCCCGTTACTGCTATTGATTACGCTACAGACGATATAGTCGTCACTGCTCAAAGCGGAGAGACTTTCAGGGCCAATAAAGTTATCGTTGCTGTCCCTTTGAAGATACTTCAAAACGGGATGATAAATTTTACGCCAGTTTTACCTGATAAAAAGCAGGAAGCCATTAGGAATGTTAAGGTGTGGAGTGGCTTCAAAGCATTTTTTAAGTTTACTACTAAATTCTATCCCACCTACATTAGCTTTCCAAATAGCGCAACCCCCGAAGGACAATTACAATACTACGATGCTGCCTATGCACAAAACACCTCAGATCATATACTTGGACTATTTTCAACAGGCGCGCCTGCCGAAATCTACCAAAGCCTTTCAGCTAATGCACAACGCGACTACATACTGAATGAATTGGACACCATTTTTGGTAGTAATATCGCCTCGTCCAGCTACATAGAGCATATTGTCCAGAGTTGGAATAAAGAGCCTTACGCCAATGGCGCCTACGCTACTGCCTACGAAGATTGGAGAGTGATCAGAACGCTCGGAGAATCGATCCATAATAAAATCTACTTTGCCGGAGATGCCTATACCACTGGAACGGACTGGAGTAGTGTACATGCTGCGGCCCGTTCAGCTAGAAGAGCAGTTGAGGAGTTGGTTGGATAAGCTGATCGTTGGGGTGTAGTTGTCGCGATAAGCTAGCTGGACGTATTCTAGCAGAGAGCTTGATTGTAGCCGCTGTTTTTAATTTCGCTGCGGCTACTTCACCACCACCCGCTCCGTAAGCGAATGCCCCCCCATTTCCAACCGCAACAAATAAAGCCCCCCCGCCAAGTTTTGCGGAGTATAGGTAGCCTCAAAAGGTACCCCTGCCT